>NZ_JAUEYJ010000025.1:0-152042 GCF_032489615.1 Bradyrhizobium sp. SZCCHNR1051 | reverse complement strand
GGCCGGGCGTTCTCGGCTGCACCTGTGGTACCTGCCGCCTGCATTTTTTCTCGCAGGCGGGCCGCAGGCGTCAGCCGGCGCCTGGCCTTCCCTGCGCCCTCTTCACGAGAGGGTGAAACGATCGGCAAGACTCGGGCGCATTCGCGCCGCGAGACGACGTATTCATGTGCGTGTCACAGTCAACGGATCGAAGCTGCAACGGATGATCGCACGATGGACCGTCACCCATCGCAGGGCCTTGAAAACCATGACTCGATTTTTGCGGACACGCGCGACGTTGCGAGCCCGTCCGAGCTGGAACGCAAATCCGGAGCATGGGCGTCAGGCTGGAGTAGGTGCGTACCCGCGGAGGTTGGCCTACAGACTAGCAACACCGTCACGGCGATCCGCCGCGCGCTCGATGCGTCCATGGTGCGTCGCGGTGAAACCGCGATTGCCCGGAACCAGCTGAATGCAGGCTGAACGGCTGTCGTTCAACTTTCAAATTTTTAAAGCAAAACAGAGGCGGGTTGGGCGATTTTTAGGTTGTTTAAAGCTCCAGTTCCGCACTATTAGCGCAACGATGAGACCGCCAGAGCCGGAATCGTCGACCGATAAAGCGAGCCGATCTGACCAGCCATGGCGTCTGACATGAACCCATCTCCGCAGATGCTCAGCACCAAGCGGCTGCTGATCGGCCTTGCTGCCCTGGCGATGGCCGGCGCGGGCGGCTATGGCTACATGCAGTTCCGGTCGGGAACGGCTGCGAAGGACAATATCGAGCTCTCCAGCCAGTCCAAACGCAACGGCACCAGCTTCACGCCATCGGCGGCGGAATGGTCGACGCTGACGATCGAGCCGGTGTGCGAGAAGATATTTCGTGCCGAGCATATTACCGAGGGCAAGGTTGCCGTCGACGAGGATCGTTCGACACCGGTTTTCTCGCCCTATGCCGGCCGTGTCACCAAGCTGCTCGCCCGTCCCGGCGAAACCGTGCGCCAGGGCCAGCCGCTGTTCGTGATCGAGGCCGCCGACACCGTGCAGGCGCAGAACGATTTCATCGCCGCCATCACCGCGATGAACAAGGCGAAGTCTGCCCTCGACCTCGCCGACATCCAGTACAAGCGCGCCAAGGACCTGTTCGAAGGCCGGGCGATCCCGCTGAAGGATTTCCAGCAGGCGGAGGCGACCTCCGTTCAGGCTCAGAATGACATGCGGTCGTCACAAACGGCGCTGGAGGCCGCGCGCAACAAGCTGCGCATCCTCGGCTTCACCGAGGCCGCGATCACCGATTTCCAGAGCAAGGGCGTGATCGATCGCGAGATCACCATCTACTCGCCGATCGCCGGCACGGTCGTGCAGCGCAAGGTCGGCCCTGGACAATATGTCAATTCCGGTGCGAGCGACCCGGTATTCGTGATCGGTGATCTCTCCACCGTCTGGCTGACGGCCTTCGTCCGCGAGAGCGATGCGGCGCTGGTGAACGTCGGCGAGGAGATTCTCGTCAACGTGCTGGCGCTGCCCGGCCGGCCGCTCAAGGCCAGCATCAACTACGTCGCCGCATCGATCGACCCGGCGACACGGCGGCTCCTGGTCCGCGCCACCATCGACAACAAGGATGGCCTGCTGAAGCCGGAGATGTTCGCCAACGTGACGATCTATTCGCCAGGCGAACAGCCCGCGGTCGCGGTGCCGCGGCAGGCGCTGATCTACGAAGGCAACCAAGTCCGCGTCTGGGTCGCCCGCCCCGACAAGTCGATCGAGCTGCGCAAGATCAAGACCGGTTTGATCAATGGCGATCAGGTCGCGGTCGAAAGCAATCTGAGCGCCGGCGAGCAGATCGTCACCAAGGGCAGCCTGTTCATCGATCGCGCAGCCTCGGGCAGCTGACATGCGCTTCTCCTGCCTGTCTTCCTGAAAGTGCCGATCTGAATGGACCGTCTCGTCGCCATCGCCGTTCAGCGGCGCTTCCTGATGGTCGGAATGTTCGTCGCCGTCCTGATCGGAGGTCTGATCGCATTCCGCCAGCTCAACATCGAGGCCTATCCAGATCCGACCCCGCCGATGGTCGACATCGTGACGCAGAGCCCAGGCCTCTCGGCCGAGGAGATCGAGCGCTACATCACGATCCCGATCGAGACCCAGGTCGCGGGCATCAAGAACCTGCGCAACATCCGCACGATCTCGCTGTATGGCCTGTCCGACGTCAAGCTGCAGTTCTCGTTCGACTACACCTACGATGAAGCCTTGCAGCAGGTGCTGAATCGCCTGTCGCAACTGTCGCCGCTGCCGGGCAACGTCACGCCGCAGATCTCACCGCTCAGCGCGGTCGGCGAAATCTATCGCTATCGCTTGCGCGGTCCGCCGGGCTACAGCGTGCTCGACCTCAAGACCTTGCAGGACTGGGTGCTACAGCGCCGCTTCCGCGCGGTGCCTGGCGTCATCGACGTCACCGGCTGGGGCGGCAAGACCAAGACCTATGAGATCCAGGTCGACTTCAACAAGCTCGTCGCGAACGGCCTGACCCTGCCGCAGCTCTTGCAGGCGGTCGGCAACTCCAACATCAACGTCGGCGGCAACACGGTCGAGATCGGCACGCAGTCGGCGGTCGTGCGCGGTGTCGGCCTGATCCGCTCGATGGACGACCTCGCCAACACCATGGTGTCGCAGAGCGGCGGCAACCCGGTGCTGGTGAAGGACGTCGCCAACGTCACGGTGGCGGAGAAGCCGCGGCTCGGCATCGCCGGCCTGAACAACAATGACGACATCGTCCAGGGCATCGTGCTGATGCGGCGCGGCGAGCAGAGCTCGCCGACGATCGCCCGCGTCGAGCAACTGGTCGATCAGATCAACAATTCGACGATCCTGCCGCCGGGCGTGCGTATCGAGCGCATCTACGACCGCAAGGACCTGATCGACACCACGACCCACACCGTGCTGCACAACATGGTGGTCGGCATCGGCCTGATCGTGCTGCTGCAGTGGATTTTCCTGGGCAATCTGCGCAGCGCGCTGATCGTCGGCGCCACCATTCCGTTCGCGCTGTTCTTTGCCGTCATCATCCTGGTGCTGCGCGGCGAGTCCGCCAACCTGCTGTCGGTCGGTGCAATCGATTTCGGCCTGATCGTCGATGCCACCGTGATCATGGTCGAGGCGATCTTCCGCCGGCTGACGCAGACCACGCCGCTATCGGCAGCCGAGGAGAGCCACATCTCACCGGAAACGATGATGGGCATGAAGAGCCACGCGATCCTGTCAGCCGCGGCGGACGTGTCGCGCTCGATCTTCTTTGCCGCAGCCATCATCATCGCCGCGTTTCTGCCGCTGTTCACGCTCAGCGGCGTCGAGGGCAACATCTTCGGGCCGATGGCGCGCACCTACGCCTATGCGCTCGCCGGCGGTCTGCTCGCGACCTTCACGGTCACGCCCGCGCTCAGTGCGATCATCCTTCCGGCGCATGTCGAGGAGACCGAGACGCGCCTGATGCGACTGCTGCACGCGATCTATTCGCCGGTGCTGCGCTGGGCTGTCGGCAATCGCAACCTGGTGATGACCGGCGCGATCGGCCTCGTATTGCTGACGGTGGTGGTTGGCCGACTGCTGGGCCTGGAATTCCTGCCCAAGCTGGAGGAGGGCAATCTCTGGATCCGTGCGACCCTGCCGCCGACGATCTCGCTGCAGGAAGGTAACGCCTACGTCAACGAGATGCGCAAGATCATCCGCGCGCGGCCCGAGGTCGATGCGGTGGTCTCGCAGCACGGCCGTCCCGACGACGGCACCGATGCCGCGGGCTTCTTCAATGCCGAGTTCTTCGCGCCGCTGAAGCCGGTCAAGGACTGGCCCGGCACCAAGGACAAGGACCAGCTCACTGCGGAGCTGCTGAAGCAGCTCGACGACCGCTTTCCCGGTGTCGAGTTCAACTTCTCGCAATATCTGCAGGACAACGTCTCGGAAGCCGTCTCCGGCGTGAAGGGCGAGAACTCGATCAAGCTCTACGGCAATGATCTGCAGGCGCTGACGGACACCGCCAACAAGATCAAGCAGGTCCTGTCCACCGTGCAGGGCGTCACCGACCTTGCGGTGTTCACCTCGCTCGGACAGCCGACGGTCCAGATCGACATCGACCGCGCCAAGGCTGCACGCTATGGGCTGGCGCCCGGCGACATCAACGCCACCATCAAGGTCGCGATCGGCGGTGACACTGCGGGAGATCTCTACGAGCCGGGCAGCGACCGGCATTTCCCGATCATCGTCCGTCTGGCGCCGGAATATCGCAAGAGTGCGGAGGCGATCGAGAATTTGCGCATCGGCGCGCAGGGGCCGAACGGCATCACCCAGATTCCGCTGAGCGAGGTCGCGACCATCAAGCTGGTCTCGGGCGCGGCCTATATCTATCGCGAGCAGCAGGAGCGCTATCTGCCGATCAAGTTCTCGGTGCGCGAGCGCGATCTCGGCAGTGCGATCCAGGAGGCGCAGCAGAAGGTCGCCGAGCAGGTGCAGTTGCCGCCGGGCTCACGCGTCGAGTGGGTCGGCGAGTTCGGCAATCTGCAGGACGCAATCAAACGGTTGTCGATCGTGGTGCCGATCAGCCTCGCTCTGATCGGCGTGCTCTTGTGGTTCAATTTCGGCTCGATGGTCGACACGCTGCTGGCGATGAGCGTGATCCCGATGGCGATCTTCGGCGGCGTCGTCGGCCTCGTGTTGTCGGGCATTCCGTTCAGCGTGTCGGCCGCGATCGGCTTCATCGCGCTGTTCGGGATCGCCGTGATGGACGGCATCATCATCCTGTCGCAGTTCAACCAGCTGATCGACGAGGGCGTCGACCGCATCGAGGCGGTCATCCGCACCGGCGAATTGCAGCTTCGGCCGGTGCTGATGACCTGCGTCGTCGCCGGCATCGGCCTGATGCCGGCCGCGGTGTCGACCGGCATCGGCTCGCAGGTGCAGAAGCCGCTCGCGATCGTCGTGGTCACCGGCATGATGCTGGCGCCGGTGGTCATCCTCATCACGCTGCCGGTCCTGATCTCGCTGTTCTCGCGGCGACGGATCCGCTAGATGCGCATGTGCTCGTCGATGCGCGCGGCGGAGTCACGATCGACTGCGGCGGCATCGACGATCTCGCCGCGCTTGAACACGAGGTATCTGTCGCTGATCGAAAGCGCGAACGGCAGATGCTGCTCGACCACGATCATGGAGGTGCCGATCTCGCGCCGGACCCGCACCAGCACCTCGGACAGCCGGTCGACGACGGACGGCTGCAGACCTTCCGTGACCTCGTCGAGCAGCAGCACGTCGGGCTTCGCCATCAGCGCGCGCGCCACGATCAGCATCTTCTGCTCGCCGCCGGACAGCGTGCCGGCCCGCTGGCTCAGCCGCTTGGTCAGCACCGGAAACCAGCCGCCGACCTGCTCGAAACGCGCGGTCATGTCATCGTCCGTGAGCACCCCAAGTCTGAGATTGTCGCGCACCGACAGGTCCTGGAACAGCGCATGTTCCTGGGGAACATAGACCAGCCCCATCTTCCGCTTCAGATGCGGCGCCACCCGCGTCACGTCCTTGCCTGCAAGTTTCACTCGGCCGCGCCAGGCCGGCAGGAAGCCGACGATGGCCTTGAGCAGCGAGGTCTTGCCCATGCCGTTCTTGCCGACGATGGCAAGCGTCTCGGCCTTTGCCAGTGCAAAGCCGACATTGCTGATGACCTCCGACGAGCCATAGCCGCTCGCCAGCTCGGTGACTTCCAGCGTCGCGCTCATGCCGTGGCCTCCGCATGCGGCGCGTGCTGGCCGGTATATATCTCGCGTACCAGCTCGCTGTTCACGACCTCGTCGACCGAGCCGTCGAGCGCGAGCCGGCCCTGGTGCAGTACGATGATTCGCGAGGAGATCTCGCGGACGAAATCGAGATCGTGCTCGACCAGGAGTATGCAGAGCCGGTCGCGACGGGCAAGGGCGGTGAGGATATCGGCGAAGCTCTGGCGCTCTGCGCGCGTCAGTCCGGCGGTTGGCTCATCCAGCAGCAGCACGTCGGGCTCGAGCGACAGCACCATCGCGAGCTCGAGCGCCTGCTTCAGGCCATGGCTGAGATTGCGGGCCTCCTCGTCGAGGCGCTCGCTGAGCCCGGAGCGTTCGACGACCGACATGGCGGCAGGCGGCAGCACCAGCGTCACCGCGCGCGACGTCAGCGCAGGAGGATCAGCGTGTGTCCGCGCGACGCGCAGGCACTCTGCGACGGTCAGCGTCTCGAACACCGAAGCCGTCTGGAACTTGCGCCCGAGACCAAAACGGACGACGCGATCCGGCGGCAGCCGTACGATGTCATGGCCGGCGATCGCGACGTCGCCGGTCGAGCGCTCGCGGCCGTCGGAGAGGCAACGGATCAAGGTGGTCTTGCCGGCCCCGTTGGGACCGACGAGGCTCAGCAATTCGCCGCGATATGCCGTGAACTGCACGCCGTCCAGCACTGCGAGACTGCCATAATGCTTGCCGAGCGCGCGAACTTCGATTGCAACGGCGTCCGGATTGCTGACCGCCGTGGCGGCGGCGGCCGGGCGCAGCGTCGTCGCAGTGCTCCGTCCCGAACCACCGCGCTTGAACAGGCGCATCACAGCGCCAAGCAGGCCGTCCGGGAAGACAAGGATCACGATGATCAGCGCAAGCCCGACGATCAGCTCCCACACATAGGGGAGGCTATTGGCAAGGTAGGCGCTCGCCACCTCGATGCAAAGCGCGCCGATCACCGGACCGATCACGGTGCCGCGGCCGCCGAGCGCGACCATGATCACGAGGTTGGTTCCGAAGGCGAAGCTCGCGTTCTCGGGCGCGGCGACGCCGCCGAATCCGGCATAGAAGAAGCCGGCCAGCGCGGAGACGATCGCGGACAGCACGAGCACGATGATGCGCAGCCGCGAGGTGTCGATGCCGAGATAGGTGCAGCGCGCGTCGTTGTCGCGCAGCGCTGCAAGCAGGCGCCCGGTGTCGCTGCGCATCAGGATGAGCGCCAGCACGGCCGAGGCAAGCAGCCCGAGGCCGGCGAGGCGCAGCCAGGTCTCGATCTCCAGATCGAAGCTCTCGAAGCCGACGAGGCCGCTGGACGAGCCGGTGAAGGTGCCGCCGGAATAGAGGATCTGCACCAGCACGATCGGCACCACCAGAGAGATCACCGAGGCGTAGAGCGGTGTGGAGCCGGGATAGAACGACAGCCAGCCAGTGAAAGCTGCGACAGCTGCAGCGATCGTCACCGCGGCGGCGATCGCGGCACAGACCTGCCAGGGGCCGAAGCCATATTCGGTGAACATGATCGCGAGCGCGTAGGCGCCGATGCCGAAGAACGCGGACTGGCCGAAGGTCAGCGTACCGCAATAACCCCACATGATGTCGACGGTAATGGCGGCGATGGCGACGAAGCAGGCACGCACCAGGATGTTCACGAGGTAGGTATCGAGCAGCAGCGGCGCGATGACGATCACGCCGGCCGCGATGGCCACGAGCACCACCGGGACGATCATGCGCGGCATCGCACGGCTCATTGCGGGCGTCTCGGGCGAGGCGAGGGGGCGCGCATCAGGCACGGGCAAAACCCTCCGGCCGGATCCGCAGCACGATGGCGGCGCAGATCGCAATGGTAAGGCCGCCGAGGATCGGATTGACAAAGGTGGAGACCAAGACCTGCAACGTCCCGAGCACGGCGCAGGAGCCGGCGAGCGCAAGCAGCGAGCCGCCGGACACCATGACCAGCATGAACGCGCCGATCAGCCATGGGACGCCCATGTTCGGATCGACGCTGGAGAGCGGTGTGATCAGGGCGCCGGAGAGCGCCGCAAGCCCGCTGCCGAGCGCAAAGGTGATGAGTCTGACCCGCGAGGAATCGACGCCGAGGCCCTGCGCCAGCATTTCGTTCATGATCACGGCCTTGGTCGACAGGCCGAGCCGCGTCCCGTTGAGCAGGGCGGTGAACAGCAGGCCGACAATGATGGCCGCGACGATCATCACCAGCCGGTAGGCCGAATAGTCCGCCCCGAACAGATGGATCGTGCCTGAGATTGGCGCCTGCACGAACTGGACCTCGCGGCCGAACATCAACGTAATGAGCTGTCCGAGAACGATTCCGAGTCCCCAGGTGGCGAGGATCGCATCGAGCGGGCGCTTGTAGAGACGCCGCACGATCACGACCTCGGTGACCCCGCCGCAGACGGCGCCGGCAGCAAAGGCAAACGGCAAGATCAGGAACCAGGGCAGGTTCAACTGCGTGCCGACCAGCGCGGCATAGGCGCCGACGGTCAGAAAGGCGGCATGGGCGAAATTGATGATCTTCATGACGCCGAACACGATCAGCAGGCCGGCGGCAATGATGAAGAGCATGGCGGCCGTCGTGACGGCATCAAGGGCGACGGTCAGCATGGACATTTCCAGTCGAGAGGTTGCGAGGCGGACGCGCGTCCGCCCCGCGGAAGCATACGCGATCAGGACTTGCCCGGGCACTGCGCGCCGGGATCGACGTTCTGGAAGCTCTGGATCACCTTCACGCTGCCGTCGGCCTGGACCTGGCCGAGATACATCGTCAGCGGCGCATGGCGCTGCTTGTCCATCTTGATCGTGCCGCGCGGGCCGTCGACCGAGACCTCGGCCAACGCCTTCAGGACCTTGTCCTGGTCGGTGCTGCCGGCCTTCTCGACCGCCGCCTTGTAGGCGTAGACCGCCTCATATTCCGGGACCGAGAGATCGTTCGGCGTCTTGAGCTCGGCACCGAACTTCTTGGCCATCGCCGCCAGGAACGTCTTGTTGGCGGGCGTGTCGATGCCGGTCACGTAGGAGGCGGAGAGGAAGATGCCGGCGGCATCAGCGCCCATGCCCTTGGCGGTGCCCTCGTCGACGGCGAGGTTGCCGTAAGGCAGGTTCACGCCGGCGGCGCGCAACTGCTTCGTCAGGGTCACGTTCGGTGCGCCGCCCGCGGTCGAGGTGATCAGCGCGTCCGCACCCGATGCCTTGAGCTTGGAGATGATCGACGTCCAGTCGGAGCCATCCATCGGCAGATATTCCTCGCCGACCACCTTGCCGCCGGTCTTCTCGATGTAGCTCTTGGTGAAGCCGAGCATGCCGCGGCCGAAGGCGTAGTCGGAGCCGATCAGGAAGTAGTTCTTCGCCTTCTTCTCCTTGTTGAAGTAGTCGACGATCGGCGGCACCTGCTGGTCCGGCACCCAGGCGTTGACATACAGATAGGGGCTGCAGGACTTGCCCTCGTAGAACGAGGTGTAGATGTAGGGCGTCTTGCCGCGGGCGACGATCGGCAGGCCGGCATTGCGGGCCGCGCTGGTCTCCATCGAGATCAGCACGTTGACCTTCTTCTGGAAGATCAGTGCGTCGAATGCCTTCTGCGCGCCGGCGGCGCCCGAGGCGTCATCGGCGACCTCGAGCGCGAGCTTGCGGCCGAGCACGCCGCCCTTGGCGTTGATCTCCTCAACTGCGAGCTCGGCCGACTGCACCACCGAGGGAGCGACGACGGAGTTGGCGCCGGACAGGCCGACGGGGACGCCGATCTTGATCGGATCGGCGGCCAAAGCAGGGGAGAGTGCCGTCGCCGCAAGGGCGAGCGCCAGCGAGGTGGTGATCAAACGCGACGTCATCGATTGTCCTCCGTGAATGGTCGAAAGCTGAAAAGTCGTTGTGAAGCAGTCAGTACCAACCCCGTTTGACCTCGCTGCCGAGCATCTCGTCATAGACGTCGGAGCGGCGGTCGCGCAGGACCTGGTTGAAGGCGTTCCAGTTGCGGGCGCGGCGGGCCTCGCCGAGCGCGACGTCGGCAATCACGATCTCCTCCTTATCGCGGCTCGCGGGGCCGGCGACGGGCCAGCCGGTGTAGCTGACGATCAGGCTCTGGCCCTCGAACGGCTGGCCGCGCTCGACACCGACGCGGTCAGCGCAGGCGATGAAGATCGAGTTGGAATGCGCCGCCGCCATCGCCAGAATGTTGGCCATGGCCTCGCGGCCCGGCGCCTGGCCGGGGATCGGAACCCAGTTGGTCGGCACGCAGACGATATCGGCGCCCTGCAGCGCGTTGAGGCGATAGCTCTCCGGGAACCAGCCATCGTAGCAGATCGCCATGCCGATGCGGCCGATCTCGGTGTGGTAGACGGGGAAGCCGAGATTGCCGGGCTCGAAATACAGGTTCTCCTCGTTCCACAGGTGTACCTTGCGGAACGTGCCGATGTAGCCCTTCGGCCCGATCAGCACCGCGCTGTTGTAGAGCTTTGCGCCGTCGCGCTCGCAGATCCCGGCCACGAGATGCAGGCCGTGCTCGGCCGCGATCTCGCTCCAGGCCGTCACGGCGGGACCGCCAGGAATGGTCTCGGAGGCAGCGAAGGCCTCTTCGCGCGAATTGAACACGTAGCCTGAGGAGGCGAGCTCGGGCAGCACCACGAGGTTGGCGCCTTGCGCCACCGCCTGTTGGATCAGATCGAGGCTGTGGGCGAGGTTGGTTGCCAACTCGCCGACCATCGGCTGCATCTGGATGCAGGCGATCCGCACTTTGCTGTCGTCATCCGTCGTCAAGGCACGAGTCTCCGTTGCGTTCGCGAGGTCCGCGCGCGCCAAACAAAAAGCCCCCGACTGCGCCTTGCGGCGCAATGCGAGGGCTGCATAGCCTGATGTGAAATGGCCGACCGGCCATTGGCGGACATCCGATGTCCGCGATGGCCTCAAGTAATTCCCATGCTTGATACGAAGTCAACGCCATCGGCTGCAAAAATTTCGGGCCGCGGCTGCCCAACGCATGAGCGCGGAAACACCCGCTCAGCGCGAGGCCGGCGCATCCAGCACCCCCAGTCCTCCGAGCGTCTCCTGTGCATTGATGATGGAGATTGCGATGTCGGCCATCGCGACGCGCTTCTGCGTCGCCTGCGCGCGGATCAGCTCGTAAGCCTCGACCTCGCCGACCTGCTTCAGCCCCATCAGGATCTTCACCGCCTTGTCGACGTCGCGCCGCGCCTTCAAGGTCTCCTCGAGCTTCTGTACCTTGCCCTCGAGGCGGCGCGTGTAGCCGCGCAGCGAGCGCGCCAGCACCAGCGACGACAAAATGCCGAACGAGCGGATCGGCTTGTTGACGACGCCATGTGCATTGCTGTCGAGCAGTCGCTTCAGGATGGTCGGGTTCTCGTAGTCGACGATGGCGATGAAGGTGAGGGGATGATCGCTGGTGCCTTCCGGAAAGATCATCTCCTCCGAGGTCTCGATCAGCTGGAACACCGTGTCGATGTCGTGCGGGATCGCGGCCGGCGGCGGCCATACGCCGCGCACGTTGCAGCCGATGCGCTTGAGCTGGTCGATCAGCGCGTCCCCCTCGGCGTCGCGCGGATGGATCACCAGCACGCGGGCGCCGCGCAGTTCCTCGATGAGGCGGCGCACGCCGGGCTTCATGCGGTCATCCGGCCTCATGCCGACAGCGCCTCTTCGCTCAGCCAGCGGCCGCCGATCGGCGACACCGAAAGATAGGGATCGGGCTTGATCGGGCTCTTGCTCTCCCAGACGATGTCGAACTGGCCGTCGGCGCGGACGCGTCCGATCCGCGGCGTCACCCAGACATGGTTATTGTCGGGATCGATCCGGATCGGTCCTTCCGGCGCATCGAGGCTGAGGCCGAGCGCAGCTTCCACCAGCTTCTGGGTGTCGAGGCTGCCCGCCTGCGCCAGCGCCAGCGCGAACAGCTTGATCTGCGCATAGGCCGAGGCGCTCCACATGCTGACCGGCTTGTCGGGGCCGAAGGCGGCGGCGAACGCCGCCTTGAAGCGGTCGTTGCTGTCGCGCGCGAGCGTACCGAAATAGCTCGCCGCGGTGAGGTGACCCGCGCAGTATTCGGCGCCGATGGCGCGGACCTCGCCTTCAGCCATTGTGAGACTGGCGATGGGCAGCCGCTTCGGATCGAAGCCCGCCTGCGCATACATCCGGTAGAAGCGCTGCGCGGTACGGCCGACGATGGTCGAGAACACCACGTCGGGCGCGGCGTTCCTGATGGCGTCGAGCCCGCGTGCGAGTTCGGCGTCTCCAGCCTCCATCGTCACATATTGCTCGCCGACGACGCGGCCGGCATAGGACTCGACGAGGTCGCGCATGATGCGGTTGGATTCGCGCGGATAGATGTAGTCCGATCCGATCAGATAGACGCGCGGGCCGTGCTTGCGCACGATGTATTCGGCGAGCTGGAACGCGTTCTGGTTCGGCGCCGGTCCCGTGTAGATCACGTTCGGCGAATATTCAAAACCCTCGTAGAGCGACGGGTACCAGAGGAGGCCGTTGCGGCGTTCAATCGCCGGCAGCACCGCCTTGCGCTCGGCCGAGGTCGAGCAGCCGAAGATCACGGAAGCGCCGTCCTCGGTGAGCAGGCGGTCGGCGAGCTTGCGGAACGTTTCCGGCTGCGAGCCTGGATCATAGGCGATGACCTCGATCTCGCGGCCGAGCACGCCGCCGTCCCGGTTGATCTCCTGGATCGCCAGCGCGGTGCCGAAGAAGTGCTCGGACTCCGTGACCTCCATCAGGCCGCTGCGCGAGAACAGCACGCCGACGCGCCAGACATCCTTGTCGGATGATTTTGCGGCCGGTCTCGTCGTCATCATCATGCCTCCAGGTCAACGGGCCGGTCGGGCCGGCTCGGAAGCGCGGACTATTGCGGCTCGCCGTGCGGTTGGCAACCGGGGGCGGGGCCGCAGGCGGGGATCCTGATCAGGCAAGCCGCAGCATCGCCGCGACGCCAGGGCGTCCGGATCATGCGGCTGGCGGGCCCTCGTGAACCGATGAGGGCGCAGGGAATGCCGGGCGCTGGCCGCACCCATGGCCCGCCTGCAGAAAAAAAGCAGGCGGCAGTCACCACAGGTCAGCCGAGACATCCCGGCATTCCCTGCGCGGAGGTTTTAACGCTTATACGCGATCTCCCCGGGGACCGGCTTGATTGACCCCGTCGATCGCAGAGCTCATCAGGACTCCGCAACCTCCAGCCTCAGCACCGGGAGGCCAGGACCACGCGATTTCACGTCCGCAAGGCCATCGTTCGTCCGCACACATGATGCGCGCCGATGCCCTCGGGTCCACCGCATTGCCGGTCCAACGTCTCGTGACGACGCGTACGCCCCTCATCCGGACCGGAACGCGGACCTTATACGCCTGATTTGCTGATTTTCAGAAGCGCTTTATTTTTCGAGCAGGCTCTTGAAATCGGCGTTGTTGCTGGAACGGCAGACAAATTCGGCGTTCTGGAGCATGTTTTCGCCGGCAATGTCGCGTCGTGGCAGGGGCCAAAGTCGAATTCGAACGTTGACCATTTCGCGACCAAGCGGCAAACCGTCCGCCGTGGAGGAAGGAACGGTCCAACTCATGGTCCCGGTCCGCTAGGAAAGCCAGATGCGTAGCCTCGAAGACCGAGCCCTGCTTCTCTTGCTCGTCGCGATATCGCTGATGTTCGGGTGGATCCTGCTGCCGTTCTACGGCGCGGTTCTGTGGGGCGTCATCGGCGTCATCGTCTTCGTTCCGCTGCACCGTTGGTTGGCGCGGTCGATGCACGGCCGACACGGCCTGGCGGCGGCCGTCGTGGTGTTGATCTTCGTCGTGATCGTCATCCTTCCGCTGTCGCTGATCGGGGCGTCGCTGGCGCAGGAGGCCTCCGGAGTCTACAAACAGATGCAGTCCGGTCAGCTCGACATTGGACAGTACTTCCAGAAGATGCTGGCCGCGCTTCCGACATGGGTGGTCGATCTGCTCAATCGCTTCGGACTCGGCAGCCTCGCCGGAATGAAGGGCAAGCTGTCGGCCGTCCTGCTGAAGGGCAGCGAGGTCATTGCGAGCCAGGCGCTCGTGATCGGACAGGGTACGTTCGAAGTCTTCGTCAATCTGTTCATCATGGTCTATCTGCTGTTCTTCCTGCTGCGTGACGAAGAGACGCTATCGGAGCGCATCAAGAGCGCCATTCCGCTGCGCCCGGAGCAACGCGATGCGCTGCTGCGGAAGTTCACCGTGGTCATCCGCGCGACGGTGAAGGGCAGTCTGCTCGTCGCTCTGGCGCAAGGCGCGCTGGGCGGCCTGATGTTCTGGTTCCTCGGCATCAACGCGCCCCTGCTGTGGGCAGTCGTGATGGCCTTCCTGTCCTTGCTTCCGGCAGTGGGAGCGGGCCTCGTCTGGTTTCCGGTCGCGCTCTATCTTCTTGCCATCGGATCGATCTGGCAGGGTGTGGTCCTGATCGCCTATGGCGCCCTCGTCATCGGTCTCGTCGACAATGTCCTGCGTCCGATCCTGGTCGGACAGGACACCAAGATGCCCGACTATGTGGTGCTGATTTCGACATTGGGCGGGATCGAGGCATTCGGCCTCAACGGGTTCGTCATCGGGCCGGTGATCGCGGCAATGTTCATCGCGATCTGGGACATCTTCTCGACCTCGCGCTGTGAGAGGGCCTTGGCGCCGGATGCCACGCGCGGGACGGGATGAGGGGAACGCGGTGCACAATGTGGAGCGCGCATTTCATCGGGCGGATTAACGGATCGTAACCCGTCCTCTCCTAGCCATGAGGCGTTCGACGGGTTAAGTTCATTGATCCGCCGCATGCGCTCTTTACCCGTCTCCTGACGGGCGTCCACGTCCCAGACTTTCTCTTCCAGAGCGGTTCGTTGTCAGGCGCACGATGAACCATTTGGCTTCGACGGCGGTTAAACCGACGATAGCTCGTGATTTCGAACTCCTGCAGCCTGTTCGGCGGTCCGCAGGGGTCCATTTGGCCGCGGTCTCGCCATGCGCGATCGCCAAGAACACAAGGTGGAGACGACATTGCAGTTCGATCAGCCAGTCGCGATGGCGATTGTGCCGCCCAAGGACCGCGCCACGCTGCGCGCCGGCGATAACGAGGGCCGCGCCGCGGCCGATGCCCGCTACTGGATGCAGATTCTCAGCAGCTACCGCACGCCAAACCGCCTGCGCAGCGTGACCGAGCTGGTGATCACCGCCGTGCCGCTGGTGGCCCTGTGGACGGCCGCCTGGTTCGCGTTCTCGCTCGGCCATGCCTGGGCTTCGTTGCTCATCGCGATCCCCGCCGGCGGTTTCCTGGTGCGTCTGTTCATGATCCAGCACGATTGCGGCCATGGCACCTTCTTCGCCGGGCGTCAGGCGAACGACTGGGTCGGCCGTGTCCTCGGTGTGCTGACCCTGACGCCCTACGACTGGTGGCGGCGCACCCATGCGATCCACCACGCCACCAGCGGCAACCTCGATCGGCGCGGAATCGGCGACATCGATACGTTGACCGTGCGGGAATATCAGGCGCGGTCGGCCTGGGCGCGGCTGCGCTACCGGCTGTACCGCCACCCGCTGGTCATGTTCGTGGCAGGGCCTGCGTATTTGTTCTTCCTGCAGCACCGTCTGCCGTTCGGTCTCATGCGGGCCGGCTGGTCGCCCTGGATCAGCACGATGGCCACCAATTTCGGCATTGCCTTGGTGGTTGCCGGGCTGATGTGGCTCATCGGCATCCAGGCGTTCCTGGTCGTGCATCTCCCGATCATGCTGCTCGCCGCCATGGCCGGGGTGTGGCTGTTCTATGTCCAGCATCAGTTCGAGCACACCGTCTGGGAGCGGGACGAGCGCTGGACGATGCAGCAGGCCGCGCTCTACGGCAGCTCACACTACGACCTGCCGGGATGGCTGCACTGGCTGACCGCCAATATCGGCATCCACCACGTCCACCATCTCTCGAGCCGGATTCCCTATTACCGGCTGCCGGTCGTGCTGCGCGATCATCCCGAGCTGCGCGAGATCGGCCGCATCACGCTGCCGGAGAGCCTGCGCTGCGTCCGGCTGGTGCTGTGGGACGAGTCGCAGCGCCGGCTGGTGTCGTTCCGCGAAGCCAGGATGGCGAGGCGCTAAAGCCCCGGGAATCGTAGGGTGGGCAAAGCGACGCCGTCAGGCGGCGCGTGCCCACCAACGGCGCCGGTGCGTGACGGCGGTGGCGCGGCGCGCGATACTGCGGTGCAAGCCGAGATCGCGGTGGAGCGCGCCTTTGCCCACCCTACGATTGCTTCGCTGCGCCGCTGCGCTCGCCCGCCCTGCGGACTGATTTACTTGTCGTTGACGTCGAAGCGTGCGCCGCAGGCATGAAAATGGTTGTCCGTCGTCTCTCCATCAGCATCATAGATGTAGAGCGTGACGGGACATCGCTGTGCGTTGGCCCATTGAATGGCCTCGCAAACAGATAGGCCTTCTCTCTTGTCGTAATCTACGACCAGGGACACCGGAGCCTCGTCGGCTTGGTCGGCGTCGGCGCAGCTGTTGTCGTGCTCGACGGCCTCGACGATGGCTGTCACGAATTTCCAACGGTAGGGACGACTGCGCCGATCAATCACATTCCAAATCATGAGCACCTATGGTTCTCGGTGTGGTGTAGCATCGTGCGGCGGGTTACGCTGCGCTAACCCGCCCTACGGATTTTCAGAACCCATACAGCCGCGCCGGATTGTCGACCAGGATCTTCTTGCGGATCGCGGCATCGGGGGCCCAGACCGGGAGCTGGTTCATCAGGCGGCCGTCGTCGATCGGATAGAACGGCCTGATATCCGTGACCTTCAATTCGGGATGCGGCGACGAATCCGGGTGGGGCCAGTCGGTGCCCCAGACGATGCGGTCGGGGTTGGCTTCGATCAGGGCCTTCGCGAGCGGGATCACGTCCGCGTAGTCGGGGCCGCGGGTCGAGGCGCGATAGGCGCCGGAGATCTTTACATAGGCCTTGCCGCTGCGGACGAGCTCGACCAGATCGGCAAAGCCCGGCTGCCCGAGGCCGAGATCAGCCTGCGCGCCGCCGAAATGATCGAACACGGCCGTCACGGGCGATTGCATCACGAGGTCCTTGATGGCCGCGATCATCGCCGTGTTGGTGTAGAGCTGGACATGCCAGCCGCGCGCCTTCATCCGCTCGACCGCGACATGGAAGCGGGCGCGGCCGACATTGGGGTCGTTGATGCCACCGGTCGCGAGATTGAGGCGGATGCCGCGGAAGCCCTCGGCATGCATGGCATCCAATTGCGCCTCGGTGGTCTTGTCGTCGATGACCGCGACGCCGCGCGCGTCATTGCCGCGCGCCTTCATGCCGTACAGCGTCGCAGAGTTGTCGGTGCCGTAGACGCTCGGCGTCACGATCACCACGCGCTGGATATGTAGAGCCTTGTGCAGCGCCGCCATCTCGTCGGGCAGGGCCGGCTCCGGCGTGTAGACCCGGCTCGCCGCAAACGGAAATTTTTCGGGGTCGCCGTGGATGTGGGTGTGGCAGTCGCAGGCCTGTGGCGGCACGTCGAAATCGACCGGGGTCGAAGGTTGCGCCGGCTTGGCGCGCGCGGCTGTCGTGGTCATCGTCACTCCGGCGGCAAGCGAGGCGAGCAGCAGGCTGCGGCGGTTCAGCATGGCGATCCTTCCCAGGGCTTGGCGCGTGCATTGTGGCTGACGCGCTCATTGTCGATGAAGGGAGCCTGAACCCGCTGTCGTCAGTGGGCAAGAACGAAGTGCGGCATGGCTGTTCGCAGGACGAGAGCGAGACGAGGAAGTCTATGGTGAGGCCGCGGCCGCCGGCCGCAGCAACCGGTCGGAAAGGACCGGTGCTGCCGACCGAACAGATCGGTCTTACTCCTTGACGATGCGCACCGCGCCCTTGGCGGCGCTCGACGCGAACGCCGCATAGGCTTTCAGCGCGGTCGAGACCTTGCGGGCGCGCGTCTTCGGCTTCCAGGCTTGATCGCCCTTCGCCGCCATCGCTGCGCGCCGGTTGGCGAGCTCCTCATCCGACACTGCGAGATGGATGGTGCGGTTGGGGATGTCGATCTCGATGCGGTCGCCGTCCTGGACGAGGCCGATCAGGCCGCCCTCGGCAGCTTCCGGCGAGACGTGGCCGATCGAGAGCCCCGAGGTGCCGCCGGAGAAGCGGCCGTCGGTGATCAGCGCACAGGCTTTGCCGAGGCCCTTCGACTTCAGATAGCTGGTCGGATACAGCATCTCCTGCATGCCAGGGCCGCCGCGCGGGCCCTCATAGATGATGACGACGACGTCGCCTGCCTTGATCTTGTTGGTCAGGATGGCTTCGACCGCGGCGTCCTGGCTCTCCATGACGCGCGCAGGGCCGGAGAACTTCAGGATCGAGGCATCGACGCCCGCGGTCTTCACGATGCAGCCGTCGCGCGCGATGTTGCCGGTCAGCACGGCCAAGCCGCCGTCCTTGGAATAGGCGTGCTCGATGTCGCGGATGCAGCCTTTCTCGCGGTCGAGATCGAGCTCCTCGTAGCGGCGGTCCTGGCTGAAGGCGACCTGCGTCGGCACGCCGCCGGGCGCGGCTTGATAGAAGTTCTTCACGCTCTCGCTCGCGGTCCGGCGGATGTCCCAACGCTCCAGCGCAGCCGCCAGCGAAGTCGAATGCACGCTCGGCAATTCCGTGTGCAGCAGGCCGGCGCGGGCGAGCTCGCCGAGGATGCCCATCACGCCGCCGGCGCGATGCACGTCCTCCATGTGCACGTCGGCCACAGCGGGCGCGACCTTGCACAGGCAAGGGACCTTGCGCGAGAGGCGATCGATATCCGTCATGGTGAAGGGGATTTCCCCCTCATGCGCGGCCGCGAGCAGATGCAGCACGGTGTTGGTCGAGCCGCCCATCGCGATGTCCAGGCTCATCGCGTTCTCGAACGCCTTGAAGTTGGCGATGGTGCGCGGGAGCACGGATGCGTCGTCCTGCTCGTAATAGCGGCGAGCGAGGTCGACGACGAGATGGCCGGCCTCGACGAACAGGCCCTTGCGGTCGGCATGGGTCGCCAGCACCGAGCCGTTGCCGGGCAGGGACAGGCCGAGCGCCTCGGTCAGGCAGTTCATCGAATTGGCGGTGAACATTCCCGAGCAGGAGCCGCAGGTGGGGCAGGCCGAGCGCTCCATCACCTCGACATCCGCGTCCGACACCTTGTCGTCGGCGGCGGTCACCATGGCGTCGATCAGATCGACCTTGCGCAGCTTGCCCGCGATGTTGACCTTGCCGGCCTCCATCGGGCCGCCCGAGACGAACACGGCCGGGATGTTGAGCCGCATCGCGGCCATCAGCATGCCAGGGGTGATCTTGTCGCAATTGGAGATGCACACCATGGCGTCGGCGCAATGCGCGTTGACCATGTATTCGACGCTGTCGGCGATCAGCTCGCGCGAGGGCAGGCTGTAGAGCATGCCGTCATGGCCCATCGCGATGCCGTCATCGACCGCGATGGTGTCGAACTCCTTGGCGACGCCGCCGGCCTTCTCGATCTCCCGCGCGACCAGCTGGCCGAGATCCTTCAGATGCACATGGCCGGGCACGAACTGGGTGAAGGAGTTGACGACCGCGATGATCGGCTTGCCGAAATCCTCGTTGGTCATGCCGGTGGCGCGCCACAGGCCGCGGGCGCCGGCCATGTTGCGGCCATGGGTTGATGTGCGGGAGCGATAGGCGGGCATGACGGTTTCCTCAGGCGTTCCTCGGGATCAGGCAATGTTGGTCCGTGGGGCGGAAAGGGTCCCGACAACCGACGGACGGCAATGATGCGGCGAGGCATACAGCGAAGTGCTTGATGATTCGACCCTAAATTTCGCTGTTCCGGGATGCCCTCCGGGCAGGGCCGGGGCCTCGTGCCGCTCCCGCAGGTTCCGGCCGGCCCCGGTCACGCGTTTGTGGCTACGTCGGGAACAGGAAGGTCGCTTAGATTAGAACGGTAGAGTTTTGTTCGTCCCGGTCTTGTCCCCGAACGTTCCTGCCGCAGCCTCCGCCGCCCGCGCGTCCCATGCCGTCCGTCATCCGCTTCCGCCACCTGCCGACCCTTGCCGCGCTGCTTCTGGGCGTTCCCGGCGCCGCGTCGGCCCATGCCATCATCGTCTCGTCGCAGCCCGCGGCGGGCGGCACCATCGAGACGCAGCCGACAATGATCCGGCTGCGCTTCAACAGCCGCATCGATCACGCCCGCTCGCGGCTGAAGCTGCGCGCGCCCGACGGAGCCGAGCAGGCGCTTACTCCGGCAGTCGATGCGCCGGCCGACGAGATCGACGCCGAGGCCAAGGCGCTCAGCCCCGGCGCCTGGCATCTGCAATGGCAGGTGCTCAGCGTCGATGGCCACATCACCCGCGGCGACATTCCTTTCAACGTGCGCTAGCCGTGTCGCTGTTGCTCGACATCTTCGGCTATCTCTCGGTGGTGCTGCGCGGCCTGACCCTGCTGGCACAGTCCTTCACCATCGGCGGCTTGGCATTTCTGCTGTTGCTGCTGCGCCCGCTGCAGGACAGGCTGTCCGCTGACGCGATCGTGGTCGGCAAGCGCGGCCAGCGTTTCCTGCGCCGAAGCGCATTCGGCTGGTTCGCGGTGGTGCTGGCCTCGCTCGCGGTCAACATGGGAGCGCTGATCGGGACGCTCGACCTGTCGCTCGGCGCGGCGGCGAGCGCGGATTTCGCCCGCTCCGGAATGGCCGTTGCCGCCTGCGCGCTCGGCATCGCCGTGCTCGCCCGGACCGGCAGTTGGGCCGCCTGGCGCGTCCTGGCGCTGACTGTGCTGACCATCTCAGCGCTGCTGCTGCAGCTCAACCTGACGCACGCGGCGAGCCGGCTTGAGGTGCGCTGGCCGCTGCTTGCCGCCGACTTCCTGCACATGCTCGGCGCCGGCGTCTGGATCGGCGGCCTGCCGTATTTCATGATGGCGCTGAACGGCTGCAAGGCGGATGACGATCAGCGCCTGATCGGGCGGCGCTACTCGCTGATGTCGATGGTCTCGGTGGCAGCCATCGTGATCGGCGGCATTGTGATGGCGATCGCCTATCTCGGCGCGTTCGCGGCGATCTACGGCACCGCTTACGGCGTCATGACCTCGGCCAAGGTCGCGATGCTGCTGATGCTGCTCGCGCTCGGGGCGGCCAACTTCTTCGCCGTGGAGCGGCTGCGCCGTCGCGATCGCGCTGCGCCTCTGCTGCGGATGAAGCGCTTCGTCGAGGTCGAGCTCGGCATCGGGCTGACGGTGCTGCTCACCGCGGGCTCGCTGACCTCGCTGCCGCCGGGCATCGATCTCAGCCAGGACCGGCTGAGCTGGCAGGAGATCGTCGCGCGCGCCGCGCCGCAATGGCCGCGGCTCTCCAGCCCCTCGGTCGACCAGCTCACCATCTCGCAGCTGCAGGCCAGGATCGATGCCGCCGACGCGCAGCGCGTGACCGCGCCGCAAGCCTACGTGCCGGGCGAGGGCGTGATCCTGCCGCGCAGCGCCGCCGACATCGCCTGGTCGGAATACAACCACCATTGGGCGGGCATCTTCGTCGTGTTGATCGGCGTGCTCGCGCTGATCGAGCGCTTCTCCTGGGGCCGCTGGGCCCGGCACTGGCCGCTGTTGTTCCTGGGGATGGCGGCGTTCCTGTTCCTGCGCGCCGACGAGATGGCCTGGCCGCTCGGCCCGATCGGCTTCTGGGCCTCGTTGCGCGATCCCGAAGTGGCGCAGCACCGGCTGTTCGTGGTGCTGATCGTCCTGTTCGGCCTGTTCGAATGGCGGGTGCGGCTGCGCGGGCAGGCGGCGGGCCGGGCGGCGCTGGTGTTTCCGCTGACGGTCGCCGCCGGCGGCGCGCTGCTGCTGACCCATTCGCACGCCATCGCCAACATCAAGGATCAGCTCCTGATCGAGATGAGCCACACGCCCTTAGCGCTGTGCGGCATCACCGCCGGCTGGGCGCGCTGGCTCGAGCTGCGCCTGGACGGCCGCATCAGCCGTGCCGCCGCCTGGGTCTGGCCGGTGGCCTTCGTGCTGGTCGGGCTGATCCTGCTGGATTATCGCGAGGCGTAACGAGCCTCACTCCTTCCGCAGGAAGACGTAATCCGCGGAATAGGCGACGCTGCGGAATTGCCCGGCGGTGTCGCAGGTGCCTTCCAGCTTGCCGCCGGCGGTGTTGATCCGCTGCACCGTGGTGACGTCGGAGAGCATGCCCTGAGCGCCGCGGTGAGAAATGACGGCGAGCTTCAGCCAGGGGATGTCGTTGTCGGTGGCGCCGATGGCGGTGCCCTGCACGCGGCCGCCGACGATCGAGCCGTCCTGGTGCTCCCAGCTCGGCCCGGCATAGTGCCGGCCGACGGTCTTGCCGTCCGCGAACAGGGTGGCAATCGGCTCACGGAAGGTCCAGGCGAGCTTGCCGTCCTTGTCGGTCTTGCAGTCGTAGACCTGCGCGCCCTCGGCATGCAGCGTCAGCACGGCCTTTTCGCCGGCGGCGACCAGCGCATCGGGAATCGTGGTCTCTGCGGCGTGGGAGGAGCCGATCTGGGCCCCGAGCAACAGCAGGGCGAGCGATGAGGTCAAGCGCATGATCAGGTTCCTCGACGGCAGGAGTGAAACAGAAACGGGCCACGCTTGTGGCGCGGCCCGTTGATAGGTGACGAAACCAGAAGGCGAAAGTGGGGAAACTTACGCCGCCATCGCCTTGGTCAGGTTCTCGGCGATCTTGTCGAGGAAGCCGGTGGTCGACAGCCAGCGCTGATCGGCGCCGACCAGGAGCGCGAGGTCCTTGGTCATGTAGCCGGACTCGACGGTGTCGACGCAGACCTTCTCCAGGGTGGCGGCGAACTTCGCCAGTTCGGCATTGTTGTCGAGCTTGGCGCGGTGCGACAGGCCGCGGGTCCAGGCGAAGATCGAGGCGATCGAGTTGGTCGAGGTCTCCTTGCCCTTCTGGTGCTCGCGGAAATGGCGGGTCACCGTGCCGTGGGCGGCCTCGGCCTCGACGGTCTGGCCGTCCGGGGTCATCAGCACCGAGGTCATCAGGCCGAGCGAGCCGTAGCCCTGCGCCACGGTGTCGGACTGCACGTCGCCGTCATAGTTCTTGCAGGCCCAGACATAGCCGCCCGACCACTTCAGCGCCGCGGCGACCATGTCGTCGATCAGGCGGTGCTCATAGGTGATCTTCTTGGCCTCGAACTTGTCCTTGAACTCCTTGTCGTACACCTCCTGGAAGATGTCCTTGAAGCGGCCGTCATAGACCTTCAGGATGGTGTTCTTGGTCGACAGGTAGACCGAATAGTTCTTGGCGAGGCCCATGTTGAGCGAGGCGCGGGCGAAGTCGTAGATCGACTCGTCGAGGTTGTACATCTCCATCGCGACGCCGGCGCCGGGCGCCCTGAAGACCTCCTTCTCGATCACGGTGCCGTCGTCGCCGACGAACTTCATCGTCAGCACGCCCTTGCCGGGGAACTTGAAGTCGGTGGCGCGGTACTGGTCGCCATAGGCGTGGCGGCCGATGATGATCGGCTTGGTCCAGCCGGGAACGAGGCGCGGCACGTTCTTGCAGATGATCGGCTCGCGGAACACGACGCCGCCGAGGATGTTGCGGATGGTGCCGTTCGGCGACTTCCACATCTCCTTGAGGCCGAACTCCTTCACGCGCGCCTCGTCCGGGGTGATGGTGGCGCACTTGACGCCGACGCCGACCTTCTTGATGGCGTTGGCGGCATCGATCGTGATCTGGTCGTTGGTCTTGTCGCGGCTCTCCATCCCCAGGTCGAAATACATCAGGTCGATATCAAGGAAGGGGTTGATCAGCTTGTCCTTGATGTACTGCCAGATGATCCGGGTCATCTCGTCGCCGTCGAGCTCGACGACCGGGTTGGTCACCTTGATTTTTGCCATGATCGATGGGGCCTCTTGGGAACAGCGCGCCAGGAGTGGAAAGCGCTTGTGAAATCAAGCGCGTCATAGCACTGCTGCACCGCGGGCGGAAGCGCACCCGGTATGCGCCCGGTGCTGATTTTCGCAGCCCGCTCATGCGGTGGGCAACGGCGGCTGCCGGCCGGCCTGCAGGTTCGAGCAAACCCTAAAATTCTTGGCTAAGCCGATTATTTTGCTTGAGAATTCTCCCCGGTCAGGTCAACGGAGCGGGCAGGGCGCGCCGCGGGCGCTTCAACCGGATTCAGAGGGCGAGGATTGAGCGTGTCGGGCACCGACAAGACGAAGGTGGGATTGGAGATCGCAGGCCCGGTGGTGATCCTGGTCGAGCCGCAGCTCGGTGAGAACATCGGCATGGCGGCGCGCGCCATGGGCAATTTCGCGCTGTCCGAGCTGCGCCTGGTCAATCCGCGCGACGGCTGGCCGAACATCGCCGCCCAGCGGGCGGCCGCCGGGGCCGACCACATCATCGATCATGTCCGGCTGTTCGACACCCTGCCGGAGGCGATCGCCGACCTCGACCTCGTCTTCGCGACCACCGCCCGCGCCCACGACCAGGCCAAGCCGGTGATGGGGCCGGAAGCGGCCGCCCGCGAGATGCAGGGCCAGATCGCCGCTGGCGGCCGGGCCGGCATCCTGTTCGGCCGCGAGCGCGCGGGCCTGACCAACGAGGAGGTCGCCCGCGCCAACCGCATCGTCACCTATCCGGTCAATCCAGGCTTTGCCTCGCTGAATCTCGCCCAGGCGGTGCTGCTGATGGGCTATGAATGGTTCAAGCTGGTCACGTCAGGCTCGCTGCCGTTCGCGATGCCAGAGCGCTCCGAGCGCGCCTCCCAGGAGCAGATGGAGGCGTTCTTCGAGAACCTGGTGCGCGAGCTCGACCGGGTCGAATTCCTGCGGCCCGCCGAGAAGCGCGAGACCATGCTGGTCAACCTGCGCAACATCTTCTTCCGCATGGAGCCGTCGCGGCAGGACATCCACACCCTGCATGGCGTGGTCATGGCGATCGCCGAGGGGCGCAAGGGGCCGGCCAAGGGCGGCGTGCTCGACAGCGAGCAGGCGACGCGTCTGCGCGCCCTGATCGCCGAGCAGGGCACGGTGGCGAACCTGCCGGATTCGCGCGGCTCGCTGCGCGGGCTGGCGCGGCTGCTCCGCCGCAATCCGACCGACGCCGAGCGCGCGCTGTGGCACGCGCTGTCGCGCGACCGCCGCTTCGCTGGCCAGTTCAAGCGCCAGACCCCGGTCGGCCGCCACATCCCCGACTTCGTCTCCTTCATCCACCGCCTGGCGATCGAGCTGGTGGGCCCCGGCGAGAGCGAGGGCGTCGTCGCCGACCGCAGCGCGCGACGGGCGTGGCTGGAAAGCCGCGACTACCGCGTCACCGAGGTGAAGGCGGCGGATGTCGAAGGGAATCTCGAGGCCGAGCTGGTGCGGCTGCAGGCGCTCATCGCCGAAGCGAAGTAGCTGACGGTCGCATTGCCGGCTGCACGGCGCCGCCTGCCACGCGTGAGCGCAATCGCCGATTGCGCCGTCGCGTGGCTCACACCGCCGTAGCAGTTGATCCAAACATCCAGGGCAGGCCGAGTCTGCGATCCCGTTTACACCGGCTGAAGGATGATTTGCGATCGCAATTCCAGATTGTGGTTTGCCCGATCGGTTTTGGTTAGATCGCAGCACAAAGAGCAAGACCAAGGGGGCATTCATGACTACGCGACGATGGCGCTCGTTTCTGTGTTGTGCGTTGATCATCGGTTCGATCTTCGGCTTGTCGGCAAGCGCCCACGCAGCCGGCGCGAAGCGGTGCACGACCGCGGCCGATCTCGGCGCCGACGAGCGCATCGCCGGCTGCACTGTCGTGATCGAGCACGGCAAGCCGGCGACGCCGCAGGTGATCGAGGCCCGTTTCGCGCGCGCCGGAGCCTATTTCCGCAAGGGAGATGTCGAGCACGCGATCGACGACTACAAGATCGTCATCGAGCAGTCCTCGGCCGGTCTTCTTGCCGCATTCGATCGCGCCGCTCCTGATCTGCGCGAGAGCGAGCCGCAGCCGGGGTCGGGTTTCGGGCGGGCGTTCGGGCGCAACGGCTACCGGGCGCAAGCCTATCGCGCGCTGGGGATCGCAAGCTTCCAGGCGGGTCTTCTGGAGCAGTCGCACGACGATTTCAGATGGCTCAGCGAGATCGATCCCCACAATGCCGATGCGGCCCTGTGGCTGGATCTGGCCCGCCGCCGCGCCGGCCTGCCGAGCGAGCTCGCCGACCACGCGAAGCGGCTCGACATGGGCAAATGGCCGGCCCCGATCGTCCGTCTCTTCCTCGGGCAGGAGACGACAGAGGCTGTGCTTGCGGCGGCCGACCGTGGTGCTCCCGCCACGCGCAGGGCACGGCGTTGCGAGGCGAGCTTCTTCGCCGGCGAGCTGATGCTCGACCAGAGTCGTGAGCGTGATGCCATGCAATTGATCGACCGCGCTCTCGCCGAGTGCCCGTGGACATCGCGCGAACGCTCGGTCGCGGAGGCCGAGGCGCGCGCGCTCCGCGTCATGCCGTAGGCCTCCTGCGTCGCTCGCGCGGCAAGAACGGATCGGCGCGGCGATCGCGCCGCGACCGGATCCCCGACCGCATGCTTAACGCCCACGCGCGCATTTGAGTGAAAATGCCCAGTCAAATCCCCACGGCGCGGGTTACGGAACGCTCGGGTTCGAACGCTATGATCTGCGCATTGCCCTTTCATCGTTGCAACTGTGCGGCCTTTCATCATGAACGAAACCAGATCGGTGTTGCGGGACCTCGAGGATGCGATTGCGCGGGGGACCGCCGACAGCCGCGAACGCGCGCTGTGGCATGCGACCGACCTGCTGATCGCGGGGCGCTACTGCGAGGAGGAGATCGCCACCTTCGGCGAGGTGATCGGCCGGCTCGCCGACGAGATCGAGATCGAAGCGCGCGCCAAGCTTGCGGATCGCCTCGCCAGGATCGAATATTCGCCGGCCAGCGTCATCCGCAAGCTGGCCTTCGACGATGAGATCTGGGTCGCCGGTCCAGTGCTGCGCGAGTCCGAGCGGCTCGATGACGCCACGCTGGTCGAGAACGCCAGCACCAAGAGCCAGGACCATCTGCTCGCGATCGCCGAACGCCGAACGCTGAGCCCGGCGGTGACCGACGTGCTGGCCACGCGCGGCAACCGTGACGTCGCCACGGCGGTGGCGCGCAATCAGGGCGCCCAGTTCTCCGGTGCCGGTTTCCTGCACATGGTCCAGCGAGCAGAGAACGACTCGATCCTCGCCGAGCATCTCGGCCGGCGGCTCGACATCCCGCGCCACCTGTTCCAGCAACTGATCGCCAAGGCCTCGGACGATGTCGGCAAGCGGCTGGCCGGGGAGCGGCCCGAGCTGCTTGGCGAGATCAGTAGCTCGGTCGCCAACATCGCCGGCGACCTGCAGTCGAAGTTCGGCCCCGGCTCGCGCAACTACTTCGTCGCCAAGCGCACCGTGACGATCCAGCACCGCCTCGGCAATCTGCACGAGAGCACCATTGCCAGCTATGCGACGGCACACAAGGTCGAGGAGGTGACGATCGGCCTCGCGCTGCTGTCGGGACTGCCGGTCGACGTCGTCGAGCGCGCCTTGTTCGACCGTAACCGTGAGATGCTGCTGATGCTCGCCAAGGCGCTTGGCTTTACCTGGGATACGATGATGGCGCTCGCCTTCCTCGGCGCCCGCGAACATCGCATCACGGCCGGCGAGCTGCAGGAGCTGGAGCGCGACTATGCCAAGCTCCAGTCGCAGACGTCGCGCAGCGTGCTCGAATTCTATCAGTCCCGCAAGAATCCAGGCAAAGGCGGCAAGGCGTCCGCGCCGCGCGCCGCGGCGTATTGAACCTGCAGCGACGGACGGAGGTGATCGCGGATGAGCGGCATGGGATTTCCTCTTCGCGGAGAGCAACGGCTCGGCCATCGCGAGGCGCCTGCGGACGGCGCGGCAGTCGATGCGGCCTGGCATGTGCTCGAAGCGGCCAACGAGCTCGGCGACGAGGCTGCGGTCGCCGCCTGCCGCCGCGTGATCGATTCGAGCCTGAACGGCGCAGTCGCGGATCAGGCCGACGTGAAGCTTGTGACAGACTACTTCCGTTAGTTCGATTGATGGCTTTGCACGGGCGCTCCGCGGCGTCACGAGTTGACAGCTCCGTCCTCCCCGTCCATTCCGCCGTCATTCCGGGGCAATCGCCAACGCGCTTGCGCGTTGGCGATTGAATCCGGAATCTCGAGATTGTGAGGAATGGACGCAAGACAAGATAGAGCTTCCAGGTTCAAGGCCTGCGGCCTTGCCCCGGAATGACGGTGGGTGGGACTCAGGGCGAGCAGGCCGCTTCACACAGCGGCGAGCTGCGTGTCCGGCTTGCCGAGGCGCTTTCCCGTCTTGTGCTTCGCCGGCTCGATCAGCGCCTTCGCGGCCAGCCCGGCCGTGTCCGCGACCTCGGGATTGCGTGACACCATCGCCGCCACGATCGCGCCGTCGATCAGCAGTGCGAGCTGATGCGAGAAGCTCTCCGGCTCGGCAGCGCCCATCTCACGGGCGAGCTTCTCGATATGCGCCAGCACCACTTTCTTGTGGCGCATTGCAATGGTGCGAAACTGCTTCTGGTCCTTGTCGTGCTCGCCGACTGCATTGATGAAGGGACAGCCGTAGAAGCGCTCCTCGCCGAACCAGCTCTTCAGCGCCGGAAAGATGCGTGCCAGCTTGGTCTCGGCGTCACCGCCGCCGCTCTCCATTTCCGCGATGAACCATTCACGCCACTGCTTGCCTTCGCTTTCGAGCACGGCGGTGACGAGCGCGGTCTTTGATCCGAACAGCTTGTAGAGCGTGGTCTTCGCGGTGCCCGCCTCACTGATGATCGCATCGATGCCGGTGGCATTGATGCCGTTCTTGCAGAACAGCCGCGTGGCGGCGCCGAGCAGACGGCCGCGCGCGGATTCGTCGTCGCTGGCCGCGATCGTCCTTGCGATCGCCTGCTTCTTGCCGGTTTGTTTGCCCGCAGCTGACTTGCCCATGTGTACGAGCTTAATCGCTGTGCGCGTGAGTCAGCAAGGCTGCTGATGCGGTCGAGGCAGCGTTGCGCTCAATTTGATCGCTGAAGGCGGCATTCTGCATCGCACTTGGGCAGCGGCTGGGTCGTGGCGGGGCGCTGCTCGCCGCCCTGATCGCGTAAGCCGCGAGGATCATTCCGGCTTTTGATTTCCGGCCCCTCTGGCACGCTTCGTGCAGGATACAGACCGTTCGGTATCCTCATCCCAGGGAGAGAAATGAGATGACCGCTGTGGTTCAGAAGACGGCGCTGACGGGCTGCCTCGCACCCATCGACAAGAACGGGCTCGAACAGCTCATCGTCAACGGCAAGGCCAACCCCAAGGTCATCAAGACCCTGAAGTGCAAGACCGTGGCGGAAGGCAAGTTCCGCCACGCCAACTACATCCGCAACCTCGCGCCCTACATCGTCGACGAGCCGCCGGGCCTGCTCGGTGACGACACCGCGCCCAATCCGTCGGAGGCCTCGCTGGCCGCGCTCGGCTCCTGCCTTGCGGTGGGTTTGCACGCCAATGCCGTGCATCGCGGCTGGACCGTCAACAAGCTCGAGCTGGAGCTCGAGGGCGACCTCAACATCACCGCCGTCTGGGGCACAGGCGACGTCAGCGAGAAGCCGGTCGGCTTCACCGACGTGCGCGTCAAGGTCGACATGGAGTGCGAAGGCATTTCCAAGGAGGAGGTCCAGGCCCTGGTCGACCATGTGAAGAAGTGGTCGCCCGTCGCCAACACCTTCACGCGTCCCGTCAATCTCGAGGTCGGCGTCTGAGCCTGGTTCGAGGCCATATGGAGCGGAGGACGTCATGGGTTCACTCGGACAGCATCTGGCGATCGACAGTGCGGGCGTGATGCCCGTGCCGTCGACCGTGGAGCAGGTCGCGGCGATCGCGCGCAACGAGCTTGCGCCGCTGGCCAGCGGAATCGACGCCGGAACGGTGTATCCGGCTGACGTTCTCCGCCGCTTCGGCGAGGTCGGCGCGTGGAGCAGCCACGTGCCGGACAATGGCGCGGCGGATCTCAACTGTGCGATCGATGCCATCGGCGCGATCGGCGAGGTCTGCGGCGCCTCGGCCTTCATGGCGTGGTGCCAGAACACGCTGGTCTGGTACATCGCCAATTCGGACAACAAGGCGCTCAAGAAGCGTCTGCTCGACGATGCCGCGAGCGGCAGGCTGCTCGGCGGCACCGGCCTTTCCAACCCGATGAAGAGCTTCTTCGGCATCGAGAAGCTCAAGCTGAAGGGCCGGAAAGTGGAGGGCGGCTACGTCGTGCGCGGCGTGCTGCCCTGGGTCTCGAACCTCGGGCCGGACCACATGTTCGGCACGATCTTCGAGCGCGAGGATGCGCCCGGCGAGATCGTGATGTTCATCGTCGACTGTTCGGACCCGGCGGTGACGCTGCAGCCGTGCCAACAGTTCCTCGCAATGGACGGCACCGGCACCTACGGCATCCAGCTCCGCGACCTGTTCGTGCCGGACGAGCTGATTCTGGCAGATCCCGCTGGCCCCTTCGTGAAGAAGATCCGCGCCGGCTTCATTCTTCTGCAGGCCGGCATGGCGCTCGGCCTGATCAGGGACTGCATCAAGATCATGCAGGAGGTCGAGGCGCCGCTCGGCCACGTCAACCGCTATCTGCCGCAGCAGCCGGTCGACTTCAGCGCGCTCGCCGATGAGCTCGCACGGGAGACCATGATCCTCGCCAGCGATCCGTTCAACACGGACGAGACCACCTGGCGCAAGGTCGTCGCGCTGCGCCTCCGGGCCGGGGAGGCCAGCGTGGCTGCGGCTCACGCCGCGATGCTCCATTGCGGAGCGCGCGGCTACATCAAGGGCAATCGCGCCGAACGTCGCCTGCGCGAGGCCTATTTCGTCGCGATCGTCACCCCCGCGACCAAGCAGCTCCGCAAGATGCTCGCCGACGGCTGACGCCGGCGAGAACGGCAAACCAACAAAGTTTAGACCAGGAGAGGCCTGCCATGACGGACGTTCTGATTACTGCCGGCGAACTCGCTGATTTCATCAAGAAAGAACCGTGTGTCGTCATCGACACCCGCAATCCGGATGCCTATGGCGCGGGACATCTTCCCGGCGCGGTCAACGTCCATGAGATCTTCACCTATCTCGCGACGTCGACGCCGGAAGGCATCGAGGAGCTGAAGACGAAATTCGCCGACGCGTTCGGCGCCGCCGGCCTGTCGGGTGCCGAGACCGCGGTCGTCTACGAGCAGTCGATGAACTCCGGCTTCGGCCAGTCCTGCCGCGGCTACTTCCTGCTGACGATGCTGGGCTATCCCAAGATCAAGGTGCTGCATGGCGGCTACGATACCTGGGTTGCCGCAGGCATGGCCGTGACCACCGATGCGCCGTCGCCGACCAAGGCCTCGTTCAGCATCGTGCCGGAGGCGGGCAGCATCCTGATCGACGCCAAGGCCATGCTGGCGGCGGTCGGCAATCCCGCCATCGCCATTCTCGATGTCCGCGATGTCGACGAGTGGATCGGCGATTCCTCCTCGCCCTATGGCAAGGATTTCTGCCCGCGCAAGGGCCGCATCCCCGGCGCCGTCTGGCTCGAATGGTACCGCATGATGAAGCCGACCGCCGAAGGTCCGCGCTTCAAGTCGAAGGACGAGATCCTCGCCGAATGCGCCACCGTCGGCATCACCCAGGACACGCCGGTCTATCTCTACTGCTTCAAGGGCGCGCGTGCGTCGAACACCTTCCTCGCTCTGAAGAACGCCGGCGTGAAGGATGTGCGGATGTATTTCGGCTCGTGGAACGAGTGGTCGCGCGACCCGTCGCTGCCGATCGAGGAAGGTCTGCCGATGCCGGCGATGACCAGCAAGGCGGCATAGAAGCTGCATGTTATGCACGTCCGGCCGCTGAAAAATGCGGCCGGATGAGCAGTTCGAAGGCGCAGTCAGCGCAGGTGTGACAAAGGGGCGCAGCACATGTCGATTTTCGATGATCCGTTCGATGCCGAGGCCAGCGTGAATGCCGGTTGTATCTGCGGTCAGCATCGCAGTCCGGCCGAACACGAGCACGCCGTGCGGGCGCTGCGCTGCGAGCCCGTGACGGACTCCACCGAGAAGCGTTACGAGAACGTGGTCGCGTCAGCCGTGCTGCGCGCGGTGTTTCCGGAAGCAGCCACCCGTCGCGCGTTCCTGAAGTCGGTGGGCGCGGCCACCGCGCTCGCCGCGGTCTCACAATTCTTTCCGCTGAAGACGGCGACGGAAGCCTTTGCCGAAGCGGGCGCGCCAGAGAAGAAGGATCTCAAGGTCGGCTTCATCCCGATCACCTGCGCGACGCCGATCATCATGGCCGCGCCGCTCGGCTTTTATTCCAAGGCCGGCCTGAACGTCGAGGTCGTGAAGACCGCCGGCTGGGCCGTCATCCGTGACAAGACCATCAACAAGGAATACGACGCCTCGCACATGCTCGCACCGATGCCGATCGCGATCTCGCTCGGACTCGGCGCGCAGCCGATCCCGTTTACCGTGCCCGCGATCGAGAACATCAACGGGCAGGGCATCGTGCTTGCGATGAAGCACAAGGACAAGCGCGACCCGAAGGACTGGAAGGGCATGAAGTTCGCCATTCCGTTCGACTATTCGATGCACAATTATCTCTTGCGCTATTATCTCGCCGAGCACGGCCTCGATCCCGACACCGACGTGCAACTGCGCTCGGTGCCGCCGCCGGAGATGGTCGCGAACCTGCGCGCCGACAACATCGACGGCTTCCTCGCGCCGGACAACATCTGCCAGCGTGCGATCTTTGACGGCGTCGGCTTCCTGCATATTCTCTCGAAGGAGATCTGGGACGGTCACCCCTGCTGCAGCTTCGCGGCGAGCCGCGAGTTCATCACGGCCGCTCCGAACAGCTTCGCCGCGCTGACCCGCGCCATCGTCGATGCCACCGCCTATGCGTCGAAGGCCGAGAACCGGAAGCAGATCGCCGAGGCGATCGCGCCGGCCAACTACATCAATGCGCCGGTGACGGTGCTGGAGCAGGTGCTGACCGGCACCTATGCCGACGGCCTCGGCGGGGTGAAGACCGATCCGAAGCGCGTCGATTTCGATCCGTTCCCGTGGCAGTCCTTTGCGGTGTGGATGCTGACCCAGATGAAGCGCTGGGGCCAGATCAAGGGCGATGTCGACTACAAGGCGGTCGCCGAGCAAATCTATCTCGCGACCGACACCCGCAAGGTCATGACCGAGATGGGCCTGACGCCGCCAAGGGACTCCTACAAATCGTTCTCGGTGATGGGCAAGCCGTTCGACCCGACCAAGCCGGACGACTACGTCGCCAGCTTCAAGATCAAGAAGGCGTCGTGATGGGGGCGACGAGGGCGACGCTGCCGACCACACCCATGGTGATGAACACGCCGCCAACCACACCACCGGTGTCGTCCCCGCGAACGCGGGGACCCATACGCCGTGACCTATCTTGGGGCAGGGGCGGTAGCGACAATCGTTTCCACCAACTGCCGACGGTGGTTATGGGTCCCTGCGTTCGCAGGGACGACAGCGTGGGTGGAGCGACGTCATGACCGCCTCACTCCGCCTGCGCGCCGCCGTCGTCTCGATCGTCTTGTTGGCCGTCTTCCTCGGCGCCTGGCATATCGCCACCCGCAGCACGGGCACGGCTACCAACATGAGCCCCGAATACGCCAAGCTGATGGGCATGACAGCGACGCAAGGCAAGTCGGCGATGCCCGGGCCGCTCGATGTCGGCGCCAAGCTGTGGGAGCATCTGCGGCGGCCGTTCTACGACAACGGTCCGAACGACAAGGGGCTCGGCATCCAGCTCGCCTTCTCGCTCGGGCGGGTCATGCTCGGCTACCTGATCGCGGTCGCGGTCGCGATCCCGCTCGGCTTCCTGATCGGCATGTCGCCCTTGATGAGCAAGGCGCTCGATCCGTTCATCCAGATTCTCAAGCCGATCTCGCCGCTCGCCTGGATGCCGCTCGCGCTCTACACCATCAAGGATTCCAGCCTGTCGGCGATCTTCGTGATCTTCATCTGCTCGGTGTGGCCGATGCTGATCAACACCGCGTTCGGCGTCGCCAGCGTCCGCAAGGAGTGGATCAACGTCGCCCGTACCCTCGAGGTCGGGAATTTCCGCCGCGCCTTCACCGTCATCCTGCCGGCGGCGGCGCCGACCATCCTGACGGGCATGCGGATCTCGATCGGCATCGCCTGGCTCGTGATCGTCGCCGCCGAGATGCTCGTCGGCGGCACCGGCATCGGCTACTTCGTCTGGAACGAGTGGAACAATCTGTCGATCACGAACGTGATCATCGCGATCCTGCTGATCGGTCTCGTCGGCATGGTGCTGGATCAGATCCTGGCCCGCGTGTCGCGGCTCGTGACGTTTCCGGAGTAGGGCATGATCAGGCGAACTGCTGCAAGGTGCGCAACTCCGTTCCCCTCCCCCTTGCGGGGAGGGGTTAGGGGTGGGGGTGCCCCAGGCGCGAGTCTTCGTGGAGGACCCCCCTCCCTGACCCTCCCCCACAAGGGGGGAGGGAACGGAAAGACCTTCCTATGACCGACAAGTTCATCTCCATCGAAGGGATCGCCAAGCGCTACGACGGGGCGCGCAGCACGACGATCTTCGAGAACCTGTGGCTCGCGATGGCACGCGGCGAGTTCGTCTGCGTGATCGGCCATTCCGGCTGCGGCAAGACCACGGTGCTGAATGTTCTTGCCGGCCTCGACGTGCCGAGCGAGGGCGCCGTCATCGTCGACGGCCAGGCGATCGAGGGGCCGAGCCTCGACCGCGCCGTCATCTTCCAGAGCCACGCGCTACTGCCATGGCGGACGGTGCTCGGCAACGTCGCCTATGCGGTCTCGTCGAAGTGGCGCAAATGGGACCGTGCCAAGGTCAAGGCGCATGCGCTGAAATATATCGAGCTCGTCGGCCTCGCCGGCTCGGAGCACAAGCGGCCGTCGGAGCTGTCCGGCGGCATGAAGCAGCGCGTCGGCATTGCCCGCGCGCTGTCGATCACGCCGAAGATCATGCTGATGGACGAGCCGTTCTCAGCGCTCGATGCGCTGACGCGCGGCACGCTGCAGGACGAGGTCCGTCGCATCTGCGTCGAGACCGGCCAGACCGTGTTCATGATCACCCACGATGTCGATGAGGCGATCTATCTCGCCGACAAGATCGTGCTGATGACCAACGGGCCGGGCGCGGTGCTGGCGGAGATCGTCGAGAACCCGCTGCCGAAGGACCGGCTGCGCGGCGACCTGCACCGCCATCCGCTGTACTACGCGCTGCGCAACCACATCATCGACTTCCTGGTCAGCCGCAGCAAGACCTTCACCGCCGAGACGCCCGATTACGACCCGCGCAAGGTGCCGGTGGTGAAGATCGGGCGCAGCGAGCCGACGATCGTCGCGTCCAACCCGGTCGAGAACGACGCGCCGCAGGCGATCGCCCGCTGACGCCCCGCCGGAAGAAACCCATCAACGAAGACTCTCAAGGGAGACCAAGCATGAAGCGATCCGACCTCACCGAGAAGCTGCTCGACATCAAGCGCGAGAAGGGCTGGAGCTGGAAGTACATCTGCGAGACGATCGGCGGCTATTCCGAGGTGCTGATCGTCGGCGCCATCCTCGGCCAGATGAAGCTGACCAAGCCGCAGGCCGCCAATGCGGGCGAGCTGTTCGGCCTGTCGAAGTCCGAGATCGCGATGCTGAACGAGACGCCGATGCGCGGCGAGGGCGTGCAGATGCCGCCGACCGATCCGCTGATCTACCGCTTCTACGAGCTCGTGATGATCAACGGCCCGGCCTGGAAGGAGCTGATCCAGGAGGAATTCGGCGACGGCATCATGTCGGCGATCGATTTCGACATGGTGATGGAGCGCCTGCCCAATGCCAAGGGCGACCGCGTCAAGATCACGATGTCGGGCAAGTTCCTGCCGTACAAATATTACGGCGCCAGCGGCAACGTGCCGGAATATGGATTCAAAGAGGAGTAAGCGAGTAGCGAATTGCGAGTAGCGAATAGGGGCAGGAGATCCCTATTCGCCACTCCCTATTCGCTATTCGCCTCTTACTGTCCCGCCTTGACCTGGGCGACGGCGGTCGACAGCAGCTCGCTCATCTTCGCGCGCACGTCCGCCTCGGTGACGGCCGCGCCCTTGGCGGTGAGGTCGCCCAGCACCTTGCGCAGCACATCGGCATCGCCCGCTTCCTCGAAATCGGCCGCGACGACCTCCTTTGCGTAGGCATCGGCGTCAGCGCCGGACTTGCCGAGCTTTTCGGCTGCCCACAGGCCGAGCAGCTTGTTGCGGCGGGCTTCTGCCTTGAACTTCAATTCCTCGTCATGGGCGAATTGCTTCTCGAAGGCGTCCTCGCGCTTGTCGAACGTGGTCATGGTCGGAACTTCCAGTGTTGCCGAAGAGGGTTAACCGCGCAGGCGGTTGCGGGGCGGTGGCCGCACGCCTAAATAATTGGAACATCTTGCCAATACAACGGGTACGAGGCCGCAGGGAAGGGCGGTAAAACTCCGCTCCCGAGGCCCGGATCGATTGTGCTCGGGACACCAATGAGATAGGTTTCCCACAGGCCCGGTTCTCGTTCTGTTTCCTTAACATCCGGGCCCTCGCGGCAGCTCCGTCGTGGTCCTGTCCAAAGTCATCCGGAGCCCACCATTTCATGGATTTCAACAAAACACGGTACATCCCAATGAGCCGTCGGCGTCGCATTTATGAAGGCAAGGCCAAGGTCCTGTACGAAGGCCCCGAGCCGGGCACCCTGATCCAGCACTTCAAGGACGACGCCACCGCCTTCAATGCCAAGAAGCACCAGGTGATCGAAGGCAAGGGCGTCCTCAACAACCGCATCTCGGAGTACCTGTTTCAGCACCTCAACGACATCGGGGTACCGACTCACTTCATCCGCCGGCTCAACATGCGCGAGCAGTTGATTCGCGAGGTCGAGATCGTGCCGCTCGAGGTCGTCGTTCGAAATGTGGCGGCGGGCTCGCTGTCGCAGCGCCTCGGCATCGAGGAGGGCACCCAGCTGCCGCGTTCGATCATCGAATTCTATTACAAGAACGACCAGCTCAACGACCCCATGGTGTCGGAGGAGCACATCACCGCGTTCGGCTGGGCGACCCCCCAGGAGATCGACGACATCATGGCGCTCGCCATCCGCGTCAACGACTTCCTGACCGGGCTCTTCCTCGGCATCGGCATCCGCCTCGTCGACTTCAAGATGGAGTGCGGCCGGCTGTTCGAGAACGAGATGATGCGGATCATCGTCGCCGACGAGATTTCCCCCGATTCCTGCCGGCTGTGGGACATCAAGTCGAACGAGAAGCTCGACAAGGACCGCTTCCGCCGCGATCTTGGCGGCCTTCTGGAGGCCTATACCGAGGTCGCCAAGCGGCTCGGCATCCTGATGGAGAACGAGCGTCCGGTGGGCTCCGGTCCGGTTCTCGTCAAGAGCTAAAAGGGAACAAGACGTGAAAGCGCGTGTCACGGTGACGCTGAAATCCGGCATCCTCGATCCGCAGGGCAAGGCGATCGAGGGCGCCCTCAAATCGCTCGGCGTCGACGGCGTCGCGAGCGTGCGCCAGGGCAAGGTGTTCGACATCGAGCTCGAAGGCGCCGACAAGGCCAAGGCGGAGGCCGCCCTGAAGGCGGCCGCCGACAAGCTGCTCGCCAACACGGTGATCGAGAATTACCGGGTGGAGCTGCTGGGATAGGGCAATGGCCGTGACCGAGCGCGAGATCTACGAGCGACTGCTGGAGATCTCGCGTGATCTGGTCCTTGTCGAACATTCGGTCGATGAGCTCCTTGCCGGTGTGCGAGCGTTGAATTTGGAGCTCTCGTCAGACTCAAACACTCTCGCGTGGCCGCGAGGGAGCGATCCTCGAGCAAGCACGTAAGATCATGAAATCCGCCGTTCTCGTCTTCCCCGGCATCAATCGCGAGCGCGACATGGCGCGCGCGCTGCGCATGATCTCCGGCCATGAGCCGGCGATGGTATGGCACGCCGAGACGGCGCTGCCGAAGGGCACCGATCTCGTCGTCGTTCCCGGCGGCTTCTCCTATGGCGACTATCTGCGCTGTGGCGCGATCGCGGCCAGGGCACCTGTCATGGACGCGGTGCGCGACCACGCCGCCAAAGGCGGTCTTGTGCTCGGCGTCTGCAACGGCTTCCAGATCCTGTGCGAATCCGGCCTGCTGCCGGGCGTGCTGATGCGCAACGACAAGCTGAAGTTCATCTGCAAGGACGTGCATCTGCGGGTCGAGCGCTCCGACTCGCCGTTCACGCGCGGCTACAATGCCGGCCAGGTGATCCGCGTGCCGGTCGCCCATGGCGAGGGCAACTATGCGGCCGACGAGGAGACCCTGAAGCGCCTCAATGGCGATGGCCGCGTGCTCTATCGCTACTGCTCGGCCGATGGCGAGGTCGGCGACATCAGCAACATCAACGGTGCTGCGCATTCCATCGCCGGCATCGTCAACGAGAACGGGAATGTGCTCGGCATGATGCCGCATCCCGAGAATCACGTCGAGGACATCATGGGCTGCACCGACGGTCGTGGCCTGTTTGCCGGTCTCGTCGCCCATCTCGATCGCGCGGCCTGAAGGCCGTTCATCGAAATCGTTCCGTAGCTTTTTTCTCGCGCCGCCCGGCAACACCGGGCGGCTGTTTGCGTTGTCCGCCCGATTCCATGGGGCATGAACCAAGGAGGTTCTTATATGACGACGAAACATTGGCTGGGAACTGCCGCCATCATTCTCGCGATCGGCGCGGGTGCGAATGCCGCGTCGGCTCAATCGGAAATGAAGCACGAGGGTGGCCCGGCGGCGGCCTCGCCGCGCGAGGCGGCCCGTCCGGGCGCGGAGTCCAAAGGCGGCGGCGCTGCCGCGGCGGAACGCGCCGGGTCCGATGCGAAGCAGAGCGCGCAGGATCTGCGCCGCAGCGAACCTTCGTCCTCGACCGGGCGCGAGCAGGCGCAGGAGCGACCCTCGGAGCGCTCGGCGCATGAGACCAAGCAGGGCGCTGACAGCAAGGCTGAGCGCGGGCCGGCCTCGGCGCAGCGCGACCACGATGCCAAGGACAGCGCCGAGACCAGGTCCCAGGCTGACAGCAAGCAGTCTGACAGCAAGGGCAAGGCCGAGTCGAAGCAACAGCAGGGACGCGCCGACGAACCGCGCAAGGGCGAGGATCGCGCGGCCGAGAGCAAGTCGGGTGCAACCGACCGCAAGTCCGACCGCGAGGCCGATCGCAGCGGCAGCGACAAGAGCCGGCAGAGCCAGGACGAGCGCAAGGCCGGCACGTCGGACCAGGCGGCCGACAAGCAGACCGACCGCAGCAAGCAGGCCAATCAGCCGGGCGCAATGGACAGCAAGAGCACGACCGCGCAGCAGAACCAGCAGACCGGTCCGGCCGGCGCCACCGCGGGCAAGCCGGAAGCGACCGGGCAGGCCAGCAACCAGACCCAGACCAACAGCACCCGCTCCAGCACGCAGGTTTCGGTCAACGAGCAGCAGAAGACCCGCGTGGTCGACCAGCTCAAGCGTGATCACGACTTCGACCGTGCCCGCACCGATATCGACATCCGCATCAATGTCGGCGAGCGCCTGCCGGAGCGCGTGCGGCCGCGTCCGCTGCCGTCGGAGATCGTCACCATCGTTCCGCAATATCGCGGCTACGAGTACACGGTTGTGCATGACGAGATCGCCATCATCGATCCGCGCAGCCGCGAGATCGTCGACGTGATCCCGCAAAACGGCATGCGCGCCGATCTCGGCTATGACCGCGGTGGCTACGGCGTAAGCTCGACCCGCATCGTGCTGTCGGACGATCAGCGCCAGATCCTGCGCCGCGCCGCCACCGAGACGGGCACGGTGGGCTCGACGACATCGCCATCGACCTCGTCCGGACCGAGCTGCCTGAGCCTGCGCCGCGTGCCCGATGAGCTCGCGCGCAGCAATCCGGAACTCGCCAACTACCAGTATCTGGCGATCGGCGAGCAGGTCGTGCTGGTTGACCCCCGCGATCAGAAGGTGGTGCAGGTCATCGACCAGCAGCAATAACGGCGCGGCGATACGACGGCGGCTCGAGGGCGGGAGCGCGACGCGCTTCCGCCCTTTTTGCGCGACAGGATCGCCTTCCGTACGGCGATTGAACAAGCCTTGCTCTGCTGTTTGAACCGGCCGTTGTCCCGATGCGTCCAACCGGCATCGTCAATTGAGCCGGCGGATGCGGGATTGTCGGCCGCGCTCGGCCACGCTATCAACGTCGGCGTGTAGGGATTGGCCGTGGGGACCGTCGTGCCGGTTGCACTCGTCATTATACTTCTTCAGATCTCGCTGATCTACCACGCCTCGCGTACCGGGCGGATGCAGCCCTGGGCGTTCATCATTTTGCTGGTCCCCTTGATCGGCGCGCTCGCCTACATCGTGGTCGAGCTGGTGCCGGAATGGCTGGGCAGCCACGACGTCCAGAAGGCGCGCAAGCGCGTCGCCAACAAGCTCGACCCGGAGAAGTACTACCGCGAGTTGTCCGATCGTGTCGCGATCACGGACACGATCGCCAACCGCGCGGCGCTGGCCGAGGAATGCGTCGCCGTCGGTCGCTATGACGAGGCCGAGCAGCACTACGATCATATCCTGAGCCTGCCGATGGGCCACGAGCCGCTGTTCGCGCTCGGCAAGGCCAAGGCGCAGTTCGCGCGCCGCCGCCCCGCGGATGCGCTGGCGACGCTCGATGAGCTGCAGAAGGCCTGGCCGGACTACAATTCGGCCGAGGCGCATCTGCTCTATGCGCGGGCTTTGCAGGAAGCCGGCCGCACCGACGAGGCTATCGAGGAGTACCAGGCGCTGCTGGACTATGCGCCGGGCAGCGAGGCGAAGGTCCGCTACGGCACGCTGCTCAAGCTGGTCGGCCGGATCGATGAGGCCAAGGTCGTGTTCACCGAGCTGCTGATCCAGATGAAGCGCGCGCCACGACATGTGCGCAAGGCGCAGGCCGAGTGGATCGCCCTCGCCGAGAAGCAGCTCGCGGGGTGACGCCGGAAGCCCGGGTGAGTGCAGCGATATCCGGGTTCACGGACAGCGCGCGTGAGACCCCGGATATCGCTGCGCTCATCCGGGCTACGACATCATCCGCTACGGCGAGTTCGCCGCCTCCGGCGTCCGCCGCTTGACCCGCTTGATGGTCCCAGAGAACGAGAACAGCGGCCTCGGGCCGGAATGCAGCATGCCGCGCAGGAAGATCAGCGAGGCGCCGGCGCGGGTGACCTCGCCGGTAGCCTCGATCAGTTCGCCCTCACGCGCGGCATCGAGGAACTCGGACGAGAACGACACCGTGACACCCGGGCCCTGCATGATCGGCGCGGCGAAGGCGAACAGGCAGTAGTCGGCGAAGGTCATCAGGCAGCCGCCATGGACGTTGCCGCCGCCGTTGAGGTGCTTCTTCTCGACCCGGAAGGCGCAGCGGATCGAGCCGTCGTCCTCCATCCTGTGCCAGAACGGGCCGGTATGGGATTCGTAGCTGTCGCGCATCCAGGTCCGCCAGCCGGCGAACTCGCCGTCGGTCGCGATGTGGATGCCAGGGCGGTTCTCGAAGGCGGAACGGGACAGATCGTGCACGTTGGAAGGCCTTTAACTGCTGATTTACTGTCTTAAATCCGATTGGTCGCCAATCTGCAAATATCCCGGCTGGCGGGTCCGGGCCAAAGCTCTGGACAGGGCGGAATAGGGCCGTAAAAGGCCTTTTCCCCTCCCGCCTATCTTTCTATGAAACAGGCTCAAGGGACCAGCGGCCCACGGGGCAAAGGCATTTCTCCATGCGCAATGAACCGCAGATCACCCCCGAGCTCGTCGCCGCCCACGGCCTGAAGCCGGATGAATATGAGCGCATCCTGAAGCTGATCGGCCGGGTGCCGACCTTCACCGAGCTCGGCATCTTCTCGGCGATGTGGAACGAGCATTGCTCGTACAAATCGTCGCGCATCCATCTGCGCGGCCTGCCGACCAAGGCGCCCTGGGTGATCCAGGGCCCCGGCGAGAATGCCGGCGTGATCGACATCGGCGACGGCCAGGCGGTCGTGTTCAAGATGGAGAGCCATAATCACCCGAGCTACATCGAACCGTATCAGGGTGCCACGACCGGCGTGGGTGGCATTCTGCGCGACGTGTTCACGATGGGCGCGCGCCCGATCGCCTGCCTGAATGCGCTGTCGTTCGGCGCGCCGGAGCACCCCAAGACCCGGCATCTGGTGTCGGGCGTGGTGGCCGGCGTCGGCGGCTACGGCAATTCCTTCGGCGTGCCGACGGTCGGCGGCCAGACCCGCTTCCACACCCGCTATGACGGCAACATCCTGGTCAACGCCATGGCGGTTGGCCTCGCCGATGCCGACAAGATCTTCTATGCGGCGGCCTCCGGCGTGAACATGCCGATCGTCTATCTCGGCTCCAAAACCGGGCGCGACGGCATCCACGGCGCCTCGATGGCCTCGGCCGAATTCGATGATGCCTCCGAGGAGAAGCGCCCGACCGTCCAGGTCGGCGATCCCTTCGCCGAAAAGCTGCTGCTGGAGGCCTGCCTCGAGATCATGGCGGCGGATTGCGTGATCGCGATCCAGGACATGGGCGCGGCCGGGCTGACCTGCTCGGCGGTCGAGATGGGCGCCAAGGGCGATCTCGGCGTCGACCTCCATCTCGATGCGGTGCCGACCCGCGAGACCGGCATGAGCGCCTACGAGATGATGCTCTCCGAGAGCCAGGAGCGCATGCTCATGGTGCTGAAGCCGGAGAAGGAAAAGGAAGCCGAAGCGATCTTCCGCAAATGGGGCCTCGACTTCGCCGTGGTCGGCTACACCACCCCGAGCAAGCGCTTCGTCGTCAAGCATGGCGGCGACGTGATGGCGGACCTGCCGATCAAGGAGCTCGGCGACGAGGCGCCGCTCTACGACCGGCCGCATGTGCCCTCGCCGGCGTTGCCAGTGATCCATGCCCGCGAGGTGAAGGCGCCGATCGACATCATCGCGGCGCTGGAGAAGCTGATTGCAACGCCCGACCTGTGCTCCAAGCGCTGGGTCTGGGAGCAGTACGACCACGTCATCCTCGGCAACACGGTGCAGCGGCCCGGCGGCGATGCCGCCGTGGTGCGCGTGCAGGACGGGCCGAAGGGGCTGGCGCTGACCGTGGACGTCACGCCGCGCTATTGCGAGGCTGATCCGTTCGAAGGCGGTAAGCAGGCCGTGGCAGAAGCCTGGCGCAACATCACCGCGGTCGGCGGCCGGCCGCTCGCGATCACCGACAATCTCAATTTCGGCAATCCGGAGCGGCCCGAGATCATGGGCCAGTTCGTCGGCTGCCTGAAGGGCATTTCGGAGGCGTGCCGGGCGCTCGACTTCCCGGTCGTCTCCGGCAACGTCTCGCTCTACAACGAGACCAACGGCCGCGCGATCCTGCCGACGCCCTCGATCGGCGGCGTCGGCCTGCTCGACGACTTCACCAAGTCGGCCAGCATCGCCTTCAAGGCCGAGGGCGAGGCGATCCTGCTGGTCGGCGAGACCCATGGCTGGCTCGGCCAGTCGGCCTATCTGCGCGACGTCTGCGGCCGCGAGGAGGGCGCTCCGCCGCCGGTTGATCTCGCCGCCGAGAAGCGCATCGGTGACGTCGTGCGCGGCATGATCCATGCGGGCACGGCGACGGCTGCGCACGACCTGTCGGATGGCGGCCTTCTGGTCGGGCTGGCCGAAATGGCGATGGCCTCCGGCATCGGCGCGCGGCTGCTGGCAGCGCCCGCGGCGATCGTGCCGCATGCCTATTGGTTCGGCGAGGACCAGGCGCGCTATCTCGTGACGGTGCCGGAGACCGAGGCTGGCCGCGTGCTCGCCAAGATGCGCGGCGCCGGCGTGTCGTGCACGCGCATCGGCACCACCGGCGGCACAGCGCTTGCCATCGCTGGCGAGGCGTCGGTCGAGGTCGCTGCGCTCAAGACCCGCTTCGAGAGCTGGCTGCCCGGCTACATGGGCGGGGCCGCCTAACTCACCCCTGTCGTCCCGGACAAGCCACGACGGCGCAAGGCGCCGTCGCGGCGCCGATCCGGGACCCAGACTCCGCGGCCGCGGTTGTCACGCACGCTGGTCGTTGAGCTCTTTCAACAACGACGCCCTGTGGTTGGGTCCCTGCTTTTGCAGGGACGACAGGGGAGTTTGCCGTGAGCGCCGCAGCCTTGCCCGGCGTCATTGCGAGCGAAGCAATCCAGGATTCCATCGGCGGATGCAGTCTGGATTGCTTCGTCGCTTCGCTGCTCGCAATGACGGAGGAGACAGGATCGTCCTTACAACACGTTCTTCGCGCCCCGAATCTGCCGCAGCACCCACGTCGCACCCCAGCTCAGGAGCACGGTGGTGACGAAGGCGATCGTGGCCTTGGCAATGGCCGGCAGATTGAGGTCGAACAGCCAGTACTGGATCCACAGCACGATCGGATAGTGCACCAGGAACATGCCATAGGCATCGGCCTGCATGCGATCGAGCACGGAGAATTCCGAGCGGCGGTTGTTGAGGAAGTAGGACAGGATCGCGAACAGGATCGCGGCGCTGAAGATGACGAACAAGAAGCCGTAGGCAGCCTCGTACCACTGCGGCAACACGGGCGGATTGCCCAGCACCTGGCGCTTGATCGTGATCAGCACCCAGAGCAGCGCATAGGGCACGAGCGTGACCACGATCCAGGCCCCGAGTCCGCGCTGCGACATCTGCCCGTCTGCGGCCAGCAGGCCGCGTTCGAAATTGGCCGAGCCGATACCAGCCCCGACGTAGAAATAGGCAGCGTAGAGCAAGACGCGGCTGGCTTGCACCGAGAGCGGTCCGGCCTCGAACCAGAAGGTCGGGCCGAAATAGAGCCGGGACGGGATGTAGAGCACGCCAGTGATCAGCAGGAAGACGAAGAAGAAGTTGCCCGGATTCTCGAAGGCGCGCTGCGACAGCCGGTTGATCGGATCCAGCAGGCGCGGCGAGACGCGGTACAGCAGGGCCGCCGAGGTGTCGAACGCCAGCAGCACCCAGATGAACCAGATCGGCCCGCTCGGCCATGGACCGACCGTGACCGTCTTCCACCAGAAGGCAGCGAAGCTGGCTTCGGGATTGGCGCGCAGCTCGATCGCGTAATAGGCAAACGGAATGACGGTCAGGGCCGCGATGGCGAAGGGCAGGCCAAGACGCAACAGCCGGTCGCGCAGGAATTGCAGCGTCGACTTGTGAGCAAGGCCCGACCACACGAACAGGCCCGACAGGAAGAAGAACATGGCCATGAAGAAGCTGTCGGTGGCCAGCACGATGGCATCGAAGCCGAGGAAGGACGTCGGATCGGTGTGCCCGAAATAGGTATAGGGAATCACGGCGTGGTGGAGCAGCACCACCAGCGTCAGGAATGTCCGGGCATGATCGAGCGCGGCGTTGCGCGCCCGGGCGCGCGGGCGGGCCTGAAGCTCGACCTTTGCGGCCGCCGCCGATTGTGTAACCGATATGACCATATGCCCCCCAAGCGTCGCTGCTGCCCGGCCCGTGCAGCGGATGTGACGTTCGCATCCCCTTCGCCGCGGGGCGTCACGCAAACGCCGTCCAAGGCTGCGCGAGCCGGAATGATTCAATGAGATCGTGTGACTGTCTGGCATCGTCATTCGCTGGAGACGCCCGCAAGCGAGCGAATGACGGCGCCGGACCACCAGATGTTGTCGTTGGTGCTGCAAATCAGCAAGTGCCGCGGTCCGCAAGCCGGTTTCTCACACCCTCTGCCGATTTCCGCTCCCGATATCCTTACGAACCGACGACCTACGAAGTTACGGGCCGGACTGCCGTGGGTTGCGCACTTCTCGGCGACGGGATCGATGGCCGAAGGAACCGGTTCCCCGCGGCATCGTTAGTGAGGCGCCGCGCCGGCACGGCGCAGAACCGGAGGACCATACCGTGACACTTCTCAAATGGGCGTTGCTGTTCTTCGTGATCTCGGTGGTGGCCGGTATTCTCGGCTTCACCGGCATTTCGGCAGCTTCCGCCGACATTGCGCGGATCCTGTTCTACATCTTCCTGGTGATCTTCCTCGTGCTCCTGATTCTGGGGCTTACGATTTTCAGAGTGTAGCACGCCATCAGGTCAGTGACCGAAACGACCGCCGCGCCGGTATGGCCTCGCGCCGGCCGCGCGGCGGGCTGTCACCGCAGTTCAATCAACTGCGATCTCCTCGATCCGCAGCTTGTCCGGATAGAACGCCAGGTGGCCCGAGATCTCGGTCATCGCCGGGAAGGGCGCCTCGTAGCTCCAGATCGCATTGTCCAATGTCTTGCCGTTGGCGACGACGCTGAAATAGCTCGCATCCCCCTTGTACGGACAATGGGTGACACGATCGGTCTTCTGCAGGGCCGCCATGTCGACGTCGGCCCGCGGCACGTATTGAACCGCGGGGTAGCTCGCTTCCTTCAGCGTCAACGCGCGGGTGGTGTCGGCAATCACGGCGCCGTCGGCGATCACCCGCACACGTTTCGGATTGGGGGTGATGGTGATCGGGTGATCCGGTCCTGGAAGCTTCATGTCGCCCTCACGATTCAGCCTTTTGGGTGCGTCACCCGGTCCGACGTATCTCGTTTGATCCCGGTATATAGTGGTTCCGCGCGTGACCTCGAAAGCGGTTCGCGCTAGATTTCACCATCACGGTCCCGCGAGAACGCCTTGATTCGCCGTGCTCGGCGGGCCACTGATGGGAGTGCAGCCAAGCCGCGGGCCCTGCGGGCCACATCGTCCACGGGATGCGGCGCCTGCCTGACATAAGGAGATGCACCGGGATGCCCATGGATGCCCACGATATCGAGCAGATGATCAAGTCTGCCATCCCTGACGCCCAGGTGACGATTCGCGATCTCGCCGGCGACGGCGACCATTACGCCGCGACGGTGATCTCGGAATCGTTCCGCGGCAAATCCCGCGTGCAGCAGCATCAGCTCGTCTATCAATCGCTGCGCGGCCAGATGGGTGACGTGCTGCACGCTCTGGCGCTGCAGACCGGCGTGCCTGAGCAGCGCTGACCGTTCATTGCAGATCGCGCAGCACGCATCCGGGGGAGATGGCGGTGGACGATCCGCGTGGTGCGCTGTTTCGCGTCATTGAGCCGAACCGGCACAGCCGGGTCACGTTCGTCGAGCTGTTCTTCGATCTCGTCTTCGTCTACGCGGTGACGCAGATCTCGCACTATCTGATCGGCCATTTCTCGCCGCTCGGCGCCGCCCAGACAGCCGTCCTGTTTCTCGCGGTCTGGTGGGTGTGGGTCTACACCGCCTGGGTCACCAACTGGCTCGATCCCGAGAAGGCGCTGGTCCGAGGTCTCTTGTTCGCGCTGATGCTGGCGGGCCTCGTGCTGTCGATGTCGATCCCGCGGGCGTTCGACGATCGCGGCCTGTGGTTCGCGATGGCCTACGCCGCCATGCAGGTCGGCCGGACCGCGTTCTGGTTGACCGCGACGCCGCCTCAGCGATCTGCCGTCCGCCGCAACGCCGCCCGCATCCTCTCCTGGCTCAGTGCCTCCGCCGTGCTCTGGCTGCTCGGCGGCCTTGCCGAGGGCCCGGCGCGGATGGGGCTGTGGGGGGCGGCGCTCACCCTGGAATATGTTTCGCCGGCCGTCCGCTTCTGGGTCCCCGGGCTGGGTGCATCCACCGTGGAGGACTGGATGGTCGAAGGCGGCCACATGGCGGAGCGCTGTGCGCTGTTCATCATCATCGCGCTCGGCGAATCCATCGTCGTCACCGGCGCGACCTTTGCCGAGCTCGACTGGACCGGAGCCAACATTGCCGCCTTCGCCAGCGCCTTCATCGGCACGGTGGCGATGTGGGCGGTGTATTTCAACCGCGGCGCCGAGGCGGGATCGGAGGTGATTTCGCAGTCGGCGCAATCCGGGCTGATGGCGCGCTCGGCTTACACCTACTTGCACATGCCGATCGTCGCCGGCATCATCGTGTCGGCCGTGTCGGACGAGATCGTCCTGAAGCACCCGCTCGGGCATGCCGACTTGAATACGGCGGCGACAACGATCGGCGGTCCGTTCGTGTTTCTGCTCGGGACCATCCTCTTCAAGTTCAACATCCGCGGTTTCCTGCAATTGTCGCACGGCGCTGGACTGCTGGCGCTGATCGGGCTCGGCTGGTTCGCGACCGAACTGTCGCCTCTCGTGCTCTCGGCCCTGACGAGCGCGTTGCTGGCGATCGTCGCCTTGTGGGAGACGCTGTCGCTGCGATCGAAGCCAGAGCCTCACGCCTCGGCGACGAGCGCCTGAACCGAGAACATCTTCTCGGCATCCGTCCACACGGTCCGGACTTTCCAGCCAGAACCACGGGCCAGCGCGCCGAAGCGCTCGATGCTGTATTTGTAGCTGTTCTCGGTGTGGATGCTCTCACCGGCGCGGAACGAGAGGGTGGTGCCGAGCAGCCGTACAGTTTGCGGCTTCCGCGCCACCAGATGCATCTCGATGCGGTGCTGCTCGCGATTGTAGATCGCCCGGTGGACGAAGGCGGACAGGTCGAAATTGCCGCCGAGCTCGCGGTTCATCCGCAACAGCAGATTGAGATTGAAGCGCGCGGTCACGCCGGCCGCGTCGTTGTAGGCGGCATGCAGGACGCGCTCGTCCTTCTCCAGGTCGACACCGACGATCATCAGCGCGCCGGTCCCTAAGATCTCGCGCGCCGAGCGCAGGAAGCGGCAGGCCTCGTGCGGCTCGAAATTGCCGATCGTCGATCCCGGAAAGAAGCCGACCTTCGGCTTGCCTTCGATGGCCTCGGGCAGTTTGAACGCCGTGGTGAAGTCGGCGACGACCGGGTGCACGGCGAGCTGCGGGAAGTCGCGGCGCAGGCTGTCGGCCTGTGCGGTCAGGAACTCGCCGGAGATATCGACCGGCACATAGGCCGCGAAGCGGCAGCTTTCCAGCAGCAGCCGCACCTTGGTGGTGGCGCCGGCGCCGAACTCCACCAAGGCCGCCTCATCGGGAATGATCGCAGCGATCTCGGCGCCGCGATCCCTGAGAATGCCGAGCTCGGTGCGGGTCGGATAGTACTCCGGCAGCCGCGTGATCTGCTCGAACAGATCCGATCCCGCCGCGTCATAGAAATACTTCGGCGACAGCTGCTTGGGCTGCTGCGCGAGGCCTGCGACCGCATCGCGCGCGAATGCCGACGTCTCGGCGTCGGGAAGGTGAGCGTTGGACAACGTGTTGACGTGCACGTTCATGATACTCTCCTGGACGCGCACGGGCGCGACTGTCGGGAAGCGAATGTGGGTTGATCAGGCGTAGTCGGCGAGCCGGAGCCCGGTGAATTGCCAGCGATGATGCGGATAGAAGAAGTTGCGATAGGTGACGCGGCTGTGGCCTGCCGGCGTCGCGAGCGATGAGCCGCGCAGCACCAGCTGATTGACCATGAATTTGCCGTTGTACTCGCCGAGCGCGCCTTCGATGGCACGATAGCCGGGATAGGGGCTGTAGGCGCTGCGGGTCCATTGCCACACGGTGCCGAAGGCATCGTTGAGCTGGTTGCCACGCGCGGCGACCTCCCATTCCATCTCGGTCGGTAGGTGCTTGCCGCGCCAGCGCGCGAACGCATCAGCCTCGTAGTAGCTGACGTGGCAGACGGCTGCGTCGGGATCGACGGTCGTCAATCCGCCCAGCGTCATGATGCGCCACTCGCCCTCGACCTTGTACCAATGACCGGGAGCCTGCCAGCCCTCGCGGCTGGCGGCAGCGAAGCCGTCCATGAGCCAGAGCGTGGCGGTCCGGTAGCCGCCGTCATCCATGAAGGCGAGCCACTCGGCATTGGTGACGAGATTGCGCGCGATCCCGACCGGCCCGACGAGCGCCCGATGCGCCGGCCCCTCATTGTCGAAATGGTAACCATCGCCGGCGTGCCCGACGGTGTGGATGCCTTCGGGGAGGTGGACCCAATCCTTGCCCCGGTCCGTTGGGGACGGAAATGTCCACGATGGATCGTAGGCCGGCGCCGTCGGATTCTGCGCGAACGCATGCAGGATGTCGGTCAGCATCAGCTCCTGGTGCTGCTGCTCGTGATTGAGGCCGACCTCCACGAGCGGCGCCACGGCTGCCAAGGTCGCGGCATCGGCTTGGCCCAGGAAGTCGACCATGGCCGCGTCGACATGCCGGCGGTACGCCGTGATCTCGGCCACCCCCGGGCGGGTGATCAGGCCCCGCTCGCCCCGCGTGTGGCGCGGGCCCGCACTGACGTAATAGGAGTTGAACAGGAAGGCATAATCGGGGTGAAAAGGGGCATATCCTCGGCAGTGCGCGCCGAGCACAAATTGCTCGAAGAACCAAGTGGTATGGGCGCGATGCCATTTGGCCGGACTGGCGTCCGGCATCGATTGGATGACCTGGTCTTCCGGGGTCAGCGGGGCCGCCCGGGCTTCGGTCTCGTTCCGGACCGCGAGATACGCCTCGATCAGACTGCCGGCCAGGCGACCCGGCCCAGGGGTTTGCGCAGCGGTGATCTGATGCGGGGCCGTGGCGGACGCTGAACTGGTCACGAGGGTCTCCGTTTGCCGGGAGAAAACGATGTTCGACGGAACAAGTTCCTTTTGGGCGGTTCGTCCTAGATAGGGGCTTGGTTACGGGATGAAACCCTCGTGGCGGCTATAATATTGCTGCCATCAGCCTATGGTCCGGCCGGGTGACTGTGTTGCGGACTGATCCTCGGCATTTTACTTTGGCTGAACAACGGTTTGCGCTACATATAAGACAGTGACGGTCGGCTCTGGACGAAATCTGTCCGGCGGCGACCCGCGCGGCACCGAGCCCCAGGCGTTCCTTGAGGCGCCCTAGAGGAAGCGAAGATGAGCATTGAGCAATTCATTGACAACGAAGTGAAGTCGAACGACGTCGTCCTGTTCATGAAGGGGACACCGCAGTTTCCGCAGTGCGGATTTTCCGGCCAGGTCGTGCAGATCCTCGACCACGTCGGCGTCGGCTATAAGGGCCTCAACGTTCTCGAATCTGCCGAGCTGCGCAACGGCATCAAGACGTTCTCGAACTGGCCGACGATTCCGCAGCTCTATGTGAAGGGCGAGTTCGTCGGCGGCTGCGATATCGTCCGCGAGATGTTCCAGAGCGGCGAACTGCAGCAGCTGTTCACCGACAAGGGCATCCCGGTCGGCACGGCGGCCTCGGCCTGAGCTATCCAGTCCGAAAGATCGGCGCGACCCGATTCGAGGTCATCGTTGCCGACATCACCAAGCTCGGCGTTGACGCCATCGTCAACGCCGCGAACTCGTCTTTGCTCGGCGGTGGCGGCGTCGACGGTGCGATCCACCGTGCGGCGGGGCCGGACCTCGTCATGGAATGCCGCATGCTCCATGGCTGCAAGACCGGTGAGGCCAAGATCACCAAAGGCTACCGGCTGCCGGCCCGCCACGTGATCCACACCGTTGGCCCAGTCTGGCAGGGCGGCGACCGCGGCGAGCCGGATTTGCTGGCCTCGTGCTACCGCCGCTCGATCGAGCTGTGTCACAAGCATGTCTTGAACTCCGTCGCGTTTCCCGCGATCTCGACCGGCATCTTTCGCTTCCCCGCCGATCGTGCGGCGTCGATCGCGGTCGCAACCTCGATCGAGGCGATCAGCACGGAGACGTCGCTCTCCCAGATCGTGTTCTGCTGCTTCTCCGAACAGAGCGCCGGGCTGCACGATGAGGCGCTCGCCAGCCGCGCTCGCGCGGGCTCGGTGAGGTGACAGCCATCGACACGCGGCGGTGCCGTTAGGATGGACCGGCTGGTCTCGCGACGGACGCTGCTCGGCGCGTTGCTCGCGATGCCCATGCTGCCTGCTCTGGCCCGCGCAGGCGCACAGTCGCCGCGCGATCTCGACCGGCGGCGCCTCGAGGCGGTCCCGACCTATTTCCGCGACGAAGTCTCCGCCGGCAACATTCCGGGCGCGGTCGTGCTGATTCAGCAGCACGACAGCCCTGTCCTGCTGCAGAGTTTCGGTGTTCGCGATCCCGCGACGCGCGCGCCGATGACGGAGGATGCGATCTTCCGCATCTACTCGATGTCGAAACCGGTCACGTCGGTGGCGGCGATGATGCTGGTCGATGACGGCAGGCTGAAGCTCGATGATGCGCTGGCGAGCTACATTCCCGCCTTCGCTGACGTGAGGGTCGGCGCTGCTCCGGTGGCGCGCCCGATCACCATCCGCGATCTGCTGCGCCATACCTCCGGCATCACCTACGGCTTTTATGGCGAGACGGCCGTGCGCCGGCTCTATGCGAAGGCGCCTCTGTTTGACGGCGACATCGACAACGCCACCTTCGTCGAGCGCCTCGCCAGGCTGCCGCTGGCCGAGCAGCCTGGCACGGTGTGGGACTACGGCCACTCGACCGACGTGCTCGGGCGGGTGATCGAAATCGTCTCCGGCCGCTCGCTCTATGAGTTCGAGCAGGAGCGGCTGCTCGGGCCGCTCGGCATGCGCGAGACGGCGTTCTTCCTCGCCGACCCGAGCCAGCGTAGCCGCGTTGCCGAACCGTCGCCGCGCGACTGGTTCGATCATCCGATCGCCGGCATCGACGATCCCATTCGGCCCAGACGCTGGGAGTCGGGTGGGGCGGGAATGATCAGCACCATCTCCGACTACGCGCGGTTCGCTCAGATGCTGCTGAACGGCGGTGAGCTTGACGGCAGCTATTATCTCAAGCCTGAGACCGTCGCGGTCATGACGCGGGATCATGTCGTTGGGGCGGGAATTCGTCGTGACGACCTCTATTTTCCCGGCGCCGACAGCGGCTTCGGCTTGGGTTTCTCCGTGCGCATCACGGAGAAGCCTCCGGTGCCATCAGGCGAATATGGCTGGGACGGCGTCGGCGGGACGTTCTTCTTCATCGATCCCGCCGACGACCTGTTCGTCATCGTCATGATGCAGGCGCCCTCGCAGCGCGGCCGCATCGCGAGCGATGTGCGGCGGCTGGTCTATGCGGCGCTCGCACCATGATCCTCATGCTCCGCGCACGATCTCCCGGACATGGCCGATGGTCTCCTCGATCATGGCTGCGGTCACGTCGAGATGGGTGCAGGCGCGGATGCGGCCGTCCATCATCGCGAGCAGCACGCCGCGCTTGCGCAGCTCGGCCACCATCTTGTCGCCGGGCACACCGGCGCCGTCGGGCTTGAAGAACACGAGATTGGTCTCGGGCTCCTGCACTTCGACGCCCTGGATCTGCGACAGCCCGCGCGCCAGCGCCCGTGCATTGGCGTGGTCCTCGGCGAGCCGGTCGACATGGTGATCGAGCGCGTAGATGCAGGCTGCCGCGACGATTCCGGCCTGGCGCATCGACCCGCCGAGCCGCTGCTTCCAGCGCCACACCTCGTCGATGAAGGCGGCGCTGCCGGCGAGCGCGCCGCCGATCGGCGCGCCCAGCCCCTTGGAGAAATCGATCCAGGCCGAATCCCAGCCCGCGGTCATCTCGGCGGCCGGAATGCCGGTGGCAACCGTCGCGTTGAGCAGCCGCGCGCCGTCCATGTGCGTCGCCATGCCGTTCGCCTTGGCGATCTCGACGATCTCGTCGAGATCAGCCTTCTTCCAGATCGTGCCGCCGCCGATATTGGCGGTCTGCTCGACGCTGACGACGGTCTGCGGCGGCTGGTAGCGCGAGCGCGGATGCAGCGCGGCGCGGAATGTCTCCGGCGTGAACTGGCCGTCGGGCCCCTTCAACTGCGTGACCTGAAAGCCGCCGAGCGCGGCATGGGCGCCGCCCTCGCGCGAGATGATGTGCGCGGTCTCATGCGCGAGGATCTCGTCGCCCGGCCGGCAATGCACCAGCGTCGCCGCGACGTTGCACATCGTGCCCGACGGCATCAGCACCGCGGCCTCCTTGCCGAGCAGCGCGGCGACGCGGCCGCACAATTCATGCACGGTCGGATCGTCGCCGATCTGCTCGTCGCCGACCTCGGCGCGCGCGATGGCCTCGCGCATCGCGGCTGTCGGGCGGGTCTGCGTGTCCGACAACAGGTTGACGCGCACGGGCGGCGCCTTGGGATCGCGCGGGGGCGGGGTGTAATACATCGGCAGTCCTCGTTCGGCTCATCACGACCCGACCTTACCCAACTCGCATCGCCCCCGCAAAACGCCTCCTCGATTACGCCGCGCGCGGCGGGTTGAGCCAGATGTCCGGCCGTCGCAACGGCCGGGTCTCGATCGGCTCGGCCACCAGCGGCGGCGCCTCGGTGCAATCGAACACCCAGGAGTCGAGCGGGCTCTGCCGTGACGGTGAAAGAAGCAGCGCGGCGCCCGGCCGCTGCCGCCGGATGTTCCAGCCCATGTTCACCGCGGCCCAGCCGACCAGCATGGTGTGCCATTCGTCGACGAGCTCGCGGGAATCGTCGAAACAGTGCAGAAGCTCGAGCGCGAACGGATCATAGCGAAGCTGCGCGTCGGCAAAGGTGAGCCCGGTGCCGAGATGGCGGACCACATGGGCTGTCGCATCGGACTGGACGTGCCAGCAGGAGCGTTCGAGAATGTCGAAGACCGTCGAAGGGTAGAGGCCGTCATTGAATCGGTAACGGATCCCCGAGGGCCGTGCGCGTAACGGTGAAGCGCTGAGGGGCGACGCCCGCAACGGCGGCAGAGGCGGGGCACCGACCGCATCGGTCGGCAACGCACCGAAGATGATATTGCGCCTGTTGAACTCCATGGCGAACGCCCCGCTACTTTACAACTGCAGACAGTGAATCACGGGACGGATTCGCTGTCAGCCCAGGTTGGGGCGATTTCGTGGCAGGTGTGGCATTCGGGAATCGGTTCGTCTCATCCGAAAAGAAGCCCAAAAAAGAAAGGCCCCGGCGCGTGCCAGGGCCTTCGGATTATCAGATGGGATCGGACCGCGGTCCGGTCAAGATCAGCGCGAGTAGAACTCAACGATCAGATGCGGCTCCATCTGCACCGCGAACGGCACGTCCGACAGCGCGGGGATGCGGATGAACTTCGCGGTCATCTTGGAGTGATCGGCCTCGATGTAGTCGGGCACGTCACGCTCGGCGAGCTGGGTCGCTTCCAGCACCACGGCGAGCTGCTTGGAGGCTTCCTTGACCTCGATCACGTCGCCCGGCTTGACCTGGTAGCTCGCAATGTTGACCTTGCGGCCGTTCACCTTGATGTGGCCGTGGTTGATGAACTGGCGCGCCGCGAACATGGTCGAGACGAACTTGGCGCGGAAAACGACGGTGTCGAGACGGCGCTCGAGAATGCCGATCAGGTTCTCGCCGGTGTCACCCTTGAGACGGCCGGCCTCAACATAGATGCCGTGGAACTGGCGCTCGGAGATGTTGGCGTAATAGCCCTTCAGCTTCTGCTTGGCGCGCAGCTGCACGCCGAAGTCCGAGAGCTTGCCCTTGCGGCGCTGGCCGTGCTGGCCGGGGCCGTATTCGCGGCGGTTGACGGGGCTCTTCGGGCGGCCCCAGATGTTCTGGCCCATGCGGCGATCGATCTTGTACTTCGCCTCACTGCGCTTAGTCATCGCGTCCTCTTCGATCAAGTTAGGGTTTGAGGAAACGCGCCCTCCTGTGTGTCCGGAAGCCCGGTCCACCGACAGGCCCATCCCCAAAGCATGAAGGGATGAAGGCCACGGGTCGCGAAACGCAACGCGGGCCGAAACCGGCCCGCGAGCAGGCGGGTTCTACGGGAGAACCTGCCGACTTGTCAAACCGCAACCGGCGCTTTTGCCGGCGAATCACCGCTGCGGCTCTCCCGCAACGGTAAATTTCTGCCGCGCAGCCGGGAATCCGGGTACGGCCTCCGCCGGCCCACGGCCGCACGGGGTTCCGGCCTTCAGCTCGGCCGCGATCTCCCCGTTCAGCACCTGCTCGAGCCGGATTGCGGTCCTGGCCATCATGGCGCCGTCGGTGACCCGGTGGTCCCAGCGGATCAGGATGGCCAGGGTCTGGTCGGGCTGGATGACGTCGTAATTGACGATGAACGGTCCCGGGCTCAGGGCCAGCAGCTGGCCGCCACCGCAGGCGGCGACGCTGGTCACGGAGAAATTGCCGAACCAGTTGGCCCGCTGCCGGCCGAAGCGGAGCCCGACCCACCAGGCGAACCGGCGCAGCGGCAACGGCAGCCGGGTCGCCCGCATGATCTTGCGGAACATGGCGACGTCCTCGACCGGCGCCTCCTTGCCCTGCCGGATTACGGCATCGATCTCGGCCAGGGTCATGGTCTCCGGCCCGGAGATGCGCTGCGGCAGCACGCAATCCTCACCATGTTCGACCCGGGCGATGGTGACGGTGGCGACGCTGCGCGGCAGCTCGTAGAAGCAGGGCCAGGGCCATTTGACGTAGAGCGTGCGCAGCACCGGCTCGTCGCGGGCGACCAGGGCGAACGCCTTGACGAAGATCGCGGCGAAACCGGGCGGACGGACGGCCGCGGCGCGGGCCTCGAGCAGCGGGCCGATATGGATCGTACGCGCCAGCGACACGAACGGCACGTCACGCGAGGCATGCATCAGATCGATGATCAGACGGCGGTGCAGCGAGATCGGCTTGGTTGTTCCGCGCATCGTGAGATCGATCGCTCCCGCTGGTTTCTGTCTTGGCCGTCTCGCGTGGCCGTTGCTTGGTGGCTCCCGGCCTGGGCCGGTGGCGGGCCTCTGTTAGCACCGGGGCGCCGTGCAGCAAACGCCTCGTTTGGGCGTCAGGGCGCCGGCGAGGCGAGCGGCTTGGTCTTGTCGACCACCCCGAGCCCGGGCAGGGCCGGCGACAGGCCGAAAATCGTCTTCTTCATCATGGTGTTCCCCCCAACTCTTGTTCTTTGTTTGGAACGTGAAGGACCGGCCCAAGCCGGCCGCCGACTCTAGCGCTTGATCCCCTCGAAGCTCGCGGCAATGCCGCGCTGGAACAAGGACCAGTCGAAGCCGAGCGCCAGCGCCAGGTAGCCGCGCTCAATCATTGCATTGGCCTGCTCAGCCGAGCGCGCCGCGCCGCCGATCGGCACGCCCGATCTGAGGATGCCGGCCTCGGCGCGGGCGATCAGGGATTTCACTTCGGGGTCATCGAGCTGGCCGCGCTTGTTGATCGAGGTCGCCAAGTCGCCGGGACCGATCACGGCAATGTCGATGCCGGGGGTGGCCATGATCTCGTCGATGCGCTCGACCGCCTCGACATGCTCGATCGTCACCATGCAGACCATGTCGTCGTCGGCGGTCGCCATGTACTCGGCCATCGACACATTCCAGTGGAACGGCGCGTGGAACGGACCCCACAACCGGTCGCCGCGGGGCGGATAGCGCACGCTGCGCACCGCCTTCTCGGCCTCAGTGCGGCTCGAGATCATCGGGAAGTTGATGCCGAGCGCGCCGAGGTCCATCGGCGCTTTCGCCAGATGCGGCTCGTTGGCGGCAATGCGCACCAGCGGCACGCAGGGCGTGCCTGCCGTGGCGGTGATCATCGCATGCGCCGTCGAGAGGTCGATCGGGCCATGCTCGAGATCGACGATGATCCAGTCGAGCGACTGCGCCATGATGCGCACGGTCTGGATGCTCGGGATGGTGGCGATGGCGCCGAAGGTCGGCCTCCCGTCGCGCCAGGCCTGCTTGAGGCGGTTGAGCGGTTGGGGCGCTGTGGACATCGGACGGTCTCCGTCAGGCCGGGACGCGGCCGCCGAAATAGGGCGTGAGCGCGCGGCCGAGCTGATGTGGCTTGTTCGAGGTGAAGATCATCGCGGAGTCGCCGTCGTCGGCATGGCCGGATGCTGGGCCCAGCAGCTCCACGACGCGGCGCGCGATGGCCGGCGCCGGATCAATCCAGGCGACCGGCCAGGGCGCGAGGCGTTCGAGCCGGTCGAGCAGCAGCGGATAATGCGTGCAGGCCAGCACGACCGTGTCGGTCCGGCCTGCGGGATCGGCGGCGTCGCCCACGAAGCAAGGCGCGATTTCGGCGGCGATGGCCGCGTCGCTGACCTGCGTTCCGCCGAGCGCGGCCTCCGCCAGTGACGCGAGTTCCGGCGAGCCGACCAGGGTGACGTTGCAGCCTTGCGCAAAATCGCGAATGAGCGCGTGGGTGTATTCGCGCTGGACCGTCGCCTTGGTGCCGAGCACGGAGACGCGCCTAGTCTTTGACTGCGCGCAGGCCGGCTTGATCGCCGGCACCGTGCCGACGAAGGGCGTGGAGTAGGCGGCCCGCAGCGGCGCCAGCGTCTGCACCGAGGCGGTGTTGCAGGCGATCACGATCAGGTCGGGCCGGTGCGCGGCGATCAGCTCGCCCATCAGCGGCACCACGCGGGCGATCAGCGCCTGCTCGCTGTGATGGCCGTAGGGGAAGAAGGCGTCATCGGCGACATAGACGTAATGCGCGTCCGGCCGGGCGCGCACCACCTCGCGCAGCACGGACAGGCCGCCGAGGCCTGAGTCGAAGACGAGAATCGTAGGGCGGTGGGTCACGTGGCGAGTCTACCGGAATGGGAGGGGTGATTCAGTCGGTTTTTCTGCGGGGTTTGGCAGGAATGAGGCGTCTGGGTGTGTTCCGGTTGCGAGCTGAGAGGTTCAAACATCCGCAATACGAGCCGCCGTGGCTGCCAGATAGTCGCGGGGCGCGGCGCCACGCCCACGCTGACGCGTTGGCGCAGCTTGTCCGGGACGACAGCGGAGACGGAGGCGTCATTGCGAGGAGCGCAGCGACGAAGCAATCCAGAGTCGGCGCGGGACTCTGGATTGCTTCGCTTCGCTCGCAATGACGCCGAGACATGAAGACCGTGAAACATGCGCTCTCATCCTCGCGCCCGCATCTTGCGTCCGAGTGTTGCTCGTCTGATCACCCTCTCGAGAATGAGGGCGCGGGGAAGGCCGGGTGCCGGTCGCACCCATGGCCCGCCTGCGAAAAAAATGCAGGCGGCAGGAACCACAGGTACGGGCCGGATCATCCGGCCTTCCCCGCGCGATGGCGTTACGGCTTATACGTGATCTCCCCGGGGATCGGCTTTCTTGCCCCCGTCGCCCGCGCGCTCGTCGAACTTGCGCATCGGACTTGGCATCAGCACCGGGATGCCAGGACCGCACGATTTCGCCGTGCGCATCGGATCGTTCGTCGGCATGATCGCTCACGCTGCAACCCGACACGCCCACCGCATCCCGCACCAACGCTCGTGACGATCGCGAAACGCCCCTCAATCGAGGCGGGATGCGACATCATAGCATCGAATTCCGAAAAACGGAAGAAGAAAATTCGGATTTTCCGGGGTGGTCTCTCACGCTGGAGTCGTCCCGCCAGGGCGAAAGACCAGGCAGAATAATAACATTAGTATTGACTAATTGATTAGTGGCGGCTATTGGTTTTGCATGATCCAGCCTGAGACCATCACCACCGTCATGCGTGCGTTGGCCGACCCCACGCGGCGCGCGGTGTTCGAGCGCATCGTCGAGGCCGACGAGATCACCGTCGTCGAGTTGACCCGCGGCAGTACCGTCACGCAGGGCGCCATCTCGCAGCATCTGAAAACCCTGAAACAGGCCGGCCTGGTCTGCGAGCGCCCCGAGGGGCGCAATGTGTTTTATCGCGCCGAGCCGCGCGGCCTGGAGCCGCTGGCCGACTGGATGAGCCACTACGGCGTGTTCTGGCGTGACCGTTTCGCCAAGCTGAAAAACCTGCTGAAGGACATCGATCCATGAACCAAGCCGTGAATGCGGACACGCAGGCCATTGTGGTCGAGGACACCTTCCCTCATGCGCCCGAGGTCATCTGGAGAGCCCTGACCAGCGGCGAACTGATCGGTTGCTGGCTGATGGCGCCGAAGGGATTTGAGGCCGTCGTCGGCACTCGGTTCACCTTTCAGACCACACCGGCGGGCGAATGGGATGGCACCATTCATTGCGAGGTGCTGGAGGTCGTGCCGAACGAGCGGCTGTCCTATGCGTGGAAGGGCGGCCACGGCGGCAACGTCGGCTATGGCGCGCCACTGGAGACGGTCGTCACCTTCAATCTTTCCAAGGCTGACACGGGCACGCGCCTTCGCCTCGTGCATTCCGGCTTCGTGCTGCCGACCAACGAGACGGCGTATCGCAAGATGGGCGAGGGTTGGAAGAAGGTGGTCGAGAAGCTCGACCAGGTCGCCGCCGAGCAGGCGTCATCGCAGCGGCCGCATTGAACGAGGAGAGCGACATGACGAAATCCTATGCCGGCGGCTGCGCCTGTGGCGCGGTACGCTATGAGATCACGGGCGAGCCGGCCGTGATGCTGGACTGCCAGTGCCGGCAATGTCAGCGCGACAGCGGCACCGGGCATCAATCGCATTTGACCTTCGTCGCGGCGGAGGTGAAGGTCGACGGCGAGGTGTCGCATTGGCAGAGCATCGGCGACGGCGGCACCGTCAAGCGGCGCGCGTTCTGCCCGACCTGCGGCTCGCACGTTCACCTGACATTTCCCGCGATGCCCGATGTGTTCATCGTTCCGCCGGCGAGCCTCGACGATCCCAGCCGCTACAAGCCGCAACTGGTGTCGTGGACTGCGGCGGGACAGGCCTGGGATCACCTCGATCCGGCGCTGCCGAAATTCGAGAAGATGCCGCCCAGGTGAGTTCGGTCGTTGGGGCGTAGGAGGGTTGACTATCGACATTGTAGACCGCCCGTGTCTTCGTCCGCGAAGGCCGACGATCCAGTGCGCGGTGACGTCTCGGTCCAATATCTTCTGCTGCGGAGTACTGGATGCTCCGCTTTCGCGGAGCATGACAGCCATGGAGATCGTGATATCTCGACCCAGCACCCGCCGCCGATCTAGAAAATCGGTCGTCGATTCACCAGAACCTGAGCCGTGCCACCGGGTTGTACTCGGCTGCAGTTGAGCTCTAGGATCGCAAGATCATCCCCCACTGGCGGTACGATGTCGCGATTTCTGAATTGGTTCTTCCGAAATCGCGCGACCGGCGAGATCACGATCGCCCAGATGCCGAACCCCGCTCTGTGGATCGTGCTGGTGGGCAGCCTCGTGGGCTGGGTTTGGCATCCGCCGGGTCAGGCAGGCGCCAATCTGGATTGTCTCGTCAAAGCCAGTCTCTTCGTCTGGGCGTTCGACGAACTCCTGCGCGGCGTCAATCCCTGGCGGCGCTGCCTCGGCGCAGCCGTGCTGGCGTATGTGATCGCGACCGCGGTTTAGTGGACATCAGCGCGTTGGCCACGTGATGATGTGCCCGCTTGACATGCATCAACGGATGACGATGGCTACCGACCGATGGTCGGTGGGATGTCATCCGATGTGGAAGATTCAGGCGTGAGACGTCTCGCACGTTCGATGCGGGCCTTTGGTGCAGGAGCCGCAGCCCGATGAGTTCGGCCGTCACCAACGACGGGGGCCCCGCCGCGCCTCCTGATCGGTCCGGCGCCACCCCGGTGTTCCGCGCCCGCAAGCTCTCGAAGACCTATCGGATGGGCGAGGTCGAGGTGCACGCGCTGCGCGACGTCGACCTCGACATCTACGAAGGCGAGCTCGTGGTGCTGCTCGGGCCGTCGGGATCGGGCAAGTCGACCTTGCTCAACATTCTCGGCGGGCTGGACAGCCCGACCTCGGGCGAGGCGCAGTGGCGCGATCATCAGCTGGTCGGCGCCGGCGATGCCGAGCTGACGCGCTACCGGCGCGAGCATGTCGGCTTCGTGTTTCAGTTCTACAACCTGATCCCGAGCCTCACGGTCCTCGAGAACGTCGCGCTGGTCACCGAGATCGCCGACAAGCCGCTCGATCCGCTCGAGGTGCTCAAGCTCGTCGGCCTCGAGCGGCGGATCGACCACTTTCCCTCGCAGCTGTCCGGCGGCGAGCAGCAGCGCGTCGCGGTGGCCCGCGCCATGGTCAAGGCGCCCGACGTGCTGTTGTGCGACGAGCCGACCGGCGCGCTGGATTATGAGACGGGGAAGGTCGTGCTCGCCGCGATCGCCCGCGCCAACGCGCAGCTCGGGACGACCACGATCATCATCACGCACAATGCGGCGATCGCCGGCATGGCCGATCGCGTGCTGCGGCTCGGCGGCGGGCGCATCGTCGGCGAGACGCGCAATGCGCGGCGCCTCTCGGCCGATGAGGTGCGCTGGTGAGCCTGCTGGACCGCAAGCTGTGGCGCGACATCGGCGCGATGCGCGGACAGGTGGTCACGATCGCGCTGCTGGTGGCGGCTGGTGTCGCCGTGTTCGTCGGCTCGGTCTCGACCTATTTGTCCCTGCGCGGCGGCTGCGAGCAGTTCTATGCCGACGGCCGGTTTCCGCAGATCTTCGTCACGCTGAAGCGGGCGCCGCTCGCGCTGGTGCCGCGGCTCAATTCCATTCCTGGCGTGGTCGCGGTCGAGCCGCGCATCGTGCGCGAGGTCATCGTCGATTGGCCTGCCGTCTCGCAACCGGTCTCGGCCCGCCTGGTGTCGCTGACCCATGCCGGCGACGAGCCCCTGGCGCGGTTGCATCTGCGCCGCGGCACCGCGCCCGAGCCGGGCGCCGCGCGCAGCGCCGCGGTCAACGAGGCGTTTGCCGACGCCAACGGCGTCAGGCCGGGCGGCGAGATCCGCGTGCTGCTCAATGGCCGGGTGCAGGGCTTCCGGATCTCCGGCATCGCCCTGTCGCCGGAATATGTCTACGCGGTGAAGCCTGGATTGCCGATTCCCGACGATCGCCTCTATGCCATTCTGTGGGTCGACCGGAGCGCGGCCGAGGCTGCCTTCGACATGAAGGGCGCATTCAACGACGCCGTGATCGCGCTCGCCCCGGGCGTCGATCCCAAGCCCGTCATCGAGGAGCTCGACCGGCTGCTCGAGCCCTATGGGTCGATCGGCGCGATCGCGCGGCGGGACCAGCCGTCGAACCGCTTTCTCGAGGACGAGCTGAACCAGCAGAAGGTGATGTCGATCACCATTCCCATCATCTTCTTCGGTGTCGCCACATTCCTGCTCAACGGCGCGCTCGGGCGGCTGGTCGCCGCGCAGCGCGAGCAGATTGCGGCGCTGAAGGCGCTCGGCTTTCCGACGCTGCTGCTCACCTTGCACTATCTCAAGCTGATGCTGGTCATCGTGCTGATCGGATCGGCGCTCGGCATCGCCGGCGGCTTCGGCTTTGGCCATGCCATGATTGCGAGCTATCAGGGGTTCTTCCGTCTGCCCGAGCTGCCATTCCGGCTGGCGCCATGGGCGGCGGTCGCCGGCGTCGCGATCAGCGTCGCGGCCGGCGCGTTCGGGGTCATCACGGCGCTTCAGGAGGTCGTCGGCCTTGCGCCGGCGGAAGCCATGCGGCCGGCGATGCCGCTGGGGTTCCGCCGCTCCTGGATCGAACGCATCGTGCCGGGCAGGGCGTTTGGCGCGCGGCGGATGATGATGCTGCGCAACGTCGCGGGGCGGCCGTTCCGCTCGCTGTTCACCATCATCGGCATCGCCTTCGCGGTGCCGATGATGGTCCTCGGGATCTTCTGGCGCGATGCGATCGGCGACATGATCGAGCTGCAGTTCAACCTGGTCGAGCGCGGCAACGCCATGATCACCTTTGTCCACCCGGTCGACCGTGCGGTCCTGCGTGATCTGGCGCGCCAGCCCGGTGTGCTCGCGGTCGAAGGTCAGCGCATCGTTCCGGTGCGCCTGCGCGCCGGGCATCAGAGCTACCTGACCTCGGTGATCGGGCTGGCCGCGACGGACGAACTGCGCCGGCCGCACGATTCCGCGCGCCGTCCGATCGTGGCGGCGCCTGATGGCATTACGCTGACCCGACGCCTTGCGGAGCGCCTGGCGCTGAACGCAGGGCAGATCGTCACGGTGGAGGCGATGGAAGGCCGTCGCCGGCGGCGCGACATTCCGGTCAGCGCCATCGTCGACGAGGCGGTCGGCATGGCGTCCTACATGGATATCGACACGCTCAATCGCTTCACCGGCGAAGGCGCGGCGGTCTCGGCGGCGAGCCTCCATGTCGAGCCGGCGGCGCTGGCTGCGCTCGGTGCGAGCTTCAAGACCATGCCGGCGATCGAATCGGTGACCATGAAGGCCTATGTCATCGCATCGTTCATGGAGAAGATCGCGGGCCTCGTGTTCGTCGTCGCCGGCATCCTGACCGGCTTCGCCGCGATCATCACCGTGGGCGTGGTCTACAACAGCGCACGCATCAGCCTGCAGGAGCGGGCCTGGGAGCTCGCCAGCCTGCGGGTGCTCGGCTTCACCCGCAGCGAGGTCGCCGGCATCCTGTTCGGCGAGTTTGCGCTGGACATCGCGGTCGGGATTCCGCTCGGCCTCTTGCTGTCGCGCGGCGTCATTGCGCTGATCGCGCAGCTGCATTCCAGCGAAAGCTTCCAGATTCCGGGCGTGATCGCGCTGCAGACCTACCTGATCGCCACCGCGGTGGTCTTGGCCAGCGCTGCGATCAGCGCCATCATCGTTCGCAGGAGGGTCGATCGGCTCGATCTGGTCGCGGCCCTCAAGACCAGGGAATGAGCATGCGTCCCGTGTTGCGCCGCCTCGGCATTGTGTCAGCGTTCCTGGCGGCCGCCGCCGTCATCGCCTGGATGGCGATGCCGGGCGCAGTTCCGGTGGAGACGGCCGTGGTGACCAAGGGGCGGTTCGTTGCCACCGTCGATGACGACGGCAAGACGCGGGTGCGCCAGCGCTACGTCGTGGCCGCGCCGCTCGCCGGCAGGCTGGGGCGCATCCGCTTCAAGGCCGGCGACCAGGTCAAGGCGGACGATGTGGTTGCCACCATCACGCCGGCGCCAGCGCCGCTGCTCGATCCGCGCGCCCGCCGCGAGACCGAGGAGCTGCTCGGCGCGGCAGAGGCCAACGTCGAGCGGGCCAAGGCGGTCGTGGCCCGAGCGCAGGCGCAGAGCGCGCAGGCAAGCGCCGATCTGGCGCGTACCACGGCCCTGGCCGCCAGCGGAGCGGCGACCGCGCAGGCGCGGGAGCGTGCCGAGCTCGCGATGCGGATCGCCGAGCGTGACCTGCGCGCAGCCGAATATGTCGACCATGCAGCCGAGCACGAGCTGAGCCAGCTCAGAGCGATGCTGGTGCGCTACGGGAGCAAGACCGATGCCGATGCGCCGGCGGATAGTTGGAGCGTGACCGCGCCGGTCGGCGGGCTTGTGCTGAAGGTGACCCAGGAAAGCGAAACGACGGTGCAGCCGGGTGCGGCATTGCTCGACCTCGGCGATCCCCACGATCTCGAAGTGGTCGTCGACGTGCTCAGCACCGATGCGGTCGAGATCCGTCCCGGCGCTGATGTCACGATCGATCGCTGGGGCGGCGCCGGCCGACTCTCTGGGCGGGTTCGCCGGGTCGAGCCGGCGGCGTTCACCAAGATATCGACGCTCGGAATCGAGGAGCAGAGGGTCAACGTGCTGATCGACATCGTCTCGCCGGCCGAGCAATGGCAGCGGCTCGGCGATGCCTATCAGCTCGATGCGCAGATCGTCGTCTTCACGCAGGAGGATGCGACCATCGTTCCGACCGGCGCGCTGTTCAAGCGCGGTGACGACTGGTCGGTGTTCGCGCTGAAGGATGGGCGCGCCGAGTTGCGCACCGTCCGGCTCATCCGGCGCTCAGGCCGGTTCGCCGCCGTGGCCGACGGCGTCGCCAGCGGCGATGTCGTGATCATCTATCCTAGCGACCGGGTGGCCGACGGCGTCAAGGTCGCGCCGCGCTGACTTGCGGCGCCGTCGGGCCCGAGGAGCGGCCGGCGATCGTCGTCAGCGCTGCGACGCCAACTCCCTGAGCCGCGCATGACGCGCCAGCGCATGCGCGATCAGACTGTCCATCAGCGCCGGCTGGGGCAGGCCGGTGGCCTCCCACATCTTCGGGTACATGCTGATGTTGGTGAAGCCCGGCAGGGTGTTCACCTCGTTGACGTAGACCTCCTCGCCGCGGACGAAGAAATCGACGCGCGCGAGACTCTCGCAACAGAGCACGCCGAACACCTCGGTCGCCATTTTGCGGATGCGCGCGGCGAGACCCGGCTCGACCTGTGCCGGGACGTGCAGCGAGGCACCCGATGCGTCGGTGTATTTGGCCTCGTAGGAATAGAAGCCGTGGCTGTCGGCCGGCACGATCTCGCCGAGCTCGGACGCGGCGACCTTGCCGTCGGGATGCTCCAGCACCGCGCATTCGATCTCGCGCACCGGGCTGATGCAGCGCTCGATCAGGATCTTCAGGTCGAAGCGCAGCGCCAGGCGGCAGGCGGCGGCGAACTCCTCGGCACTGCGCGCCTTGGAGATGCCGACGGAGGAGCCGAGATTGGCCGGCTTGACGAACAGCTCGGACGACCCGACGGCGTCGACCGCCGCCTCATAGGTCACCGGCGACGCTTCCGTCATGGTGACGAACGGCACGATCGGCAGGCCGGCATCGCGGAGCAGGCGCTTGGCGACGTCCTTGTCCATCGCCGCCGCCGATCCCATCACGCGGCCGCCGACATAGGCGACATCGGCGAGCTCCAGCGCGCCCTGCACGGTGCCGTCCTCGCCGTTCGGACCGTGCAGCACCGGAAACACGACGTCGAAGGCGAGCTCGCGCGGGGCGCCGTCGCCGATGACCAGCGCGCGGCCCTGGCCGGCCGGCAGCAGCACGATCTGCGGGCCGTCAGCGGGTACGGTCAGCGCCGCGCCTGTGCCGTCATTCGCAGCGTCGGCGAGCACCCAGCGTCCGTCGGTGGTGATGCCGATCAGCGTGACGGCGTAGCGGCCGGCATCGAGGGAGCGGAAGATGTTGGCCGCCGAGGCCCGCGAGACGTCGTGCTCCGCCGAGCGCCCGCCGAACAGGATCGCCACGCGCGTCTTTGTCTCTGTCATCGTCCTCATCCAGCCTGGTCTTTGCGGTGCGCGACCGTACAGCCAGAGGGCGACGCGTGGCAATTGAGGTGTTGTGGCCGGTGTGGTGGACAAGGCGACGCCGTCATGCGGCCGCGCTCACCGCCAGCCGATCCCTCCGTCCGAGCACACCGACGTCGTCCCGCCGGCATGCATGCAGCCGCGATAGAGCGGCGGCTCGATGAAGCGGCCGGACCAGATGCCGCGGCCGGCGCGGCGGGCGGCGCGCTGATCGGCGGTGTAAACGCCGCGCGAATATTGCGGCTCCTCGACCGCGAGCCCGCGCGACACCATGAACTGGCCGACATCCGTCGCGCCGGCTGCGCAACGCGCGACGATGCGGCCGTAGCGATCGCCGTCGACCGGCATGCAGCGCAGAACCTTGCCGCGCGTGAAGGCGTCCAGCGTGTTGGCCGCCAGCGCGCCGCAGCGATACGGCCGGCGGTCGCGGCCGCGGCAGAGCTGTGCGCTTTCGGGCGCGTCGATGCCCCACAGGCGAATCCGCTCGCCGTGAATGTCCAGCGTGTCGCCGTCCACGATGCTGACGCGGCCAACGAGCTCAGCCGCTGCGGCGGGGAAAGCGAGGAGAAGCGGCAGAACGAGGCAGGGGAGGAAACGTCGCAAGATCGGCACCTGACGCTGAGAGGGGCGTGATCGCTCGCTGCGCGAATCGATCGCGGATCATCCCGATCTATAGCGAAGTGGAGTTGCGCGATTGTGTGGCAAGCGCAGCGACAGCAGGGGAGCGTGAATCCGCGCAGTTCGTCCAGAGAGCTTCGCGGTTCAGCGAAGGCTCGCTTTCTCTGTGCGCCCATCCTGCGCGCGGGCCGCGCGCTCGACCTCGGCGGCGAGCATGCTCAGATGCTCGGCCAGACGCGCGAACAGCTCGCGCTTGTCGCGGTCGGTGGCGAGATCACGAATGAGGGCGCATTCCGCCGCGTCGGCCCGCAGCTTGTCCGGCTGAGTCATCAACTCTGACATGTTCCGCTTCCCTGCCGCGCCGGCAAGTTTTCGAAACAACGGATCGTCATGATTGTTCCGAGTATCCACGTATTTTTCGAGCGGGCGCAGTCAGCGCCTGATCGGAGTACCTCTGCCCGGATCCGAGGGGACGCGACGCTGGGTATTCGACCGCCTATCGCTCACCGGGCCACCATGTCGAGGCCGGATGCGCGGCCGAGATCTTGGTCTCGCGCAACGCCACCAGCGCGCTGCGCTTGTAGGGATGACCGCGAAGCCGCGAGCAATCCTGGCAGCGCATGTAGCGCTCGAGCTCATGGATTGGCGTCGTCTTGGCGCGCCTGATGATGTCGAGCGCGACGGTCTGATTGGTGTCGCAGCCGAGGCAGCGCACTTCGAGATAGTAATAGCCGGCGTTGAGCGCATCGCCGAGCAGCGGTGACGGCTGCGCCGGCCCCTTGTAGCCGAGCATGCGCTTGTTCCAAGCGTCGCAGGCCAGACGATCCGCTTCCTTACGCGCACGCGCGGCCTGCTCCTGCGCGATGCGGATGCCGGCACCGTAGAGTCTCTCGCGCGATTTCGTCGTCATGGCCGCGATGATCGACGCTGCGGCGCTCAGCGGCAAGCCGCTAGGGTTAGCGCAGCGAGAAGCGCCGGATACAAGCTCTTTCGCGTGCAGCGTTCCGATACCGTTGTCTTTTCAGTTCGTCGGCGAGCCTGCGACGAACTCATCGTGCAACGTCCGGCATTCGTGCCGGCGCAGACGCGACGCGGAGTGCGTGCTCGTGGCGGCGGAGCGGTGGCTTCTCCCACCGCGCGGCATGATGCGTTCCGTCTGGCGCAACAGGGGTAGCCAAACGCAACGGCGCGGCAAAGGTTCCTAAAATATTTGCGCCCCGGTGGCAGTTCCTTCAGCTTGTTCCAGCCGGCGTCCGGCGATAGACCTTGCCTTCGGGGTCAATCGTGCGCGCGGGTCGGAGTTTCTCAGATTGGATCGTTCGGAGCAGACGGTGGTCGGCGACCACGTTTCTGCTCACCATGCTCGCCGTCGCGATTTCGACCGCGGGCCGGATCGGGCTGGATTATGCCGGCGCGACGCTGCCCTACGCGACCTTCTACCCGGCGGTGGTGTTCGCAGCACTGCTCGGCGGCATTCCCGCGGCCATTTTTGCCGCCTGGCTGTCCGCCACCGTGGTGCTCGTCGGCTTCACCGATCGTCCTGATCATGCCGAGGCGATCAACCTCGTTGGATTCCTGAGCACCGCGGCGCTGATCATCTGGCTCGGGCATCTCTGTCGCGGCGCGCTCGTGGAGCTGAAGCGCAGCGAGCATGCGCGCGAATTGCTGCTCGGCGAGCTGAGGCATCGCGTGAACAATCAGCTCGCGTTGTTTCAGGCGATCGTCAGATCGAGCCTGTCGGGCGAGGATCGCGCCAAAGGGGAGGCGATCGCGCTGCGGCTCGACGCCGTCGCGCGCGCCAACAGTCTCGCCTGGTCGGACCACCGCCTGATGACCTTGCGCATGCTGCTCGACGTCGAGCTGCAGCCGTATCGCGCCTCCGGCGCCGTGACGGTGGACGGGCCGGACATGCCGTTGGGGCCGGAAGCGGTGCGCAATCTCGCGCTGGTGTTCCACGAACTCGCGACCAACGCCGTCAAATACGGCGCGCTGCGCGGTCAGGGCGGACGGCTCGAGGTCCAGATCGCGCAGGAAGGCGGCCGCGGCACCGTGGCCTGGCGCGAGCTCTGTCCGCACGCGATCGAGCCGCCTGGGAGCGAGGGATTTGGCGCGCGCATGATCCGGGCGAGCCTTGCGGCGATCGGCGGCAGCATCGAGCAGGATTTTCGCGACGAGGGTCTGGTCTGTCGGATCAGGTTCGAAGCGGCGATGTGACGGCGTGTCGGCGGTCGGTACGCGCGGTCGCGGTGATCTCCGGACTCCAGCGCGGAGCATGCGCGTGTTTGCGTTGTTTGTCCGTCGCATGGAACGACGGTCGGCTTGATCGCCGGCACGAAACGCTTCACCATTCCCGGCAGAACAATGAAGCGGCGGCGCCGCAGGGGCGGGAGACATCGGATGCAATGCTACGAGCTGCAGGGGCCCGGCGGAATCGATGCGCTGGCGCTGGTCGACAAGCCCGTGCCGCAGCCGGGCAGGGGCGAGGTGCTGGTGCGGCTGACGGCAGCGAGCATCAACTACCGCGATCTCCTGACCGTGAGGGGCGGCTACGGCTCACGGCAGAAATTTCCGCTGGTGCCGCTGTCCGACGGCGCAGGCGTGGTCGAGGCGGTCGGCGATGGCGTGTCGGCGTTCGCAGCCGGCGATCGTGTCGTCGGCAGCTTCTTCGAGAGCTGGACGGGCGGCGAGCCGAGCGAAGCGAAGATGCGTGGGGCGCTCGGCGGCGGCGTCGACGGCACGTTGACCGAGTATCGTGTCTTTCCGGTGCAGGCGCTGATCAGGACGCCCGCGCATCTCAGCGATGTCGAGGCCGCGACCTTGCCCTGCGCCGGCGTCACCGCCTGGAGTGCCGTGATCAAGCTCGGCGGCATCAGGCCGGGCCACACCGTGCTGACGCAAGGCACCGGCGGCGTCTCGATCTTTGCGCTGCTGATCGCGAAAATCGCGGGCGCGCGGGTGATCGCGACGTCGTCGAGCGAGGCCAAGATCGCGCGGCTGAAGGCGCTCGGCGCCGATGTCACGCTGAACTACAAGCAGGTGCCGGACTGGGGCAAGAAGGCGCGCGAGATCACCGGGCAGGGCGTCGATCTCGTGGTCGAGGTCGGCGGCGTCGGTACGCTGAATGAATCGATCCGCGCCACCCGGATCGGCGGCACCATCGCCTTCATCGGCGTGCTCGCCGGCGCGCCGGCCTCAGAGCTGCGGCTGCCGCTGATGGTGATGCAGCAGCAGCGGCTGCAGGGCGTCACGGTCGGCTCGGTCGACGATCTCCAGGCGCTGGCGAACGCGCTGACGCTGCATCAGGTGAAGCCGGTGGTCGATCGCGTGTTTGCGTTCGGCGAGGCGCGCGAGGCGTTCCACTACATGGCGAGTGGCGCGCATGTCGGAAAGGTGGCGATCGCGATCGGGTAAGGGCGCTGCATCAATTTTCTCGTCATTGCGAGGAGCCGAAGGCGACGAAGCAATCCAGACTTGTTTGCTCGCCGCCCTGGATTGCTTCGCTGCGCTCGCAATGACGGCGTGAGTTGCGCTTGTTTTGAGCCCTGCCGGGATATGCGGTCAGCGGACCGTCTCTCTGCCATCCATCATGCCCTTGCGCGCGGGCAGCGTCATCGCGATCACGCCGAGGACGATGCTGGCGAGGCCGATCCAGGCGCTCGGCGCGAGGCGCTCGCCGAGGCCGGCAACGGCAATTGCAACGCCGATCGGCACGCGCAGATAGGATTGCGCGGTGGCGCCGATCGAGCCGAGCGTCTGCACCAGGCGGAAATAGATCACCATCGCGGCCGCGGTCGAGACGGTCGCGAGCGCGGCCAGCGCCAACACCGAGCGCAGCGACGGTGCCAGCGTCCACGGATGGTCGACGACCAGCGCAAGCGGGATCAGGACCAAGGCGCCAGACAACAGCGATCCCGCCGCCGGCAGCATAGGGTTGAGCCCCTTGAAGCTCTTTACCATGATCGCGGCGCCAGCATAGCAGATGGTGGCGGCGACGATCGCAATCTGCGCCCACAACTCGCGGCCAAGCCCGCCCAGCGCCTCGGTGCCGACGATGAGGCAGGTGCCGGCGAGTCCGGCGGCGACGCCGACCAGCTTGCGCAGGGTGACGGGCTCGTGGTGCGTCACCAGCGCGGTCAGCAGGAAGGTGAAGATCGGCGAGGTAGCGTTGAGGATCGTCGCAAGGCCCGCCTCGACGGTGCGCTCGGCCCAGGCGATCAGCGTGAACGGCACGACGCTGTTGAGGCCGGCCTGGATCATGAAGCGACGCCATATCGTCCGGTCACGCGGCCAAGCGAGGCCGCGGCTGCGGATGATCGCGGCCAGCAGCAAGCCCGCGATCAGCGTGCGTGCCGCGATCAGGGTCAGCGGCGGGATGGTCTCGACGCCGATCTTGATGAAGGTGTAGGAGGCGCCCCACAAGGTGGAGAGAACGAGCAGGAGGGCGAATTCTGTCGTGAGATCGGAGCGGCTCTGCATGGTGCCTCGCGGGCGGGAGAGTGGCTTCTCCTAGCCGGGCGGCGGCGCGTGATGTTTCGATACGGGGCGAACTGTTCGTGGAAGGAAGCCGAAGCCATTCCAATCGGTGGATTGCGTCCCTGGATCGCTTCGCTGGCGCTCGCGATGACGGAGTCTGTGAGGCCGGCGATGTCAGCCACACCCGTCATTGCGAGCGGAGCGAAGCAATCCAGACTGGCGATCCGATGAAGATCCTGGATTGCTTCGTCGCCTACGGCTCCTCGCAATGACGCCGTTGCGAGCTTGCGCGGTCGCTCCGATCAGTTCGCCGGCATGCTCTTCTCGACCAGCTTCACCCAGTACGATGCGCCGGCGCTGAGGATGTTGTCGTTGAAGCGATAGGCCGGGTGGTGGCACTCGTTGCCGGGGCCCATGCCGAGGAACACGAACGCGCCGGGGCGGGCCTCCAGCATGAAGGCGAAGTCCTCGCCGCCCATCAGGGGAATGGCGCGGTCGTTGACGCGCTCGTCACCGGCGACGTCGCGGGCGACGTCGGCGGCGAAGGCGGCCTGGGCCGGGTGGTTCATCGTCACCGGATATTTGCGCTCGTAGATCGCCTCGGCCGAGCCGCCATAGGCACGGGCGGTGGCCTCGGTGACCTCGACGATGCGCTTCTCGACGAGGTCGCGGATCTCCGGATCGAGCGTGCGGACGGTGCCGAGCATCTCGACGGTCTCGGGGATCACGTTGAAGGTGGTGCCGCCATGGATCGAGCAGATCGAGATCACCGCGGATTTCAAGGGATCGACGTTGCGCGCGACGATCGACTGCAGTGCGTTGACGATCTGCGAGGCAATCAGGATGCTGTCGACGGCCCGGTGCGGGCCGGCGCCGCCATGGCCGCCCTTGCCGGTGACCTTGATGTGGATCGCATCGGCCGAGGCCAGCATCGCGCCCGGCGAGATTTCGAAATGGCCTTCGGGGACGCCCGGCATGTTGTGCATGCCATAAACCTCCTGGATGCCCCAGCGCGTCATCAGGCCGTCGTCGACCATCGCCTTGCCGCCGGCGCCGCCTTCCTCGGCCGGCTGGAAGATGACGACAGCGGTGCCGTCGAAATTGCGGGTCTCGGCGAGATATTTCGCAGCGCCCAGCAGCATCGCGGTGTGGCCGTCATGGCCGCAGGCATGCATCAGGCCCGGCGTCTTCGAGGCATAGGGAACGCCGGAGGTTTCCTCGATCGGCAACGCATCCATGTCGGCGCGCAGGCCGATGGTCCTGCCGGAGCCGGACTTGCGGCCGCGGATCACGCCGACCACGCCGGTGCGGCCGATGCCGGTCACGACCTCGTCGCAGCCGAATTCGCGCAAGCGGTCGGCGACGATGCCGGCGGTGCGATGGACTTCGTACAGCAGCTCGGGATGTTCGTGGAAATCGTGGCGCCAGGCGGCCATTTTGTCGGAGAGCGCGGCGATGCTGTTGAGGATGGGCATGAGGACCGGATGACTCGCTGAAGTGAATCGGAACGCTGCAGTGATGCGGCCAGGCCAGCCGACAGCACCGCGCAACGACCGACTATGACCCGGTCAAAAAAGCGAGGCAAGTTGCGGCCGGCCATGGCGCCATGCGCGGATGCGCGGTCACCTCGACGGACGATGCCGGGCGTTCCGGATTACGGAACGGGATTCAGGCGAGCGGGGCGGGGGCGGGCACGCGGGGGTATTTGCGCTCGGGCGGCACCTCCAGGCGGAAGGCCCGCAGCTTCGGCTCGTCCCACGCTGCCAACGGCGTGCCGCAGACGCCGCAGTCGAACCGCCCGGCAGAGCCAACGGCGGATGTCGATTCCGCGATCTCGTAGGCGGCACGGCAATGCGGACACGTCACGCTGGATATCTTCATGAGATCACGCTCCCACACATCTCGACCAGACACCTTGAACCGGATCAATGCGCTCCATGAACCGACGTCATCGCGTCCGATCGTCACGCCTCCTCGGCCTGCCACGGCGTCGGCGCCTTGGTGAAGGCGCGCCACGCCTCGCGCAACGGCTGCTCCACGCCGGCCATGGCATGCGTCTGCCAGCCGGTGATCGCGGCGGCCGCGATCGCCGCGTCGGTGGAGGTGGTGCCGAGGGTCTCGATCACGCCGGCGGTGACCGCCATGTCGTTGTAGTGGCCAAGCTGTTCCTGGAAACCGGCGAGCGTCCGGGCATATTTCTTCGCCGATTTGCTCGCGCCGTAGAGCGGCAGCAGGAAGTCGATGCTGTAGCGCAGCTTCTTCAGCGCGAGACGCAGCCGGTGGCGCTGCTCGGCCGGCAGCTTCTTGAAGCGGCGGCCGCGCTTGAGCACCTTCTGGTGGCGCTCCGACAAGACAGGCCCGGCGAAATCGATCGCGGGCGCCGCGAGGCGTCGGAGATCGTCGGGGGAGACGTCGTTGCGCCAGCCGCGGGTCTCGATCCATTCGCCGAGGCCGAGCACGAAAGCGGCGCAGCGGCGCTCGGCAAGCGCGATGCGCAGCGTGCGATAGGCGAGTTCGCGCCGCCGCTCGGCGAGCGACCGGAGCGAGTCGAAGCCTGCAACCGTGGGGCACGCCTCGGCGATCTCGGGCAGCGTATCGGTCAGGAACACGTCGAGGTCGCGCGCCGCCGAGAGGCTCTGTGCCAGCCAGCGCGCATCCGCCTCGAGACCGTCGAGCGTCGCCGAGGTCCCGAGCGGCCGCATCAGGTGCAACGCGGCGCGCAGGCGGCGCAGCGCTACCCGCAACTGATGCACGCCTTCTGTATCGCGTCCGTCGTCTGCTGCAGGCATTGCCTGCAGCAGATGACGCAGGCTGCCGCGCAGGACGACGGCGAAGCTCTCGTCGAGAGACACCGCCGGATCGAGGCGCAGCTTGCGCGGCTTTTCGGCCCCCGGCGCTGCTCCGGCTGCGAGGTCGAAACCGCGGGCGGATTTGCTGCGGATCGAAGGTCTGATCGGTCCGTGATCGGCGATGCGCTGCGCGATCTCGTAGATGGCGGCGGGGTTGCCGCTTTTGAGCTCCAGCTCGATCTCGCTCACGATCTCACTGTGCTCGCCGGCCTTGATGACACCGCTGTCGAACGCGATCTCGATGGTCGCGCCGGGCACGTCGAGCATGCGCGCGTGACGATGCACGTCGGCCGTGAACACCGCCTCGAGCGTTGCATCGGCCAGCGCGGAGCGAAGCTCCTCCGGCAGCAGCGCGGCCGCCAGCACCGGATCGGGCGCCAGCGAGCTGACGCTGGCCTCCCACTCTCCGCGCTTGAGCGGGTCGTCGCTGTGCTGCTCTTTCACGGTCTGCACGAAGCGCGAGCCGCTCTGGCGCACCCGCAAGGTGAAGCCGTTCTTCCACAGCATGCGCTTCGGCGTGTCGTAGTAGACCGATGTCAGATGCTTGCGCGAACCCTTGTTGCGCGCATGCGCGGTGACGACCGGTGCGTTGTTGAAGCCGGCGAGTTGATCGGGCGCGACGAGGAGCTTCAGCTCGATCTCATGGCCGGCGCCGGCCGCGGGATCCGGCAAGGACGGCGTCACGACCTCCACGCCCGGCGCCACGGCATCCCCCCGTGTGACCGCGTGATCGGCAAGGTGCTGTGCAGTCAAGCTATCGACGGCGCCAGCGGGATCGCTGCTCGCCGAGTCACCACTATCCCGCACGCCGACCGCATGGCCACCGCCGTGGATCGACGCCGTTGCGTTCGAATCGGGCATGTGTCGATTCTGTAACCGTTTAGTGACAGTCATCTCTCGTATAGCTGCAGCCGGCACAAAGGGACAGTGGCATTTCTCGCAGGCGGCTGACGATGCTCGACGCGCCGGCGCTTATCGGTCGCATTTTTTGTTGCTACTTCAATGACAAGTGCTCGCGCTTGCGGCCGGCGGGCGCTCACGAAGATATGTCCCTCGTAGCCGCGCAATGCACCGTCGCCCGGCCGCGCTGCCACAGCGGGAACTCAGATCGAGCCGATCAGCATGAAACGCGTGGCGATGAAGACGGCGGCTGCGGTGGTCGCAATGCTCGCGGCGGCCACGAGACCGCGGCCGCGTCGCGCCAGCGCGCGGGAGCGTTCGCGCGGATCCTGCGTCGGATCGATGGGTATGCGCCGGCTGCGCCGGTGGCGCACCGCCTGCACCCAGAAGGCAAGCGCGGCGATGCCCGTTGCGACCGCAAACACGGTCGTCACGCCGGCGGCAAAGCCGAGATCGACACCGACGCTCTCCAGCATGGCCCGCAGATGCACCGCAAAGCGTGCCAGGAGAGTTGCGGCATAATCGGCGGCCGCGGCACCCGTATAGAGCAGAACCGCCGTCCACACGACCGCGGCCATCGCAATCAGGATCGACAGCAGGACTGCGAGCCCGTCGCCGGCCATGAAGCCGATCGAGGCGGCGATCAGCGCCAACGCCGGCATCACGTTGCCCATGGGGATCGGAAGGATGATGGTGACGGCCATCAGCAGCAGGGGCAGCGCGAGCAGCATCCGCGCCGGCCGGCCGGTCAGCCAGACCAGCCGGTCCTCACGCAGGCCGCGCTCGGCAAAGCCCGCCCAATCGAGTCCGGCACGGATCACCTTGCGCAGCAGCCGCTGCGGCACCGGCCGGCGGCGCAGCGGCTCGGGCAGCCATAGCCGCTCGGCGCCGAGCAGGATCTGCAGTGCGACGAGAGCCACCAAGGTGCCGAACACCATGCCGAACGGGCCGGGCAATGGGATCAACGCCGGTAAGGTCAGCAGCAGCAACGTCAGGCCGAGACCTTCCGACTCCAGTCGGTCGAACAATTCGCCGATGGACGGCTCCTCGGACCGCACCGTGCGGGCGATCGCGAGCAGACGGCGGCTGATCGGCCCGTTGTGACGGCGCGGCGCCGACGAGTCCTCATCGTTGGATGCGACATCATTCATCACCACGCGGCAACCTCATGTCCTCTGGCCTGCGTCACTTCATCTGCTCGACGGCAGGCCGCGTCTTCCACAGCGAATAGGCGATACCCGCGCCGAGCAGACCGAAGGTGATGCCGAGCGAGAGGGCGGGCGGAAACTTCTCGAGCCCGAGCAGGTCGGCAAGGAAGATCTTCGAGCCGATGAAGATCAGCGCTGCCGCCAGCGCCAGCTTCAAATACTGGAAGCGATCGACCATCGCGGCAAGCGCGAAATAGAGCGCGCGCAGGCCGAGGATCGCGAAGATGTTCGAGGTGTAGACCACGAACGGGTCGGTCGAGATCGTGAAGATCGCGGGCACGGAGTCGACGGCGAAGACGACGTCGGCGAACTCGATCAGGATCAGCGCCAGGAACAGCGGCGTCATGAACCAGGTCGGCCTGCCGCTTGCATCCGGCTGGCGAACGAAGAAACGCTCCTCGTGCAGGCGGTCGGTGACGTCGAAGCGACGGCGCACCCAGGCCAGTGCCGGGTTGGAGCCGATGTCGTGCGGCTTGTCCTTGAACACCAGCATCTTGATGCCGGTCGCGACCAGGAACAGCGCGAACAGATAGAGCACCCAACTCGCCTGGGCGACGATCACGGCGCCAAGGCCGATCATGATCGCGCGCAGCACGATGACGCCGACGATGCCCCAGAACAGCACGCGGTGCTGATAGGCGCGCGGGATCGAGAAGTAGCTGAAGATCATGGCGATGACGAAGACGTTGTCCATCGCCAGCGCCTTCTCGATCGTGAACGCGGTGAGATAGGCGGTGCCGGCCTCGCCGCCGAGCTGCCACCATACCCAGCCGCCGAAGGCCAGGGCGAGCATGATGTAGATGGCGCTCATGACGAGGCTCTCGCGCACCGAGATCTCGCGCGTCTTGCGATGGAGGATGCCGAGATCGAAGACGAGGAGGGCGAGCACGATTGCGAGGAAGGCGAGCCACATCCAGACGGGCTTGCCGGCAAACGCGATGAACAGGAATTCCACGACGGGTCCTCTTATCTAGCCGGTGAAATTGATGTCAGGTCCGACATCGTGAGCGCACCGGCAGGTTCACCAGAGGGGCCCGGACCAGGGGTAGGGAACGGACGTATGTGTGTCCCGATCGGTTTTCAAGAGCCAGCGCCTTGCGTCCACGTTCAGCAAGATGAACGTGAAGGTGCGACAGAGTGTCTGCTGCCGCGGCAGCCGTCTTGCGGGCGTGCGGCTCCAAACTAATTCCAGAGGGCCGGAGATCCGGGCCCCTCTGATAGTCCATGCGACTATGATGTCGGACTCTCTTTCATGACCGATGCCGGCGGTATTCCTGAGGAGTTTGACCAGATGCGGCCACACGCGTCGCTTGTTGCTATCAGCCCTTGTTGCGATCAAGCCCTTGGGGCTCTCGCCCCCCACATCACCACCCCAACAATCATGACCCCGCTCATACCTCCCGCAATCCCTCGGATGGCGGCCCTGATCGTGATGGAACCGGAGCGCGTGCTCGTCACTTTGTATGGAACCGGTGCGCTGATGCGCACGGGCATCTCGTGTACGGGAGACAATCGTGACCACGGGGGGTGACCAGATATCGATCGCGAAGGCGCCGCCGTCGCGATCGGCCGTCGCAACGCGCCGTCTCTTGATGATCATCAACCGCGGCAGCCGCTCCGGCGGCGAGGCCGCGGGCACTGCCGTGTCGCGGCTGAGTGCGGCCGGCTATGATCTCGTGATCTCGGCGCCGCATAGTCCGCGCGAGGTGGCGCCGTGGATCGAAGCCCATGCCGACGATGCGGAGGCGGTCGTCGTCGCCGGGGGGGACGGCAGCCTGAACGCGGCTGCGCCCGCACTGGTCAGGACCGGCCTGCCGCTCGGCATTATTCCAGCCGGCACCGCCAATGACCTTGCCCGCACGCTCGGCCTGCCTGATGACATGGAGGCCGCGGTCGACGTGATCGCCGCCGGCCATCGCCGCCAGATCGATCTCGGCGAGGTCAATGGTCATCCATTCTTCAACGTCGCAAGCCTCGGCTTGAGCGCCGACCTCGCGCGTCAGTTGACCAAGGAGACCAAGCGCCGGTTCGGCCGGCTCGGCTACGCGATCACGGCGCTCAAGGTGCTCACCAATGCGCGGCCGTTCCGGGCCATGATCGTGTCGTCCGACGGCGCGGCGCGCGTCAAGACCTTGCAGATCGCGGTCGGCAACGGCCGCTATTACGGTGGCGGCATGGCCGTCCAGGACAGCGCGGAGATCGACGATTCCCATCTGGATCTCTATTCGCTGGAGATCGGCCGCGTCTGGAAGCTGCTGGCGATGGCCTATGACTTCCGCAAGGGTCGCCACGGCCTGTGGCAGGAGGTGCGGGCCACGCGCGACACATCCTTCGAGATCCGCACGCGGCGTCCGCGCCCGATCAATGCCGATGGCGAGCTCGTCACCTTCACGCCGGCGCGCTTCGGCGTGCTGCCGCGCGCCGTCTCCGTATTCGTCCCCAAGGCCGGAGGGCAGGATCGCGCCTGACGCGATGGCGCTTGATCCGCCGTTTGCGGCCGCTCGTTTTCGACTGATCACCCGATTGAGAGACCCATGACCAAGCAGACCCGCTTCAATTTCTGGTACGCGATCGTCGCGATCTTCGTCGCGATGATGATCCACAATGCGTGGACGAGCTATCGCCAGGTCGCCGTCATTCCCTACAGTCAATTCCAGGATCTCCTGTCCGCCGGCAAGGTGAAGGAGGTCGGCGTCTCCGAGAACTATCTGGAAGGCACGCTGAAGGAGCCGCTGCCCAGCGGCCAGTCGCGCTTCGCGACGACGCGCGTCGACCAGGAGTTCGCCAAGGAGCTCAGCAAGGCCAACGTGACGTTCACCGGCCGCGTCGAGAGCAACATCCTCGGCGACATTCTCTCGCTGGTGATGCCGATCGCACTGTTCTTCGGCGTCTGGTACTGGCTGTCGCGCCGGATGATGGGCGGCGCCGGCGGGCTCGGCGGCGGCCTGATGCAGATCGGCAAGAGCAAGGCCAAGGTCTACGTCGAATCCAACACCGGCGTCCGCTTCGACGACGTCGCCGGCGTCGACGAGGCCAAGGACGAGCTGCGCGAGATCGTCTCGTTCCTGAAGGATCCGAAATCCTACGGCCGTCTCGGCGGCCGCATGCCGAAGGGCGTGCTGCTGGTCGGCCCGCCCGGCACTGGCAAGACGCTGCTCGCCAAGGCGGTGGCCGGCGAGGCCGGCGTGCCGTTCTTCTCGATCTCCGGCTCGGAGTTCGTCGAAATGTTCGTCGGCGTCGGTGCGGCGCGCGTGCGCGACCTGTTCGAGCAGGCCCGCGCCAAGGCGCCCGCCATCATCTTCATCGACGAGCTCGATGCGCTCGGCCGCGCCCGCGGCATGGGCCCGTTCGCCGGCGGCCATGACGAGAAGGAGCAGACGCTCAACCAGCTGCTGGTCGAGCTCGACGGCTTCGATTCCTCGACGGGTCTGGTGCTGCTGGCGGCGACCAACCGGCCCGAGATTCTCGATCCGGCGCTGCTGCGCGCCGGCCGCTTCGACCGCCAGGTGCTGGTCGATCGCCCGGACAAGCCGGGCCGCATCCAGATCCTGCAGGTGCATCTGAAGAAGGCCAAGCTCGCTGTCGACGTTGATCCGGAGAAGGTGGCCGCGCTGACGCCCGGCTTCACCGGCGCCGATCTCGCCAACCTCGTCAACGAGGCGACCTTGCTGGCAACGCGGCGCGGCGGCGACGAGGTCAGGCTCGACGATTTCAACAACGCCATCGAGCGCATCGTCGCCGGCCTGGAGAAGCGCAACCGGCTGCTCAACCCGAAGGAGCGCGAGATCGTCGCCTATCACGAAATGGGGCATGCGATCGTCGCGATGAGCCTGCCGGGCACCGATCCCGTGCACAAGGTCTCGATCATTCCGCGCGGCGTCGGCGCGCTCGGCTATACCATCCAGCGTCCGACCGAAGATCGCTTCCTGATGACGCGCGAGGAGCTGGAGAACAAGATGGCGGTGCTGCTCGGCGGCCGCGCCGCGGAGCTCGTGGTCTACGGCCATCTGTCGACCGGCGCCGCCGACGATCTGCGCCGCGTCACCGACATCGCGCGCTCGATGGTGACCCGCTACGGCATGTCGGAGCAGTTGGGCTCGGTCGCCTACGAGCGCGACAACCAGTCGTTTCTTGCGCCGGGCGTCTCACGCAGCGCCGAGTATGGCGAGGCCGCAGGGGATGCGATCGACGCCGAGGTGCGTGCGATCGTGACATCAGCGTTGGAGCGGACCCGCAAGCTGCTGCAGGACAAGCGCGACGTGCTGGAGCGCGCCGCCCGCCGCCTGCTGGTCAAGGAGACGCTCGACGAGACCGAGCTGGCCTCGCTGATGAAACAGGACCAGCGCGCCGGCGATCTGGTTGCGGCGGCGAAGCCGATGTAGTTGGTGCTGTGTAGGGTGGGCAAAGGCGCAGCCGTGCTCATTCTACGAGCGAGATCGTGAAGGCGCCGTGCCCACCATCTGATCGCTTGCTCTGCCGCACGACGGTGGGCACGCTGCCGCCTGACGGCGACTGCTTTGCCCACCCTACGAAGGCGCAGCGCGTTGACCTCGTCGCCCGGATGAGCGGAGCGATATCCGGGGTCTCCAACGCTGCCTGCGATGAACCCGGATGTCGCTGCGCTCATCCGGGCTACGAGGTTACCGTCGCGGCCACATCCGGGCCAATGTCTCGTCCTTCTTGACGAACTCATGCCAGAGCGTGGCGGCGATGTGCAGGCCGACGACGAGATAGACCACATAGGCCAGCGCGTCGTGCGTGATCTCGCCGGCCTGCGCGATCGTCTTGTCGCCGGCGAACAGGCGCGGCCAGCTGAACGTCCAGAAGTAGCGCAGCGAGTAGCCGCCGGCCGACGAGAACATGTAGCCCGTCACCGGCATGACCAGCAGCAGCGCGTAGAGCATCCAATGATTGAGCCGTGACATCGCGCGGACCAGCGGGCTGAACGCAGCAGGTGCCGCTGGCGCCGTCGTGCTTGCCCGCACGATCAGACGGAGAATGGCGAGCAGAAACAGCGTGACGCCGAGCGACTTGTGGATTTCCAGCAACTCGCGCCGCGGCGATGTCCCAGCCGGCTGCAGGCCGCAATAGAGTCCGATCAGCATGGCTGCAATGAACAGCAGCGCCGTTGCCCAATGGATCCGTCGCAGCAGAGGATCATAGGTCGCCGGCATGTGGGTGTCTCGTCGATGGGGGAGCAGGACGACCTGCATAGGCGCTCGTCTGGTCGGTGTCGAAGGATCAGAGGTCGACGACGAGATGTCGGACAACCGCACAAAGGTATCTGCTGATCATTTTTGAGTGATTCCATGCGTGCCGCTCTGTCAGTCGCGCCTCCGGTGATCCCTCGGGCGCGCCGACCCGGCCTGCGGGGGGCTCGATACGCCGTCCCCCGTTCGATGTCTGCATTGGATCAAGCGACGATGTTGCCTTGCGGATGACGGGCGGTGCTGAGAACTGAGCGGGTGTCCTGCAGGCTCGCGCAGGGATTGCGCCTTGATTTTCTTGCAATTGCGGACCAATCTCCCTGCCGGCATTCTGGTCGGGGGGCCTCGTGTCCAATCCTGTTGCAAAGAACATCGTGCTGTTGTCGGACGGGACCGGCAACAGCGCCAAGGCCGTGTTCAAGACCAATGTCTGGCGGCTGTTCCAGCTGCTGGACCTGCGCGATCCGCGTCGGCAGGTCGCCTTCTATGACGATGGCGTCGGCACGTCCTCCTTCAAGCTGTTCGCAGCCCTCGGCGGCATCTTCGGCTTCGGCCTGAAGCGGAATGCGATTGCGATCTACATCTTTTGCTGTCGCAACTACAAGCCGGGCGACCGCATTTACTGCTTCGGCTTCAGCCGCGGCGCGTTCACGATCCGCATCGTGGCGGCGATGATCGCGGGGCAGGGCCTCGTCGCTTACAACAACAATGAGGCCGACCTCGCGCGCTTCGCTGCGGACGCCTATCGCCGCTATCGTCGCCGCTACAACACCGGACTTCTCAGATATCTCGGCAAGATCGGCCTGGACCTCCGTAAATGGCGCGATGGGGGGATCAAGCTGCTGCGCAGGCTGCAGGGCGTTGCGCCCGAGGCGCCGCCGTCGATCGAGGTCGAGAGCGTGCATTTCGTCGGCATTTGGGACACCGTCGACGCCTATGGCGGGCCGATCGAGGAGATGACCCGCGCCATCGACTATTGGATCTGGCCGCTGTCGATGCCGGACCAGTTCATGAATTCCAAGATCCATCGCGCCTGCCACGCGCTCGCGATCGAGGAGGAGCGTGACGCCTTCCGCCCGGTGATCTGGGACGAGCGCTATGTGTGGGGACGGGACGATGCCGTCCCGGGCCGCAGTGACAAGAAGGACTGGCTGTTCGGCATCGATCGCGATCCGCGCAGCGAAGCTGCGAAACTCGCCGACCCGCCGCCGCATCTGCGCACCGACCTGCCGCCACGTGACCGCGAGCGCATCAGCCAGGTGTGGTTTACAGGCGTGCATTCCGACATCGGCGGCGGCTATCCGCAGGATGGCCTTTCCTATGTGACGCTCGATTGGATGCTCGACCGCGCCCAGGCCTATGGTCTCGTCTATCTCGACGGGCGGCGCAGGCTGCTCTACGATCCCGAGATCGATCCGCTCGATACGCTGAACGACTCACGCAAGGGGTTGGCTGCCTATTACCGCTACAAGCCGCGCAATCTGCGCGAAATCTATGAAGCGCCGCCCTACAAGCTATCGCTCCGGTACGATGTCAGTCGCATCAAGTGGCTGCTGCATTCGCCGTTCAAGGCCCAGACCGAACTTCTGAAGGACGATCTGCATCCGAGCCTTCCGCAGCCGCCCTTGCCGCCGGTGAAGCCGACCATTCACCGCACGGTGTTCGAGCGCATCCAGTCGGGTCCCGATCATTATGCACCGGTGGTCGTACCCGCCAGCTACCGCGTCACGGATGAGACCGATACGCCGGTCGATGCGCCGCATCCGCTCGATCGCGGGCACGCGCGGACGCGGGTGCAGGACGATGTCTGGAACTGGGTCTGGCTGCGCCGCGTGGTCTATTTCGCCACCATGTTCGCGCTGCTGTTCGTCGCGGCGATCCCGTACGCCGTCATCTATCGGCCGCGCTTCCTCTATGACCCCCTGCGTGTGGTGGGCGATCCCCTGGTCAACGCGGCGGCTGCGTTCCTGCCAAGATTTCTCGATCCCTGGTTCGTAGCGTTCCGGGATTCGCCCGGCTTCCTGCTGATCGGGGCAGCCGTGGCGCTCGGCTTGACGGCGTGGGGCACCTCACTGCAGCGAACGATCCGCGACGCCGCACGCATCGCCTGGAACGATCCATCCCGGCACAAGCCGGTGACCGGCTGGCGCGCGACGGTTTATTCGCTGCGACGCCAGGGCTGGTACATCGCCGGTTTCTACGTCCTGAAATCGTGGATCTTCCCGACCGGCATCATGTTCTGGCTGTTCTGGTGGCTGGCGTTCGGCGCGGCCAACACGGCCGGTCTGTTCTGCAAGGCAACACTGAGGCCGACCGAGGTCAACGAGACAGAGATCGGGGCATGGCATAATGGAAGTATCCGGCCGTTGTTCGAGACGCGCCACCATTGCTATCCGACAGCGCTTAGCGTGGCGCAGGACGAGACGTATCAGATCACGCTCGATGTCGGAGAGGGATGGAGCGACGGCAGCATCCCTGCATCCCCGGCCGGCTTCGGTTACGGGACCTGGACGCAGCTACCGGGCCTGCCGTTCAAGCGGCTGATCTGGTCGAACTGGTTCGCGCCCATCGTGCGGGTGGGCAGCACGGGATTGGAGGAGCATCTCCCCACCTTCCGACCCGAAGCCCCCGGCAGTAGCCGCTGGACGGCCGAGTTCACCGCACGCAGCGATGGGGAGGTGTTCGTCTACGTCAACGACACCTCCATCCTGTTTCCTTGGTTGTTGTATCGATTCTATTTCAACAACAAGGGCAATGCGGCCGTCTCGCTGAAGAAGCTGTGACGGCGCGCGCCGTCACTCGGCGCTGCCGAACACGCGCCGGAAGATCGTGTCGACGTGCTTGAGGTGGTAGCCGAGGTCGAATTGCTCGTCGATCTCGGCGTCGGTGAGATACTTCTTCACCTCGGCGTCCGCCTTGAGCAGGGTGCGGAAGTCGCCTTCGCCGCGCCATACCGGCATCGCGTTGCGCTGGACCAGCTTGTAGGAGTCCTCGCGGCTCGCCCCCTTCTGGGTCAGCGCGATCAGCACGCGCTGCGAGTGCACGAGGCCGCCGAGGCGGTCGAGGTTCTTTTCCATGTTGGCGGGATAGACCAGCAGCTTCTCGACCAGGCCGGCGAGGCGCACCAGCGCGAAGTCGAGCGTCACGGTGGCGTCGGGACCGATCATGCGCTCGACCGAGGAGTGCGAGATGTCGCGCTCGTGCCAGAGCACGACATTCTCCATCGACGGCGTCACATAGGCGCGCACCATGCGGGCGAGGCCGGTGAGGTTTTCCGACAGCACCGGGTTGCGCTTGTGCGGCATTGCGGAGGAGCCCTTCTGTCCCTCCGAGAAGAATTCCTCGGCTTCCAGCACCTCGGTGCGCTGCAGGTGGCGGACTTCGGTCGCAAAGCGTTCGACCGAGGAGGCGATCACGCCGAGGGTGGCAAAGAACATCGCGTGGCGGTCACGCGGAATCACCTGGGTGGAGATCGGCTCGGGCGACAGGCCCATCGCCTTGGCGACGTGCTCCTCCACCCGCGGATCGATCTGGGCGAAGGTGCCGACAGCGCCGGAAATCGCGCAGGTCGCGACCTCCTTCCGGGCGGCGACCAGGCGCTCACGCGCGCGGGAGAATTCCGCATAGGCATAAGCGAGCTTGAGGCCGAACGTCACCGGCTCGGCATGGATGCCGTGCGAGCGGCCGATGGTCGGCGTCATCTTGTGCTCGAAGGCGCGCGTCTTCAGCGCCGCCAGCACGCGGTCGAGATCGACGAGCAGCAGGTCGGCGGCGCGGGTGAGCTGGACGTTGAGGCAGGTGTCGAGCACGTCCGATGACGTCATGCCCTGGTGCACGAAGCGCGCCTCGGGGCCGACGATCTCGGCGAGATGGGTCAGGAAGGCGATGACGTCGTGCTTGGTCTCGCGCTCGATCTCGTCGATGCGGGCGACGTCGAAGGTGGCGTCCTTGGCCTTGGCCCAGATCGTCTTGGCCGCGTCCTTCGGGATCACGCCGAGCTGCGCCAGCGCGTCCGCCGCATGCGCCTCGATCTCGAACCAGATCTTGAACCGGGTCTGCGGCTCCCAGATCGAGGCCATTTCGGGACGGGTATAGCGGGGGATCATCGACGGCGCTCCGAGGCGGGAGGGAAGGTGGGCGGGACCGGGCGTCCACGCCAGCATTTTACGCCGCGCTTTACCAGAGCGGCCGGATCGACACAAACGGCGGTCTTTCCGCTCGGCCGGTGCGATCGAGGTGGATTATGATACCGCTCGAAAAAATCGCGCTGACAGATATTGAAATCTGTCAGCGCGATGGTGTATGTCTCTGCCGCTGTCATGCTGAAGATCAACTTGCACTGTCTGACCATGGGTTCAGCGGTTTCAACTGCGAAGGACCGCTTCGATGAAGATTGAAAAGCGATTGTTGCACTCACAATTTCAGGACTGGCTGAATCACCAGGTCGCGCGTCACCTGGAGACCCAGGCAGCCAAATTCCGCGCGCCGTCGTCCGCCGATCGGGCCGAGACGATCCAGATCAAGGCGCATACGTCCGACACCGATATGGTGCACGCATGAATGAGGCCGTGGTTCTGACATCCGAGCGCATCCTCGAAGTCACCGAGGACGTGTTGCGCCGTTACGGGCTCGCCAAAGCGACGGTCGTCGACGTCGCGAGAGCGCTCGATGTCAGCCACGGCTCCGTTTATCGTCACTTCCCCAGCAAGGCGTCGCTGCGCGAGGCGGTTGCCAGGCGCTGGCTCGAGCGGGTCAGCGCGCCGCTGGCGCAGATCGCGGCCGAGCCGGGACCCGCGCCGGCGAAACTGGAGCGCTGGCTGCGCGAGCTGTTCGGCGCCAAGCAGAAGCGGGTCTGTGAAGATCCGGAGATGTTCGCGACCTATCTCACCCTGGCGCGCGAGGCGTGCTCGGTGGTCAAGGCGCACAAGCAGCACCTGATCGCCCAGGTCGAGGGCATGATCGCGGAGGGGGTCGCGCAGGGGACGTTCCACGTCACTGATCCCAAGACCGCGGCCGCGGCGATCTTCGACGCGACGAGAAGTTTTCACCATCCCGCCCATGCCGACGAATGGGGCGAATGCACCTGTCAGGCCCGGGTCGATGCCGTGCTGACCCTGCTGCTCCGTGGACTTCAGGCGCGCTAGGCGCGCCTAGCCCGCATGAGCGCAGCGACATGCGGGTTCACACAGCTCGTAGGTGGGCAAAGGCGCGTTGCACGACATCGGCTTGGGCCGAGATCGCGCGCGCCGTGCCCACCGTCGATCAGCGAACTCATCAGTTTGATGGTGGGCACGGCGCCACTGCTGGCTCGCATGCGGCGACAGCACGGCAGCGCCTTTGCCCACCCTACGGCAGCCTACAGATTCGTCAGCCCGCTGGTCACCGCCAGACGCACCAGCTGCGCATCCGTCTGCAATCCCGTCTTGGCCTTCACCAGATAATGATAGTTCTGCACCGTCTTGACGCTGAGGTGCAGGTTGGCGGCGATCTGCTCGGTGGTCAGGCCCGACGCGAACTGGCGCAGGATTTCGATCTCACGCTCGCCGAGCCGGTCGAGCACGGTCTGCTGCGGATCAAGACTGTCAGCGGCCAGCACGTGGGCGACGTCGTCGCTGAGCGCGCGCTCGCCGTTGATGACCATGCGGATGGCGCGGACCAGCGCCGACGGCTCGCTGCTCTTGGTGACGAAGCCGCTCGCGCCAGCGGCGAACGCCGCCTTCACCAGCGGCGCCTCGCCATGCATCGAGAACACGAGGATGCAGGCGCGGTTGTCGCGGGCGCGGATGTTGCGGATCGCCTCCAGCCCGCTGGCACCCTTCATCGAGATGTCGAGCACGACCACGTCGGGCGCATGCGCCTTGAACGCGGCATAGGCCGCCGCGGCGCTGTCGGCCTCTGCGATGACTCGAAACCCGTCCTGGCTCTCCAGCACGCGGCGATAGCCTTGCCGGACCACCGGGTGGTCGTCGACCAGCAGGATCGAAATGCCTGTGCGCTCGGGCATCCCGGTTGTCTCAGGCGGCCAGTGGAATTGTCGCGGAGACGCTGAGCCCGCGCGCGGCCGGCCCGATCGACAGCGAGCCGCCGACCGCGGCGATGCGCTCGCGGATTCCGGTCAGGCCGAAGCCGCTCGATTGCGCCAGCAGGGTCGCATCGCCGCCGCCGTCGTCCTCGACCGAGATCACGAGCGCACTGTCTGGACCCTGACGGCGCTCGACCCGCAACGACACCTCGCTCGCACTGGTGTGGCGCAGCGCGTTGGTCAGGCATTCCTGCGCCATGCGATAGGCGGTGACCGCGACCGGGCCCTGGATGTCGGCGAGATCGCCGTGGAGGTCGAGCCGGATCGCGGGCCGCGCGGCATGTTGATAGTTCTCGGTCAGCGCGATCAGGCCTGCGGCGAGGCCGAGCTCCTCGGTGAGCGGACGGCGCAGCCGGCTCAAGGTGCCGCGCAGGCACGCCATCAGATGGCTGACGGACTGCGTAATCATCCGTGCATCCTGGGCGACCTGATCGTTGCGGCCGCTGCCGGCGCTCTCGATCGTCGAGGCAAAGGCGAGGATCGCCGTGAGGTTCTGCCCGAACTCGTCGTGCAGCTCGCGCGCCAGCGCCCGTCGCTCCTCGTCGCGGATGTCGAGCAGGCGCTCGGTCAGCGCGGCGCGCTGCTCGTTGGCCTGCGCCAGCCGGTCGCCGAGCTCGCCGACGGCGCGGCCGATCATGGCGAGCTCCATCGAGCGGAAGCGCGGCAGCGCAGGGCGGTGGTCGCCCTCGGCCATCCGCTGCAGCGCCTGGACGATGCTGCGCGCCGGCGCCAGCGCATGCGCGATCGCCAGCGAGGCCAGCACGCCGATCGCGATCGCCATCGCCAGCGCCACACCAAAGCTGTCCTGGATGCGCAGCCAGGCGAGCTGGATCGCTGCATCGGGATCGGCGATCGCCGAGACGGTTCCCGCCGTGGTGGCGCGCGCGCTGATCGGCTGCGCGACCGCCGCGTGATCGCCGAGGATGGCTTCCACGGCGCCTGAGAACCAGCGCGGCGGCGCGGCGCCGAGGCCCTTGCTCTGGCCGCACAGCGGCTTCTCGAACGCTGCCTCGGGCTTGAGCTGGACGCAGATGCCGGGCGCGATCAGCTTCATGGTCTCGGTCGTGCGCCAGTCGGGCAGCGGCAGCAGCCGCTCCCGCGACCGGTTGCTGCGCAGCAGCAGCTCACGCCAATACAACGCCTCCAGCGCCTGCGAGACCCGGTCGGCCGAGGCCGCGGTGGCGCGATCGACGCTGCGATAGGCGTCGACGGTGACCCATACGGCCGCGGCGGCCAGACACAGCAGCACGATCAGCGCGAGGCGCGCAATGAGTTGGAGCACGAGACGCATGCGATCCTCTCCACGGCTTTTGCCGCAGCGTAACAATGGGATGGTGCTCCGCCAAGCAAATGCACTGCAGCAAGCGGCAGGTTGGGAAATTTTCCCGAGAGCCTCGAGGCAGATGTCTTTGGACGCTGTTCCGCCGCTCTGCTTAACTCCTCTGCGAAGCGCCGAACGAAACGGCGCGCATCGGGAGTTCATGCATGAGCGTGGTCAGCAGTGCCGAACGAGTGGAACCTGCGCGCGACGCAGCCGAGCGCGGGCCGCTGCTGCTCTGGATGATCTTCACCGGCCTCACGATATTCGCCGCCGTGGTGCTCGCCCGCTACGGCTATTTCCACCTGATGGTCGCCTCCGACCGCACCTACATCTCCAGCGTCATCGCCGTGCTCTACGTCGCCACGTGCTGCCATTGCTTCTGGCGCACCAGAGCGATCGCGCGCGAGGCGGATGCAGCGCGGCGCTGCCGCGCCGTGCTGATCGGACCCGACGCGGCGCGCGCGCTCGAACCTGATGCACAACTGCTCCCCAAGGGGCTCGTCACCAACCACATCCGCAGCCTCGTCACCAAGGCGCAAACGCAAGGGGCAGGGCGGCTCGACCAGACGCTGCTACTGCGCACCTTGGCCGACCGCCTGCGCGGCTCCAACGGCTTCGGTGGCTTCGCCTCCGACACGCTGATGAAGCTCGGCCTGCTCGGCACCATCATCGGCTTCATCATCATGCTGGCGCCGATCGCCGGCCTCGACGTCAACGATAAGCTCGCGATGAAATCGTCGATGGGGCTGATGAGCGACGGCATGGCGATTGCCATGTACACGACGCTCGCCGGGCTCGTCGGCTCGATTCTGGTGCGCATCCAGTACTACATGCTCGATGCGGCGACGGGACGGATGTTCTCGGACGCCGTCATGCTGACGGAGACGCGGGTGACGCCGCGGCTCGAGCGCGCGATGGATCGCGCGCCGGAGCAGGTCGCATGATGGACGATTTCGGACTCTATCCGCGCGAGGAGCAGTTCGACCCGTTCAGCGTGATGCTGTTCAAGGCGCTGCAGATCGTCGCGTTCTTCTTCTTCATCGCGGTGCTCGCGATCTCGCCGGACGCCAAGGACGGTAAGGTCGACTCGAAAGCCGAGTTCCTGATCACGATGGATTGGCCGGACAATCACCCGGATGATCTCGACCTGTTCGTGCAGGACCCCGTCGGCAACATCGCCTGGTACCGGCATCGCGAGGCCGGCTTCCTCACGCTCGACCGCGACGACCGCGGCGGCGCCAACGATTTCATCCTGGTCAACGGTCTGAAGATCCAGTCGCCGATCCGCGAGGAGATCGTCACCGTCAGAGGCATCGTCGCCGGCGAATACACCGTCAACATCTCGCATTTCCAGAACGTTAGCGGTGCGCCGGTCGAGGCCACCGTGAAGGTGCAGAAGCTCAACCCGACTGCGCAGGTGATCTTCGACGACAAGGTCGTGCTCGACCATTCCGGCGACGAGAAGACGGCGCTGCGCTTCAAGCTCAATGCCGAGGGCAAGGTGATCGACGTGCAGCGCCGGCCGAAATCGCTCTTGGAGACGTTCCGCAGCAATTGGCGCAACGGCGCCGATATCGATCCCAAGACCGGCGTCAGGATGCTCAGGCCATGACGAGCAATCTGCAGACCGTCATCGTCACCCTGTCCGTGTGCTACGCGCTGATCGGCGCGCTGCTGCTGCTGGTGCTGGTCTATGCCCGGCTGCCGTGGCAGGCCAAGGCGGTCGCCGTGGTCATCACCAGCGCGTTCTATGTCGGCAGCTTCGTCGGCGCCCGCGGCCTGCTCGGCTGGGCCAGCGTCGACCGGCTGCCGAGGAGCTTCAAGGTGCTGCAGGCGCGGATCGTCGATCCGCACTCCGTCGAGGGCGATCCCGGCACGGTCTATCTGTGGGTCGAGGCGCTCGACGACGACAACCGTCCGAGCGGCGTGCCGCGCGCCTATCGTATCCCCTACAGCGACACACTTGCCGACAAGGCCCAGCACGCCGCCGACCAGATCGCGGCCGGCCATCCGCAGGGCGGCCGCGCCGCCGATTTCGGCACCGGCGACGGCGGGGTCATCGATGCCGCGCGCGAATACATTCTGCCGAAGACGATCATCGAGACCGCCGGCGGCGATCCCTCCACTGGCGAGTTCAAGGCCGCCAAGACCGCCGGCGACGGCGTCTCGTTCACGCCACTGCTGCCGCCGCGCATGCCGCCGAAGGACGAGCAGTAGGCGGCTGCAGCCGTATCCTCCCGCGTGAAGCGAGCGCGCGAATGATGGCGAGCATCGGGACGTTCCTGGCACGGCGCCTCGAGCTCAAGGTCAACAAGGCCAAGAGTGCGGTCGCCAGACCGAACCACCGCAACTTCCTGGGCTTCAGCTTTACCCAGGGAAGAAAGCCGCACCGGCGCATCGCAGGGGACCTGCAACGCTGACATTCCGCATCTCTCCGCCTATCTTGTTTGATGTTCCTCAAGTCTTGTGCGACCACGGCCGCTAGCCTTGAGAACCGGAGGAAACGGGTGCTGCTGGCGATTTTGACCGACATCCATGCCAATCGGCAGGCCTTTGCGGCCTGCTTGGAGGCGGCGCGTGCGCGTGGCGCGGATCGTCTCATCTGTCTCGGCGACATCGTCGGCTATGGCGCCGATCCGGAATGGTCGGTCGACACCGTCATGGAGATCGTCGCCGGTGGCGGGCTGGCGGTGCGCGGCAATCACGACAATGCCGTTTCGACCGCGAGCGAGAGCATGAATGCCGAGGCGCAGGCTGCGATGGAGTGGACGCGCGGCCGGCTCAGCGCCGAGCAGCGCCGCTTTCTCGCCGAGCTGCCGATGAGCATCGGTGACGACGACCGGTTGTTCGTGCATGCGGAGGCCTCGAGCCCGCCGCGCTGGCGCTATGTGCAGTCGTCGGCCGACGCGGCCCGCAGCATGATCGCGACCGAGGCGCAGGTGACGTTCTGCGGCCACATCCATCGTCCCGCGCTGTATTCGATGTCCGCGACCGCGAAGATGACGAGCTTCACCCCGACCGCCAACATGCCCATTCAGCTGTTGCGCGGCCGGCAATGGCTGGCCGTGGTCGGCTCGGTCGGCCAGCCGCGCGACGGTGATCCTGCCGCGTCGTTCGTGACCTTCGACACCAAGACCCGCGAGCTGACCTATTGCCGTGTGCCCTATGACGTCGAGGCGGCGGCGCAGCGCATTCGCGACAACGGCCTGCCGCCCTGGCTGGCGCAGCGGCTCTCGATGGGGCGATAGAACATGCCGAGATCAAAGCTCCAGCCGGGCGTCGTGATCGACGGCTTCACGGTCGGCGAATGCGTGCATTCCGGCGGCATGGCGACGTTGTGGAGCGTCACGCGTCCGGATATCGACCGGCCGATCCTGATGAAGGTGCCGCGCGTCTCCGAGGGCGAGGACCCCGCGGCGATCGTCAGCTTCGAGATGGAGCAGATGATCCTGCCAAGACTGTCGGGACCGCACGTCCCGGCATGTTTCGGCACCGGCGATTTCGCTACCCAGGCCTATGTCGTGATCGAGCAGATTCCGGGCGAGACGCTGTACAAGCGGCTGCCCGAGCTGCCGCTGGCCTACGAGGAGGTGCGGGTGCTGGTCGCGAAGATCGCGACTGCGCTCGCCGACATTCACCGGCAGCACGTGATCCATCACGACATCAAGCCATCGAGCATCATGTTCCGGCCGTCAGGGGAGGCGGTGCTGATCGACTACGGCCTGTCCTGCCATAGGCACCTGCCGGATCTCTTGCAGGAGGAATTCCGCCTGCCTTACGGCACCGCGCCCTACATGGCGCCCGAGCGCATGATGGGGACGCGCAGCGATCCGCGCAGCGACATTTTTTCACTCGGCGTGCTGCTCTATTTCTTCACCACCGGCGTGCGGCCGTTCGGCGAGAGCGAGACCCTGCGCGGCATGCGCCGGCGTCTCTGGCGCGATCCCTATCCGCCGCGACAATTGAAGCCGGACTATCCGCCCTGGCTGCAGGAGATCGTGCTGCGCTGCCTGGAGATCGAGCCGGTGTGGCGTTATCCGACCGCGGCGCAACTCGCCTTCGATCTCGGCCATCCCGACCAGGTCAAGCTCACGGCGCGTTCGGCGAAGGTGACGCGCGATCCGATCACCACGGTGTGGCGCCGCCGCTTCAACCGCGGCCTGGTGCAGCCGGAACAGAAATCATCCGACGTCGCGGTGCAGATCGCCTCCAGCCCGATCGTGGCGGTCGCGATCGACACCGTGGAAGGCGGCGAGGAGCTCAACGGCGCGCTGCGGCTGACCGCGCAGCGCATCCTCGCCACCTTGCCCGCGGCGCGGCTCGCCTGCGTCAACGTGCTGAAGCTCGGGCGCCTCACCATCGACCGCACCCTGGACGAGGAGGGCAACAACAAGCACATCGACCGCATGGTCGCGCTGAAGCACTGGGCGACGCCGCTCAAGCTCGACACGAGCCGGCTGACGGTGCACGTGCTGGAGGCCGTCGATCCGGCCGCCGCCATCATCGAGTTCGCCGAGGCCAACCAGGTCGACCACATCATCATCGGCGCCCGCCGCGATTCCGTACTGCGCTCACTGCTCGGCAGCGTCTCGGCGAAGGTCGCCGCGGAGGCGGGCTGCACCGTCACGGTGGTGCGCACACGCCACGTGGTGCGCGAGGCGGATGAGGAGGATGACGACGCGCCGGCGAAGGTCGTGTCGGGGACGTGAGACGTTAGAGTTGAGATCGAAGTCCGGGTCCGATTGCGCGACCGCGCCTCTCACCTGAACGGTCGCAGCTTCATGTGCCGGTTGGCGTCCTTGTAGAGCAGATAGCGGAAGCGGCCGGGGCCGCCGGCGTAGCAGGCCTGCGGGCAGAAGGCGCGCAGCCACATGAAGTCGCCGGCCTCGACCTCGACCCAGTCGCGGTTGAGCTTGTAGACCGCCTTGCCCTCGAGCACATAGAGCCCGTGCTCCATCACATGCGTCTCCAGGAACGGGATCACGGCGCCGGGCTCGAAGGTGACGATGTTGACGTGCATGTCGTGGCGGACGTCGAGCGGATCGACGAAGCGCGTGGTGGCCCAGCGGCCCTGCGTCTCCGGCATCGCGGCAGGGGCGATCGTCGCCTCGTTGGTGACGAAAGCCTCGGGCACGGCGATGCCGGGGACGGCCTCATAGGCCTTGCGGATCCAGTGGAAGGTCGCGGGCGCCTGGCTGTCGTTGCGCAGCGTCCATTCGCAGAACGGCGGCAGGAAGGCGTAGCCGCCATGGCCCAGGCGATGCTCTTTGCCGGCGATGGTGAGCAGGATCTCGCCGCCGACCACGAACAGCACGCCCTCGGCCTCCGGATCCGGCTCGGGCTGGGCGCTGCCGCCGCCGGGCGAGACCTCGACGATGTATTGCGAGAACGTCTCCGAGAAGCCCGACAGGGGGCGCGCGATCACCCAGGTCCGCGTCTTGTCCCAGAACGGCAGCGCCGAGGTGACGATGTCGCGCATCACGCCCTTGGGGATGACCGCGTAAGCTTCAGTGAACACGGCGCGCCCGGTGAGCAGGTCGGTCTGCGGCGGGTGGCCGCCCTGCGGCACGAAGTAGTTCGGCTTGTCCATCGTCGTCTCTCCTGCGCACGGATCAGCCTGCGCGCGCCACCATTCAGGGGATGCTTAGAAACAGCGGCTGCTCGAGCCACAGCTCCTCGAGATTGTCGGGGCTGATGCGGTCGACCACCATGAAGCGCGAGGCCTCATCGAACACCAGCAGCGGATGGTGCCAGACGTTGCGGGCGTAATTGACGCCCTGGCGTCCGCTGGCCGTGAAGGCATGGTAGCTCGCGGGATCACGCGGGTCGTCGCAGACCAGCACCAGCCAGGGCCGGTCCTGCAGCGGCATGAACAGCTGGCTGCCGAGCGGATGCCGCTCCATCAGCTTGATCTCGATCGGCTGCGGCCGCGGCTTGGCCTCGAACAGGCTGATGTTCACGTCTGCGCCGCCCGACGTCACGTCGATCGCGGCGAGGCCGTTGCAGCGGCGGGCGAAGCCCTGGTTGATCTCGATGGGTTGGGCGCCGTCGGTCTCGACGACGTCGCCGAAATCAGCAAAGGCCGCCTTGGTCAGCGGCTGCGGCGTGAGCGTGTGCATCCCGCCCCGCGTGCCTCAGATCGCTTCGCCGCGCGCCGACGCGGCGGCGCTGCGGATCGCGGAGATGTTGCTGCGGTAGGCCTCCGTCGTGCCGCCCTTGAATACGGCGGAGCCGGCGACGAAGGCGTTGGCGCCGGCCGCGGCCAGCGCGCCGGCATTGTCGCGGCCGACGCCGCCATCGACCTCGATATCGATCGGCCGGCCCGCGGTCATCGCGCGCAGATCCTGGATCTTGCCGATCGCCGAGGGAATGAAGGCTTGGCCGCCGAAGCCGGGATTGACCGACATGATCAGCACGAGGTCGACGAGGTCGAGCACGTATTCGATCACGCTGAGCGGGGTCGAGGGGTTGAGCGAGACGCCGGCCTTCTTGCCGAGCGCGCGGATCGCCTGCAGCGAGCGATGCAAGTGCGGACCGGCCTCCGCATGCACCGTGATGTGGTCGCAGCCAGCCTTGGCGAAGGCTTCGAGATAGGGATCGCACGGCGTGATCATCAGATGCGCGTCGAAGATCTTGGTCGTATGCGGGCGCAGCGCCTTGATCACGTCGGGGCCGTAGGAAATGTTCGGCACGAAGTGGCCGTCCATCACGTCGAGATGGATCCAGTCGGCGCCGGCGGCATCGACGGCGCGCACCTCCTCGCCTAGCTTGGAGAAATCCGACGCCAGGATCGACGGCGCAATGACGAGCGGGCGCGGCGTGAAGGACTGTGTCATGGGCGGCTGTTCCAGTGCGATCGGGATTGTCGCCGTATCATGCGGGCGCGGTTGCGGCAACGCGAGCGGGAAAAATCTGCCGAGCGCGGCATGAACTGCCGGGTTTGGGCATCCGCAACATCGCGAAATATCCGGACATATCAGCGGTTTGGCGCTGGCACGGGGATTGCGACGGAGAGATCCGACGTTGTTTCGCCGCGCATTGCGGCCACCTCGGAGTTTCGCCATGTGGTTTGCATTGGGGGCCGCCTCATCGGCCCTGGAAGCCCTGCAGTCGCTTGGGTCGACGAAGTCCGGTTCCGGCAAATCGGGCAATGCCGGCGGCGGCGTGTTCAGTCTGAACGGCGGCAGCTCGAGCAGCTCCGGCAATTTCACCCCGTGGTCGAGCTCCGGCAGCAGCAGTTCGGGGCAGATCGCGCCGGAGACGATGAACGCGCTGCTCGCAGCGCAGAGCCAGTCCGGCACATCGGGTGCGAACGCCTCGACCAGCCCGCTGCAGGACCTGTTCTCGCAGATCGACGGCGACGGTGACGGCAAGATCACAAAGTCCGAATTCGAGACCGCGCTCGGCGCCGGCGGCACCAACCTCGCCAATGCCGACAAGGTGTTCGGCAAGCTCGACAGCAACAGCGACGGCAATGTCAGCATGGACGAACTGACATCGGCGCTGCAGGGCGCGCGCGGCCGCCGTGGTCATCATCATCGTGCTGGAGCCGGGGAGGCTGGCAGCTCCGGCAATTCGTCAGGGGCAGGGGCGGACGCGCTGATGCAGGCAATGTCGGGCGCGTCGAGCTCCTCGTCGACCAACAGCGACGGCTCGACGACGACCACCATCACCTATGCCGACGGCTCCAAGGTGACGCTGACGACGCCGGCGGCTACCACCGCGTCGAACGCCGCCACGTCGTCCTACAATCTGATCGAGAAGCTGATCCAGCGGCAGTCGAAGATGCTGTCGGCCTCGACGTCCTCCACGACCGCGGTGAGCGCCTAGGCTCAGCCGCCGAAGCGGCCTTGCCAGGACGGCAGCGCGCCGGCGAACGGCAGCGGTCGCGCGTGATAAACACCGCGTGCGATCGCGCGGGCCAGCACATTGGCCGCGACCATGCCGAGCTCGCTCAGCTCGACCAGCGGCTCGATCGGCTTGGCGCAAGTCGCCGCCGCGAACACGATGTCGCCGTCGAGCGGCAGATGCACCGGATAGATCGCGCGCGCCATGCCGGTCTGCGCCATCATCGCGAGCCGCTTGGCCTGCGCCTTGGTCAAGACGGCGTCGGTCACGACGAGGCTGATGGTCGTGTTCTCGGAGGCTGACGCCGCCGGGCCGCCCTTGATGCGCATCGCCAGCATATCCGGCGTGAACGCGGCCGGCAGACCGCGGCCGCCGAACTCGCCGTCGACCTCGTACGGCGCCGCCCAGAACCACGGGCCGTCGCCGACCGTGACGCTGCCGACGGCATTGACCACCGCGATGGCAGCGACCTTGATTCCACCTGTCGTCGTCGCCGCCGCCGAGCCGAGCCCGCCCTGCAGGTTGGCCGTGGTGGCCCCGAGCCCGGCACCGACGCTGCCGAGCGCGAAGCTGGTATCGGCGGCCGCTGCGGCCGCATAGCCGAGCTCGCGATAGGGCGCGTAGCGGCCCCAGGCCTTGTTGCCACCGTTCAAGAGGTCGAACACGATCGCGCCGGGGACGATCGGGATCAGCGCGTCGCGCACGGCAAAGCCGCGGCCCTGTTCCGCCAGCCAAGCCTGGATGCCGCTCGCGGTCTCCAGCCCGAACGCCGAGCCCCCGGACAGGGCGATGCCGTCGACCCGCTCCACCGTATTCGCAGGATCGAGCAGCGCATCCTCGCGCACGCCGGGTCCGCCGCCCCGGATGTCGATCGCGGCCACCGCCGGCTGATCGAACAGGATCGCGGTCACGCCGGACGCGAGCGCTGCGTCCTGGGCATGGCCCACGCGTACGCCCGCGATGTCGGTGAGGAGGTTTTGCACGGTCGCCCTCGCGGCAGGTGATGATGCTGGATGGATAGCGCGGCTGGCGCGAGGGCTCAATGCAACACCCGGGCTACGGCCTCACGCCTCCAGCGCAATGCGGATCATGCGGGCCAGTTCCGGCTTGCGGTAAGGCTTGGGCAGCAGCAGCACGCCGGCGTCGAGTCGGCCGTGGTGCACGATCGCGTTCTCGGTGTAGCCCGAGGTGAACAACGTCCGCAGCGCCGGCCGCCGCACCCGTGCGGCGTCGGCGAGCTGGCGGCCGTTCATGGCGCCGGGCATGATGACGTCGGTGAACAGCAGGTCGATCTCTGGATGGCGCTCCAGCACGTCGAGCGCCTCGACGGCATTGGCTGCAGCCAGCGTGGTGTAGCCGAGGCTGCCGACCTGGGCGATCACGTGCTGGCGTACCAGCAGATCATCCTCCACGACCAGGATCGTCTCATTGCCGCCGCGCGCGTCCGGCGCCTGCAAGCCCGCGCTGGTCGCCGGAGCGGACGCCGAGCGCGGCAGATACAGCTTGATCGAGGTGCCGTGGCCGACCTCGCTGTAGATCTGGATGTGGCCGCCCGACTGCTTGACGAAGCCGAATACCATGCTGAGGCCGAGCCCCGTGCCCTTGCCGGTGCCCTTGGTCGAGAAGAACGGATCGAACACCTTCTCGAGATAGGCCGGCGGAATGCCACAGCCGGTGTCGCTGACGGCGATCATCACGTAGTCACCGACGATCACCTCGCTATGGGCGTCGGCATAGTCTTGGTCGAGCGTGACGTTCGCGGTCTCCAGCGTGAGCTTGCCGCCTTGCGGCATCGCATCACGCGCATTGAGCGCGAGATTGATGACCGCGGTGGCGAGCTGGTTCGGATCGGCGAGCGCGATGCAGGGATCGGCGCCGAGGATGCGCTCGATCTCGATCTGCGCGCCAAGCGTCGGCCGCAGCAAGGCTGCGGTCTCGTTCAACAGCGCGTTGATGTCGAGATCGGTCGGCTGCAGCGGCTGCTTGCGGGCGAAGGCTAGCAACTGCCGCGTGAGCTGCGCGCCGCGGTCGGCGGAGTCGTCGATCAGCTTGGCGACGGAGGCGAGCTCCGGCCGGTCGGACACGGCGTCGGCAAGAATGCCGATGCTGCCGGTGATGACGGTGAGGATGTTGTTGAAGTCGTGGGCGACGCCGCCGGTGAGCTGCCCGACCGCCTCCATCTTCTGCGCCTGGCGGAATTGCGCCTCGGCGGCGCGCTTCTCGGTGAGGTCGCGGCCGACGAAGAAGTGGCGCTGCACCGGGTCCGACCAGCTCGCCATCCAGTTCAGAACGACGCCGCGGCCTTCCTTGTGCAAGAGCTGCGCCTCGAAATTGTGGACGTCGCGGCCGCGGCGGCAGGCGCGCATCTGGCTACGGACAGCCTCGAGCTCGGGCGGATAGACGAAGTCGCTGGCATTGCGGCCGACCATCTCCTCCGGCCGGTAGCCGAGCACGTCCACCGCGCTCGGGCTGACCTGCATCAATTGTCCGTAGGAGTTGGCAACCAGGATCAGGTCCTGCGAGGTCTCGAAGATGCGGCGGCGCTCCTCGGTCTCACGGGTCAGGGCGGTTCGGGTGCGCTTGCTCTCGGTGATGTCGCGCGCCACCTTCGAGGCGCCGATGACCACACCATGCGCGTCGAGGATCGGCGACACGCCGAGCGATACTTCGATCTCGCGGCCGTCCTTGTGGCGGCGGATCGTCTCGTGATGCTCGATCTTCTCGCCGCCGCCGATCCGGCTCAGGATGCGATCGACCTCGCTGCGCCGTTCGGCGGGCACGATCAGGCCGATGTCGTTGCCAAGCGCCTCGTCTGCGCCGTATCCGAACAGGTGTTCGGCGGCGCGATTCCAGGACGTGATCTTGCCTTGCAGGGTCAGCGTGATGATGGCGTCGTTGGAGGATTCCACGACGGCGCTGAACAGCCGCTCCCGCGCGATGAAGCGTGTCCGCTCGCTTTCGCTCTGCCGGCGCTGCTGCTGCAACAGCCACGTGAGCCTCGCCTGCAGGCTGACATTGTCGGCGAGCAGGACGCCGAGTACGAAGCTCGCGGACAGCAAGCCATAGATGCGGCCCGCGTAGTAGCCGAGGTCGAACCGGGCGGCGTTGAGCAACGAGGAGAGCGAGAGGTCGAACAGCCAGGCGCACAGCACCACCATGACCCAGAGGTCGAGAATGCTGTGCGGCCTGCGCAGCGCCAGGACGAGCAGGGCAGCCGATGTCACGCACCAGATGGCGCCGACCACGACTTTCAAAGCCGGCGTGGCAGCGTCATCGCGGACGAGCGCGGGCAGCGCCGTATCATGGGCGATCACCGCCCAGGTGAGCGCCGCAAGTGCAATCGCCACGCCGAGCACGGTGACCGATAGCGACAGCGCAACCGACCCAACGGGCGTCGGACGGCGACGGTCGTCCAGCGCATAGGCCAGAACGAACAGGGGGAACGCGCCGTGCCAGATCATGTAGATCCAGACTGCGGTCTGCGGACCTGCATCGAGCAGGCCGGTCTGAGAATACAGGCCTGGGAACACCAGCGTGTGCAGTAGCGAGGCCGACGCGGTGAACAGGTAACCCGAGGCCAACCACAGCAGCGGTCGCGAACGCAGCAGCACGAACTGCGAGAACAGCAGGAACGCGGTGATGAGATCGTTCAGCGCCAGCGCCGACTGGTAGCTCGCGACGAACGCAGGCACCGCCGGCAACTCCACCTTGGCAAAGGGAGCGGCGGCGGCAAACAGCAAGGTCGAGATCGCAACCGCAGCGAGTGCTGCGATCTGGTCTCGGCGCGTCGCGGTGGACGTCGACAGCAGGACTTCGCGGTGATCCTCGATGCTCTGCATCTCCGGGAATCCTGCGCAACGGGAGCCAACATGCAAAAAAGGGAGTCGGTGACTGGCGCGCGAAAAGTTTCAATATTCTAATTAAGGTTGTATGGTACCAGATCGCGACGTTCTGTAGAATGAGTCGATAGTTAAAGTAACTGCACCTTTACCCCAATGGGATAAATATACCGGTAGTTGTGTTCGATTTCCTTATAGGTTGTAGGTTGTCCAACGGAAAATTCTGGAGAAGTTGATGCCACGGATTCTGGTGGTCGACGATCAGAAGGATGTGCGCGCCATGATCTGTATGGTGCTGCGCGTCAATCAGTTCGACGTGGTCGAAGCGGGAACCGCTGCGTCCGGACTGCAGTTGTTCCGCGACCAGGCGTTCGATGCCGTCATCGTCGACATCTATCTCGATGATTCCAACGGGCTCGATCTGGTCAGCAGTATGCGCGCGCTGGTTCCCGACGTGCCGGTGGTCGCAGTCTCCGGCATGACCGCCTTTGATGGCGCGTCGATGTCGGACGAGCTGACCCGTGTCGTTTACCTGCAGAAACCGTTCCGCCCGGCCGAACTGATGCGTGCCGTCGAAACGGCCCGTGCGGCAGTGGCGGCGAAGGGAGCCCCATCGCTTTCGGCCTGTGCCGGCTGAGCCGGCCTGTTACTTACTCTCCGTACGACTGTCCTGCAGGCGCTTCAACGACGAACCAAGCTCTCAGCAGAACGCCCCGGTCCAGGACCGGGGCGTTTGCATTTTGCTGATGATGATCGAAGCGGATCAGGAGTTCTATCAGGAGCCCTTGCCGCCGAGCTCGGCGTAGCCGCCCTTGGCGTCCCACTTGTAGACGACGTAGTCGATCTGCTTGATGTCGCCCTTGGCGTCGAAGCCGAGCTTGCCGAGAACGGTGTCCCACTCGCCGGCCTTGATGGTGTCCATCACCTTCTTGGCGTCAGTGGTGTTGGCCTTCTTCACCGCCTGCGACCAGACCTGGATCGCGGCGTAGGTGTAGAGCGTGTAGCCCTCGGGATCGATGTTCTTGGCCTTGAACTTGTCCACGATCGCCTTCGCGGTCGGCTTGTTGCGCGGCTCGGGGCCGAAGGTGAACAGCGTGCCTTCCGCGGCCGGGCCGGTGATCGAGGCGAACTCCTTGTCGTTCATCGCGTCGCCCGCCATCAGGATGGTCTTGAGACCCTGGTCGCGCATCTGGCGCAGGATGAGGCCGGCCTCCTGATGATAGCCGCCGACATAGACGAGATCGATGTTGTCACGCTTCAGGCGGGAGACGATCGCGTTGAAGTCCTTGTCGCCCTTGTTGTAGGACTCGAACATCTTCTCGGTGACGCCGGCCTTGTTGAGCGCCTTCTTGGTCTCGTCGGCGAGACCCTTGCCGTAGGTGGTCTTGTCGTTGAGGATCGCGATGTTCTTGCCCTTGAAGTTCTTCGCGATGTAGTTGGCGGCGACGAGACCCTGCTGGTCGTCGCGGCCGCAGACGCGCGCCACGTTCCACAGCTTGCGCTCGGTGAACAGCGGGTTGGTCGACGCGGGCGTGATCTGCAGGACGTTGCTGTCGGCATAGGCCTCGGAGGCCGGGATCGACGACGACGAGCAGAAATGGCCGGCGACGAAGGGAATGCCGGAGCCGGCGAGCTTTTCGGCAACCGAACGCGCCTGCTTCGGATCGCAGGCATCGTCACCCACCTGCAGTGCGAGCTTTTTGCCGAGCACGCCGCCGGCAGCATTGAGGTCGGCTACCGCCATCTCGGCGCCGTTCTGCATTTGGCGGCCGAAGGCCGATTCACTGCCGGTCATGGGGCCGGCCACGGCGATGTTGATGTCTTCGGCGAAAGCAGCGGTCGAGAGCGCCAGCGATGCGCCGAGAGCCAAGCCGATGAGTTTGAGTGGTTTCATGAGAAATCCTCGCGGGGGGTAGGTCGACACGGAACGGCCCGAACGGCGGGCCGCAGACCGCGCGCATTGTGGCTGATTTTACGGCGAAGTCACCGGCAATTTTCGACGACACCTACGAAGGACTAATGTCATTTCGGCCGGATTTTGAGGGCTCCGCCTCAGTGGCGGCCGCCCTCCAGATAGGCAGCGCGGATCTCCGGCCGCTGCAGCAGCTCGGTGCCGGTGCCCGACAGCGTAATCAGGCCGTTGACCAGCACGTAGCCGCGATGGGCGAGCTTCAGCGCGTGATTGGCGTTCTGCTCGACGATCAGCACGGTCAGACCGTCTTGGCGGTTGAGTGTCCGAATGGCGTCGAAAATCTGGCGTGCGATCAGCGGCGCCAGGCCGAGCGAGGGTTCGTCCAGCAGCAGCAGCCGCGGCCGGCTCATCAGCGCGCGCCCGATCGCCAGCATCTGCTGCTCGCCGCCGGACAGCGTGCCGCCGCGCTGGTCGATGCGCTCCTTCAGGCGCGGGAACAGCGCGAAGACGCGCTCCAGCATGCTGGCCCGTTCCGCGTCGGTCGTCTCGCCGGCGTCGGCGCCCATCTGCAGGTTTTCCGCGACGCTCATGCGCGGAAAGATGCGGCGTCCCTCCGGCGACTGCGCGATGCGCAGCTGCGCGATCTGATGCGTCGGCACCTGTGTGATGTCGTTGCCGTCGTAGACGATGTTGCCGGAGCTCGCGCGCGGCCGCCCGAAGATCGACATCATCAGGGTCGACTTGCCGGCGCCGTTGGCGCCGATCAGCGCGACGATCTCGCCGGGCTTGATGTCGAGATCGACGCCCTTGAGCGCTTCGATCTTGCCGTAGGAGGCACGCAGGCTGCGGATTGCGAGGAGGGACGCGCTCACGCCTCGGCCTCCATCACGGCTGCGGCCTCTTCCTCGTCGGTGCCGAGATAGGCCGCGATGACCTTGGGATCATCCCTGATCTCGCGCGGCGTGCCTTCCGCGATCTTGACGCCGTAGTCCATCACGACGATCCGATCGGAGATTTCCATCACGACGCTCATGTCGTGCTCGATCAGCAGGATCGACGTGGCGTGATCGGCTCGGATCGACAGCAGCAGCTCGCTGAGGGCCGCACTCTCGCGCGCGTTGAGGCCGGCGGCCGGTTCGTCGAGGCAGAGCAGGGCCGGCGAGGTGCACATCGCGCGCGCGATCTCCAGCCGACGCTGGTCGCCATAGGCGAGATTGCCGGCCGCGTCGTCGGCGCGGTCGATCAGCCCGACGCGCTTCAGCCAGAACACGGCCGCATCGATCGCGTTCTGCTCGGCCGCGCGCCACGAGGGCACGCCGAGCAGCCCGAGCACCGTCATGCCGGACGCGCGCATCAGCGCGTTGTGCTGCGCGACCATCAGGTTCTCGAGCGCCGTCATGCCCGGAAACAGCCGGATGTTCTGGAACGTCCGCGCCACCTTGGCCTGCTTGGAGATGTTGAAGTCCTTCAGCTTCTGCATCTCGAACTGCGCGCCGTCATCATGGGTCAGGCGGATGACGCCGGAGGTCGGCTTGTAGAAGCCGGTGATGCAGTTGAACACGGTGGTCTTGCCGGCGCCGTTGGGGCCGATCAGGGCCGTGATCTGCGTACGTTGCGCGGTGAACGACAGCGCATTGACGGCGACGATGCCGCCGAAGCGCATGGTGAGGTTTTCAAGTGCGAGAATGGGAGCGGAGCTCATCCGTGGCCTTCCTTGACGAGGTCCGAAGAGATGCTCTTGGATTTTTCCAGGAATACGGTTGGCGCGCGATGGCCGACAATGCCGCGCGGCCGCCAGATCATCACGAGCACCATGGCGAGACCGAACACCAGCATGCGGTAGCCCTCGAGGCTTCTGAACAGCTCGAAGCCGCCGATCATGGCGAGCGCCGCCAGCGCCACGCCGAGCTGCGACCCCATGCCGCCGAGCACGACGATGGCGAGCACCAGCGCCGATTCCTGGAAGGTGAAGGATTCCGGGCTGATGAAGCCCTGGCGCGTGGCGAAGAAGGCGCCGGCGAAACCGCCGAACATCGCGCCGGTCGCAAATGCGGTCAGCTTGGTGGTGGTGATGTTGATGCCGAGCGCGCGGCAGGCGACCTCGTCCTCGCGCAGCGCTTCCCAGGCCCGGCCGATCGGCAGCCGGCGCAGCCGGATGGTGACCCAGTTGGTCAAGAGTGCCAGCGCCAGGATCAGATAGAACAGAAACACGATGCGATGCGTCGGCGAGAACGGGATGCCGAGCATCGATGCAAGGCCGCCTTCGCCCGGTGTGAGCGGAATGCCGAACAACGTCGGTCGCGGAATCCCAGAGACGCCGTTGGGACCGCCGGTCACGTCCTGCCAGTTGATGAGGACGAGGCGGATGATCTCGCCAAAGGCCAGGGTGACGATGGCGAGGTAGTCACCGCGCAGCCGCAGCACCGGAAAGCCAAGCAGCACGCCCCAGAATGCGGCGAGAATACCGGCGAGCGGCAGGCAGATCCAGAACGACAGGCCGAAGGTGGTCGAGAGCAGGCCGTAGGAATAGGCGCCGACCGCGTAGAACGCGACGTAGCCGAGGTCGAGCAGGCCGGCGAGACCGACCACGACGTTGAGGCCCCAGCCCAGCATGACGTAGGTGAGGACCAGGATGCCGAGGTCGAGAATATAGCGCTGATTGTAGAAGATCACCGGCACCAGGAAAGTGAAGATCAGCAGCGCCGGCGCGAGATAGCGGCCGGCTACCGACATGCCGCTCTGCACGGACGGCGGCACGAAGCTGCCGAGGCCGCCGCGCGGTCCGAGCCACAGCCGCAGCAGCTCGACCGCGATCGAGCCGACGAACACCGCCGCAACCAGGCTGGTGAGGTCGCCGAAGCGGGTCCAGTATACGAGCTGGCCGCTCTGGCCCGCTTCGGTGCGGACGCCGACCATCAGGGAGAACAGACCGAGAGCGACCAGCGCACTGAGAAAGGCCTTCTTGAGGATGAAGGCGGCTCCGACCGGTTCGGAGCCTTTCGACGAGGCGGGAAGGGACGCGCTCACGCGGACTCCATCTTCAGACTTTTTCGACTTCGGGCCGGCCGAGCAGGCCGGTCGGCAGGAAAATCAGCACCACGATGAGGATCGAGAATGCCGCGACGTCCTTGTACTCCACCGAGAAATAGGCCGACCAGAACGTCTCGATCAGTCCGATCGCGAGGCCGCCGAGCATCGCGCCCGGCAGCGAGCCGATGCCGCCGAGTACCGCCGCCGTGAACGCCTTGATGCCGGCGACGAAGCCCATGAAGAAATCGACCAGGCCGTAATACAGCAGGTACATCATGCCGGCGACGGCAGCGAGCGCCGCGCCGATCACGAAGGTCATCGAGATGGTGCGGTCGACGTCGACGCCGAGCAGTGCCGCCATGGTCTGGTCCTGCTCGCAGGCGCGCATGTCGCGCCCGAGCCGCGTGCGGGATACCAGCCAGGTGAACAGCGCGAGCAGAACGATGGTGGTGATGACCACCACGATCTGAATGTTGGAGAGCTGGACGACGAAGCCGCCCGCACCCTCGTGCAGGGTATAGCCGCCGGTGATGATCGGCGGCACCGGCTTGACGCGCGCGCCCTGCGACACCTGCGAATAGTTGGTGAGCACGAACGACATGCCGATGGCGGACAGCATCGGCGCCAGGCGGAACGAGTGCCGCAGCGGGCGATAGGCGATGCGTTCGACGGTCCAGCCATAGAGCGCCGTGATGGCCATCGAGACCAGCAGCACGATCAGCAGAATGACCGGAACCGCAGTCAGGCCCAGCGACACCAGGACTAGGAACGAGATCAGCGCGATGAAGCCGCCGATCATGAAGATATCGCCATGGGCGAAATTGATCATGCCGACGATGCCATAGACCATGGTGTAGCCGATGGCGATCAGGCCGTAGATCGAGCCAAGGACGAGGCCATTGATGAGCTGTTGCGCGAAATAATCCATGAACTGCCGTGAGTGAGACTGCCGATACCGGTTCGCAACGCGGCGGGGGCCTTGCAGAGCAGGTGCTGGTATGCCTGGAGATCGCACCCGCGCCCAAGGCGACGCGTGGGCCAGTACTAACAGCTAGGAACCGGGTGCCGCAACAGCGTGCAGTGCCACAATTGCGGGCTTATCCCGCCTCCTTTGACGGCGCGGTTCCCGTGCCTTTCTCGGGTCCGGCGATCGCCATCAAATGACCACCGCGGAACACAGCACCTACCGCCGAAGGAGGTGCTCTCGCACTGGTTGCGCGTGGTAGCGAAGCGAGAACCCCATGAGCAGGCTGGCGGACAAGAACCAGGGGCACCAGAGTCCGGCCGGGAGACCGATCCGGCAAGATGAGGGACACGGAGGGGCAGCCCGCGTCCCGGCCAGCAATACCCGGACCCGCGTCTGCGGGACCGCTCGTTAGCGTGGACTCTGGAGGATTCGCTTTCAGCTCGGATTCCCTCGCCGCCGCTCGGGCTAGCCGCTGAGGCCAATGATGGCGAAGGAGGCGCGAGCGACGAGGGCCGCGACCTTCGGCGTCGAGCGCATCGAGCTGATCGTGTCGCTGGCGCCGCTCATATGCCGCTACCGCTGTCTTCCGTCGGACCAGGCACTTTTGCCATCAGCTTCGACTGGAGCCTGACCAAGGCGTCGCGCAGCCGCGTCGCCTCATCGTACCGGGTTTCCCGAGCCACCATGCCGGAAAACGGATCTTTCACCATGGTCTCGGCGGCCTGGGCAAGACGGCGCATCGGCGTCGCCACCCATTTCGCGGCGAAATTGAGCAGCACCAGGATCGAGAACACGCCACCGGCAACGTTGAACCAAAACGAGCGCACAAGCTGGCGGGTCGGCAGCATCGCGGCAACGGCGTCCTGCCGGATCAGAAGGGACCAGCCGAAGCCCGGCAGATCGGCATACTTCACGGTGGGGAACGTGACGGTGAAATAGTCCTTGCCGTCGGGCCATCGCTCGATGAGCGCGACCGGGGCCCCGCGGCTTGCGGCCTGCGCCGAGCCGATCGTCAGTTGCTTGCCGACGAGATCCGGCGGGCCGAACAGCACGATGCTCTCGCGCGACAGCAACACCAGATCGATGTCGCGCGACGCCAGCGCCGCGACGGATTCGATCACCCATTTCCAATCGATTTGGGCCCCGATGACACCGGCGGGGGCGCCGTCGTGCATCAGCGGAGCCGACATGGCGATCAAGCGGTCCGGTCCCGAAGCGGCCTGCAACATCCGGCCCAGGGTCTCTGGTTCGCGATCATCGACCGCCGTCGGCACCCCGAGTCCATGCCGGAACCAGCGCAGGTCGGCGACGCTTTGTCCTTCCAGCATCCGGTCCTTGCTCGCGATGACCTTGCCGCCGGGGTCGGCGATGCCGAGCCAGGCATAGCGCGGCTGGAACTGGCTCACGAACTGGATCTGTCGGCGCGCCTCGGCGACGTCGGCGGGGTCGATGATCGCGGCGAGCCGCGACACGTCGATCCACGTGCCGTACATCTGTCGCGCCAGCAGGTTTGCGCTGAGCTCACCGCGCGTCCTCAGCTGCTCGATCGCGAGCTCCTCGCCGCGCCGCTGCAGCGACGCCGAATAGAGGATGGCAACGGCCAGCGCCGTCACGACGATCAGTGTCGTGCCGCCGAGGAACACCGCTGTCTGTAAGCTCCACCGTCGCCTCGTCATCGTCTTCTCCTCAATCGGCCACGGCTCGCGCGAGTTCTTTCAGCATGCGGCCGAGATCGCCGCTGTCGGCGCCGGGCACTCCGCTCGCGGTGTGCAGCCGCTCGATGATCTGGGCGCGCTGCTGCGGCGTCACCGCAAATATGAGCCGGTAGCCGTCGTTCGTCGGAGCCGCGACCTTGGTCGGGATATCGCCGATCAGGGGCAAGGTGAGCGTGCCGATGGCGCCGGTCGCAAGGCCGACCGGACCGCTGACGCGTGCGCCGCCGGGGCCGAGATTGACGATCCAGCCGCGTTGCGGCTCGCCGTCGACCGTCAGGGTTATCGGCTCGACGATCTGGCGTTGCGGCCGGTTGTAGCGTGGACGGTCGATGCACACGGCGATCGCCACCGACAGGACCAGAATGTTGTAGATCGTCCAGAACATCACGACGATGACGCCGTCTCCCGCGGTCCCCGTGGTATTGAAGACGAAATCGGACGTCAGCGACACAATCATGCCACCGATGGTCAGCGCCATCAGGATCAGGAAGGGCCGCATCAGCGGCCATTGCACGATGATCTTGGCGCGATCGCCGCCCTTGGCGGTCACCGAGAATTTGTGCGGACCGGGGGAGAGCAGGCCGAGAGCGGCGGCGCGGAGCACGGGCCAGGCGGCGACGATCTGCGAGACATCGTTGACGATCGGAATGAACAGTCCCTTGGACAGCCAGTTCAGCGTGTACATGATCGAGAGATAATAGGGGCCGTAATACCGGATGATGTCGGCGATCGAGGCGTTCACCACGGTCACCCCGCCCCACCAGTAAAGCAGTGGACAGATCAGCGCGGCGAGGCGGAACGGATAGGTCGACGTCCAGTAAAGCAGCGAGTCGAGCACGCTGAGCCGGTGGAAGAAACCCAGACCATGGGAGCCGAATGGATTGTAGACGTTGCGCACGATCTGCATCATGCCGAGGCACCAGCGGCCGCGCTGCGTGACGTATTCCGCAAGGCCTTCCGGCGCCAATCCCTCCGACAACGCCTCGTTCAGGTAGACGGTCTGGTAGCCGTGCGCGGACAGGCGCAGCGTGAGCAGGAAATCCTCGGTGACGCTCTCGGTCGGCACGCCGCCGATCATCTCTACGGCGTAGACGCGGAATATCGAGGAGGTGCCGCAGCACATTGCGATGCCCCAGGCGTCGCGCGCCGGCTCGACGTTGTCGAAGAAGTGGCGCTGCTCGTCGGGATAGGACGCGCCGATGCCGAGATTGTGCTGGATCGGGTCCGGGTTGAAGAAGTGCTGGGGTGTCTGTACGAGGCCGACAGCCGGATCGTGGAACAACGCGAGCGTCCGCTCGACGAAGTCAAGATGAGGCACGAAGTCGGCGTCGAGAACGGCGACGAAATCCGGCCGGTCCGCATCCGCCGCGCGCAGCCGCAAGGCATTGTTGATGTTGCCGGCCTTGGCGTGCGACTTGTCGGTACGGGCGACATAGCCGATGCCGTGCTCGGTGCAGTAATCCCGGAGCCAGGCCCGGCTGCCGTCGTCGAGGACGAAGACGCGCAATGCCGCATAGGTGATCGCCTTGGCGCCGACAATGGTTCGCTCCAGGACCTCGAGCTGCTCGTTGTAGGTGGTGATGAAGATGTCGACCCGAGGCGGCGGCCTCGGAAGCCACCAGCCGGCATGGCGATCAGCCTCCGTCGTCCGCTCCTTGGTCCTGGTCAGGATCAGGAAGGCGAAGGACGACGAAACAACGGTGAGCGCTTCGAGAATGGCGAAGCCCCAGCTGAGGATCCCATCCGGCGTGAGGCCAGGCGGAGCAAGGGTCTCGGTGAAGCGCCAGGCGACATAGCGCCAGGCCAGCAGGATCGAGCCGCTGAGGAGCAGGGTCCGCCAGTACCATATCTTCGGGTCCAGGAGGGGCAACACCAGGACGCGCAGCCCTACGATGATCGCAACGACTGCGAACGCGGACAGGAATGGTGACAGCGTCGGCATCAGTAGCCGTACCGGGCGACGAAGCCGCGCAATGCCGCGATCGGTCCGCTGGTGAAGATCACCCGGCCGGTGCGCCCGATGGCGCAGGACAGATCCGGCTGCTTGGCGAGATCTGGCACCGCAACGGTGACGTCGAAGCGCTGCAAGTGCTGCGGCGTCGGGCCGACGGCGAGATTGGCGTAGAGTTGCGAGGCGCCCGAGCCGCCGAGACGTGTCACCGTCCCATCGAATATCCGGTCGTCTCCGAACAGACGGAACTGCACCGGGGCGCCGATCGACAGGCTGGCGTAGAGACTCTCGGGAACGCTCGCGGTCACCACGAGACTGTTGCAGTCCACCAGCTTGGCGAGATCCTGACCGCGACGGGCATATTCGCCGTCGTCGACGAGGAAATCCCAGGCCATGCCCGGGACGCGGGCCCTCAGCGTCGCCGAGGTCAGTCGGTTGATCCGGACGCGTTCGGCGTTGATCTGCTGCTCGTATTGGACCAGGCGGGATTGGATCTGCTGCTCGTCCACGGCAAGTTCGGCGAGGCGCAGGTCGAGCTCGTGAATGCGCTGCATCGAGAACGGCACGTCGTTGTAGGAGTCGCCGATGAAGACCCCCGATTGCGCGGAGCCGAGCTCGGTCTCGACATAGTTGGTGCGCTGTTTCGCGCTTTCCAAATCCTGCTTGGCGATATCGAGCGAGGCGCTGGCCTGGTCGAGGCCGGCGACCGTCTGGACCCCGCGTTCCTTCAGCTCGTTGGCCCGCGTGAAGGTGAGATCAGCGAGCTTCAGCCGGGCGGCCGCGGCATCCTCCGCCGCCTTGGCCTCGGCGATGCGTGCCGCGATCTGGCGGACGCGGCCGGTCTTGTAGTTGGCCGACTGGGCCGCGAAGGCGGCCCGCGCTTGCTCGAGCGCCGAACGCTGCGCCGGAACCCGCTTGAGCGCGATCTTCTGCTCGTCACGGTCACGCTCGAGATTGAGCAGGCGCGTGGTGTCGAACCGGTCGTCGACGATCTCGGCCATGAGTTCCCCGGCGTTGACCCTGACGCCGATATGGCTCACCCCCAGCGTCACGCGGCCTTCGATCGGCGCGCGCACGACGTAAAGCCGGGCATTGACGGTCGCGTCGCCTGAAGTTCCGGCGAAATGCTCGCCGACCAGGATGTAGAGGCCGCCGGCCAGCAGGAGGATGCCGATGAAGATCCGAGCCAGTCTCATGCAGTACTCCCGCTCGGCGGCTGCTTGCCGCATCACGATCGAGCTGTGCGAAACGCAGCAGCGCTCGTCTTAAGATAGTATCACATTGTCTAGCTACTTTGACGCTAGTCAAAAGCAATGATGGCGCGGCGCACATAATTGCGGTGCAGCGGCCATCGACGCGATCGGACTGCCGGCGCATCGATCGTGACCCCGATGCAGGCGTCGGTTACGGCGATCATTCAGCGGAGCAGCCGCATCGCGGTGCTGAAGACGAAGCGGGCGCGCAATGTCGGATGCGATGCAGATGTTCGTGGAGGCGTTGATGGCCGGGAAGGCCGTTGTCACGCGGGAAGTCGAGGCCTGATCGGCGAGGTCACCGGCAGGGTCTCTTGGACGGTGACCGTTGATGGCTCTCGCGCCCGTCGCCACCCTGTTAAGGTAAACGAATGGTTTAAATTGCCGGGCGCGTTTGCCGCGCGTTAGCTCGTCTGGAAGTCGGCCGGACGGGCGGTTTGTGGGATGGAAAGGTGGGCGTGACATGATCAAGGATTGCGTGATCAGGAATTGGCGGCTCAGTTGCGTCAACGGTGTGCTGCTGGCGCTCTACTTCGTGCCCGCCTGGACCATCATCGCGTTTCAGATCATGGTGTCGCCGATCCAGGGGCTGTTCGCGCGGCCCAATATTGCGGTGGCCTTGTTCATCAGCGACTACCTGCAGTTGTCGGGCATCGAGACCGTCCGCGCCGCCTGGCTGCTTGCGCTGGCGCGACTGACGGTCGCAGGCTTCTTCGCGATGTTTCTGGTCCTGATCCTGGTTCCGCGGGTGCGAAAGGTGGCCGGCTATGTCGAGGCGCTGTCGATCGGGCTCGCTTTCGGCAGCATGCTCGCCTTCTTCAGCATGATCATGGCCGCCAAATTCGGGGAGCCCCAGGCACTGCGTTTGCATGCCACGGAACTCCTGATGCTGCTCGGCACGGCCATCGTCATGCTGGTGGAGAAGCCGTCGACGCAAGCCTCGCCGTCCTCCGCATCCGCTCCGCCGAAGATGGGGCCCACGGCGACGCCGGCGCCGCAGCAGGCGTAACGCCCTGATCCATCGCGGTGCGTCAGCGCTGGGTCAGAAAGCCCAGCACGGCATCGTTGAACTGGCCCGCCGCTTCGACATTCGAGATGTGCGCGGCATCGACGATGGTCATGCTGGCGCCGGGGATCCGGCTGCGGATCGCTTCCGCCATCGCGATCGGCGTCGACTTGTCGTAGCGGCCGGCCACGACGAGGGTTGGGCTTTTGATGGCCGGCAGGTCCTCGCGCAGGTCCAGCGCCCGCAGTGCTTTGCAGCAAGCGAGATAGCCCTCGACCGGGGTGGCCACGAGCATTGCCTTCATCCGGTCGGCAACGTCGGGATTGTGATCACGAAACTCCTGAGTCAGCCAGCCGGCGATGACCGTGTCGGCGATTCCAGCGAGTCCGCTGTCCTCGACCGCCTTGATGCGGGCGTCCCAGATTGCCGGATCGGGGTAGTAGCAGGTGGTGTTGGCGAGCACGAGCTTGCCTACACGTTCAGGAGCGTGGGCCGCGAGCCACTGCCCGACCATGCCGCCCATCGACACGCCGCACCAGTGCACCTTCTCGATGTTGAGGTCATCGAGAATCGCCAGCGCATCGCGGCCGAATCGCTCGATCGAGTAGGGCCCGGGCGGCACTTGCGACTTGCCATGACCGCGCCGGTCATAGCGGATCACGCGGAACACCTGCGTGAAGGCGCGCATCTGCGGCTCCCACATCTGCAGCGTCGAGCCGAGCGAGTTCGAGAGCATCAGGGTCGGTCCGCCGTCGCGGCCCTCGACGGTGACATTCAACAGACAGCCGTCGGCATCGATCATCGGCATGAGCGGAATCCTTGTCGCAGGCGGCCGCGCCGCCGGAGGAATCGTGCAGATTCGATGGCGAACTAACCACCCCCACCGCCGTCTGCCAATCAAAACTCAACGGCGGCGAGATCCGGAATGCTGCGGTGCTCCGGCTTTTCTGCAACGCTTCCGGTCGCTGCTCGCCCTTCCTTTTGGACGTTCGGTGCTTTACTTGAATGCCTCTAACCGCGCCAATCGGGGGAGATGCACATGGCAATGACGATGACGGGCGAGGTCCAGCTGGCCGCTCCGCGAGAGCAGGTCTGGGCCAAGCTGAACGATCCGGAGGTGCTCAAGGCCTGCATTCCCGGCTGCGAGGAACTGGAAAAGACCGAGGACGGTGGCTTCCGTGCCGTCGCCAAGATGAAGGTCGGACCGGTCTCCGCGCGCTTCAAGGGCAAGGTCACCTTGAGTGATCTCGATCCGCCGAACGGCTACAAGATCTCCGGCGAAGGTGAGGGCGGCGTCGCAGGATTCGCCAAGGGCGGTGCGATCGTTGCGCTGGCGGACAAGGACGGCGGCACGCTGTTGACCTACAATGTCGAGGCACAGATCGGCGGCAAGCTGGCGCAGCTCGGCCAGCGGCTGATCAACGGCACCGCAAAGAAACTCGCCGACGAATTCTTCGCCAACTTCGCCAAGGCCGTTCAAGGCTGACCGCAACCGACCCATGCGCGGCCGGGGGCGAGGTTGCCCGCCGCCGGGAGCGCCCATATGATGGTTTTCGACTGATTTTGCTGGGCTGCGCTGCAGTGCAACGCTGTCGCGCGGATAATAGAGAGTCCTGAATGGCCAAGATTTCCATGATTGTGAACGGTAATCCCGTCACGGCGAACGTCGACCCGCGGACGCTGCTGGTGCAGTTCCTGCGCGAGAATCTGCGCCTCACCGGCACCCATGTCGGCTGCGACACGTCGCAATGCGGCGCCTGCATCGTCCATCTCGATGGCAAGGCGGTCAAGTCCTGCACGACATTGGCCGTGATGGCCGATGGTCATGAGGTCAGGACGATCGAGGGGCTCGCCGCCGACGGCGCGCCGCTGCATCCGATGCAGGAAGCGTTTCGCGAACACCATGGCCTGCAATGCGGCTTCTGCACGCCCGGCATGATCATGACCGCGGTCGATCTCGTCCATCGCAAGGGACATGAGCTCAGCGAAGAGACCATTCGCGAGGAGCTGGAAGGCAATCTTTGCCGCTGCACCGGCTATCAGAACATCGTGCAATCGATCGCCGCCGGCGCCAAGGCGATGGCCAAATCGGACCTCGCCTAAACGTCTGACCTCGCCCCAGTCGGCCCGCTGCGCACAGGACATTTCCCCATGTACGAATTCAAATATCATCGGCCGGCGACCGTGCGCCAGGCCGCCAATCTCCTCACCAAGAACGAAGACGCCAAGCTGGTCGCCGGCGGCCACACGCTGGTGCCGGTCATGAAGCAGCGGCTCGCGAGCCCGCCGCATCTGGTGGATCTCTCCCATGTCGAGGGGCTCGATACGATCGAGGTGAAAGGCCGCAACCTGGTGATCGGCGCGATGGCGCGTCATGCCGACGTCGCCAACTCCGCAACGGTCGGCGAAGCCATTCCGGCGCTCGCACATCTGGCGAGCCTGATCGGCGACCCCGCGGTGCGCCATCGCGGCACCATCGGCGGCTCGATTGCCAACAACGATCCGACTGCGGACTATCCGGCAGCATGCCTCGCGCTCGGCGCCACCATCGTCACCAACAAGCGCAAGCTGAAGGCCGAGGAGTTCTTCCTCGGGCTGTTCACGACCGCGCTGGAGCCGGACGAGATCATCACCAAGGTGAGCTTTCCGCTGGCGAAGAAGGCCGCTTACGTGAAGTTCCGCAACCAGGCCTCGCGCTATGCGCTGGTCGGCGTGTTCGTCGCCCGTCGTCCCTCGGACGTGCGCGTCGCCGTGACCGGCGCCGGCGGCAATGGCGTGTTTCGCGTCACTGCTTTCGAGGAAGCGCTGCAGAAGCGTTTCTCGCCGAAGGCGCTGGAGGGAATTTCGGTCTCGGCCGAAGGCCTCAACAGCGACATTCACGGCAGCGCCGAATATCGCGCCCATCTGATCGGTGTGCTGGCGCGCCGCGCGGTGGATGCGGCCAATGCCGGCGCCAAGGCCTCAACCGCATCGGAGGGAGCCGCCGAACCGGAGGCTCCGGCTTCGTGACGGACGCGTGAGGAAGGAAGCGGTCTCGCCCATGAGTGCTCCGGCCCTGCCAGCATCGGTCGACGCGATGCTCGAATTGTTGTCCTCGCGCGGCTATCTGGCCGAGCGATCGCTGGCGACGGTGACCTATCTGTCGCTGCGGATGGGCCGGCCGCTGTTCCTCGAGGGCGAGGCCGGCGTCGGCAAGACCGAGATCGCCAAGGTCTTGTCGGCCGCGCTCGGCCGCAAGCTGATCCGGCTGCAGTGCTACGAGGGTCTCGACGTCGCCTCCGCCGTCTACGAATGGAATTCAGCGGCGCAGATGATCGCGATCCGGATGGCGGAAGCGGGCGGCGAGGTCGACCGCGATCAGTTGACGTCGGACATCTTCGCCGACCGCTATCTGATCAAGCGCCCGCTGCTGCAGGCGCTGGAGCCGGATGTCGCAGGCGCGCCGGTTCTTCTCATTGACGAGCTCGACCGCGCGGACGAGGCGTTCGAAGCCTATCTGCTGGAGATACTCTCCGACTTCCAGGTCACGATCCCGGAGTTCGGCACCGTCAAGGCGCCGCATCCGCCGATCGTCATCATCACCTCGAACAGGACTCGCGAGATCCATGACGCGCTGAAGCGGCGCTGCCTGTATCACTGGGTCGATTATCCCTCCGCTGAGCGCGAGCTCGCCATCGTCAAGACCCGGCTGCCCGGCATCTCGCAGCGGCTGTCGCAGCAGATCGTGCGCTTCGTGCAGGCGCTGCGCGACCAGGACTTCTACAAGTCGCCAGGGGTCGCCGAGACCTTGGACTGGGCCACGGCGTTGACCGAGCTCGATGCGCGTTCGCTGAATGCCGAGGTCGTCGGCGACACGCTGGGCGCGCTGTTGAAGTATCAGGACGACATCGCCCGTATGCAGGGTGATGCGTTGCAGAAGGCGATCAAGGACGCGACCAGCGAGACTTGAGCCGCGGTCGCGTCACAACGTAGGTCGTGATTCCGGGATGCGTGCGCAGCACGCAGGCCGGAATCCATAACCACGACCGTGAGTATGGATTCCGGGCTCGGCCCTTTGGGTTGCCCCGGAATGATGAACTTAGTTTGAGGCACGTCCCGGAATGACGAGGGGATAGACCGATGCCCACGCCCATCAATCACCTCGCGCCGCCGACCGGCGGCATCGCCGACAACATCGCGGGCTTCGCGCGGGCGCTACGCGCCGCCGGCCTTCCGGTCGGTCCGGGTGCTGTCATCGATGCCATGACCGCGCTCGAAGTGATCGACATCGGCAAGCGCGCGGACGTCTTCACCACGCTCGAATCGATCTTCGTCAAGCGCCACGAGCATGCCCTGATCTTTTCCCAGGCCTTCGACCTGTTCTTCCGCCCCGCCGAGGAGTGGAAGTCGATGCTCGATTCGGTGCCGTTGCCGGACCACGCCAAGAAGAAGCCGCCGCCGGCCTCGCGCCGGGTGCAGGAGGCGATGTCGCAGCCGCAGATGCACGAGGAGCCGAAGGACCAGGAGCAGGACCTGCGGCTCGCGGTGTCCGACCGCGAGGTGCTGCAGAAGAAGGACTTTGCGCAGATGAGCGCGGCGGAGATCGCCGAGGTCGCACGCGCCATCGCCAAGATGCGGCTGCCGCAGGCCGAGCTGAAAACGCGCCGCCACACCGCGGACCCGCGCGGCCGTCGAATCGACATGCGCAAGACGCTGCGTCAGGCGCTGCGCACCGAAGGCGAGATCATCAACTTCCATCGCCTGGGGCGGATCGAGAAGCCGGCGCCGATCGTGGCGCTGCTCGACATCTCCGGCTCGATGAGCGAGTACACCCGCCTGTTCCTGCATTTCCTCCATGCCATCACCGATGCGCGCAAGCGCGTCTCGGTGTTCCTGTTCGGCACGAGGCTGACCAACGTGACACGGGCGCTGCGCCAGCGCGATCCCGACGAGGCGCTGGCGAGCTGCTCGGCCAATGTCGAGGACTGGGCCGGCGGCACGCGGATCGCGACCTCGCTGCAGACCTTCAACAAGCAGTGGGCGCGCCGCGTGCTCGGGCAGGGCGCGATCGTGCTCTTGATCTCCGACGGGCTGGAGCGCGAGGCCGACAGCAAGCTCGCCTTCGAGATGGACCGGTTGCACCGCTCCTGCCGGCGGCTGATCTGGCTCAATCCGCTGCTGCGCTATTCCGGCTTCGAGGCGAAGGCGCAGGGCATCAAAACCATGCTGCCCCACGTTGACGAATTCCGCCCGGTACATAACTTGACCTCGATCGGGACGCTGATCTCGGCGCTGTCGTCGCCGCTGCCGCCGCATCAGCGCAGCGCGATCCGGCCCGCCGCCTGAGAAGGAGATAGTCATGCTCAACCGCGACGAAGACATCCTCAAGGCCGCCGAGGATTGGCACAAATCCGGTCACGGCGTGGCGCTCGCCACCGTGGTCGAGACCTGGGGCTCGGCGCCGCGCCCGGTCGGGTCCAACCTCGTGATCAACGACGAGGGCACGTTCTTAGGGTCCGTGTCCGGCGGCTGCGTGGAGGGCGCTGTCGTTACCGAGGCGCTCGACGTGATCACCAGCGGCCAGCCCAAGATGCTGGAGTTCGGCGTCGCCGACGAGACCGCCTGGAACGTCGGGCTGTCGTGCGGCGGCACCATCCGCGTGTTCGTCGAGAAGGTGGGCTGACCGATGCAATTGGGAACACTGGCCGAGCTCAATGCCGAGCGCGCCGCGCGCCGCCCGGCCATTCTCGTCACCGACGTCGCCACCGGCGAGCAGCGTCTGGTCAAGGCCGCCGACATCGCCGCCGATCCCTTGCGCAACGAGCTCGCAACGCAACTGCGGATGGGCAAGAGCGGCATGGTCGAGGTGGGCGGCAAGCGGTTGTTCCTCAACGTCTACGCGCCGACGGCGCGGCTCGTCATCATCGGCGCCGTCCATATCAGCCAGGCGCTGGCACCGATCGCCAAGTCGCTCGGCTACGACGTCACCGTCGTCGATCCGCGCACGGCCTTCGCCAGTCCCGAGCGCTTTCCCGATGTGCCGCTGATCGCCGAATGGCCCGACGTGGCGCTGCCGCCGCTCAACGTCGATCACTACACGGCCTTTGTCGCGCTGACGCATGATCCGAAGATCGACGATCCGGCGCTGCTGCACGCGTTCTCGCGCGACTGCTTCTATATCGGCGCGCTTGGCTCACGGAAGACGCATGCCAAGCGCGGCGACCGCCTGCGCGCCCAAGGCGCCAGCGACGCCGACATCGCCCGCATCCATGCGCCGATCGGGCTCGCCATCGGCGCTGTGTCGCCGTCGGAGATCGCGGTCTCCATCATGGCGCAGATCACCGCAACGTTGCGGCTGCCGGCCAAGGAGAAAGAGCAGGCGGCATGAAGTTCGGTCCTGCCAGTCCAGCCGAGGCGATCGGCGGGGTGACCGTGCACACCCTGCGCAAGGGATCGTTGGTGCTGAAGAAGGGCACGCTGATCGGTCCCGCCGAAGTCGAGGCGCTGGTCCGGGAAGGCGTCAATGAGATCGTCGTCGTTCGGCTCGAGGCGGGCGACGTCTCCGAGGACGAGGCGGCTGCCGACGTCGCGAAGGTCGTCGCAGGCAAAGGCATTCACGTCGATCGCGCCTTCACCGGACGCGCCAATCTGTTCGCGGCGCAGGCCGGCGTGCTGATGATCGACCGCGCCGCCGTCGAGCGCATCAACGGAGTCGACGAGGCCATCACCTTTGCGACCTTGCCGGCCTTCAAGCCGGTGGTCGAAGGCGAGATGGTCGGCACCGTCAAGCTGATCCCGTTCGGCGTCGAAGGCCGTCTGCGCGATGCCGCCGTCGCTGCGGCGGGCAGGGGCGCGCTCAGCATCGCCTCCTATGTGATCAAGCGCGTCGGCGTCGTCTCGACGCTTCTTCCTGGGCTCGCACCCAAAGTCATCGACAAGACGCTGCGCGTCACCGCAGAGCGGCTCGCGCCGGCCGGCGCCACCATCATCGCGGAGCGCCGCGTGCCGCACGAGCAGGCCGCGCTGGCCGCTGCGATCAAGGAGCTGTTGGCGCTGGGCGCCGAGCTCGTCATCGTGTTCGGCGCGTCCGCGATCGCCGACCGCCGCGACGTCATTCCCGCCGCGATCACCGGCATCGGCGGTGCGATCGAGCATTTCGGCATGCCGGTGGATCCCGGCAATCTGCTCTTGATCGGTAGCGCCGCCGGTGTGCCGGTGCTCGGCGCCCCCGGTTGCGCCCGTTCGCCGGCGGAGAACGGTTTCGACTGGGTGCTGATGCGGCTGCTCGCCGGCATCAAGGTCACCCGCGCCGAGCTCACGGCCATGGGCGTGGGCGGACTCCTCATGGAGATCGTGACACGGCCGCAGCCGCGCGCCAAGCCGGAGGCCGAGGGCGAACGCAAGGTCGCCGCGGTCGTGCTGGCTGCGGGACGCTCGACCCGCATGGGAGGGCCGAACAAGCTGCTGGCCGAGCTCGACGGCAAGAAGCTGGTGCGCATCGTGACCGAGCAGGCGCTGGCCTCCAAGGCCGGTGAGGTCATCGTCGTCACCGGTCATCAGGCCGAGCTGGTCGAGCAGGCGCTGTCAGACCTCAACGTCCGCTTCGTCCGCAACCCGGATTTCGCCGGCGGCCTCGCCAGCTCGGTGAAATCAGGCATTGCCGCGGTGCCTGAGGGCGTCGATGGCGCGGTCGTGTGCCTGGGCGACATGCCGATGGTGTCCTCGGATCTGCTCGACCGTCTGATCGGCGCGTTCGCGCCCGATCGCGGCAATTTGATCGTCGTGCCCGTGTCCGAGGGACGCCGCGGCAACCCGGTGCTGTGGTCACGCCGCTTCTTCGCCGAGCTGATGACGCTGGACGGTGACGTCGGCGCGCGGCACCTGATCGCCAAGCACACCGAGGCCGTCGCCGAGGTGCCGGTCGACGGCAACAGCGCCTTCCTCGACATCGACACGCCGCAGGCGCTGGAAGCCGCGCGGCGCGGCTGACGACCGTAGCCCGGATGAGCGCAGCGACATCCGGGTTCACACGCGCAGCTCGTGAGACCTGGATATCGCTCCCGCCTTGCGCCCTTTCGGGCGCCGGCGTCCGCCCATCCCGGCTACGCACGATGCACGCTCCCCATGGTCACGAGACGAACCCTCAACCTCCCATTCACCAAGTTTCAACGACCCCCGGCTAGATTTGCCGACATTGGGCCTCGGGGGAGGAAAAAGTGATCGCTTCGACTGCTGCGCGCCGTGTCGCGCTGTTTGCATTTGGATTGACCGTTCTCGTTGGCGTTGCGCGCATCGCGAGCGACGGCGCCATCAGCCCGGCGCATGCCGCCGGCGCGTTCGCCATTGGCCGGTGCGCCGCCTATGGCCAGGCGTTCGACTATCCGGCGGAGCATCTCGCCAAGGCTGCGGCGCTCAAGCAGTGCAAGGGCGACTGCACCGCGGTGACGATGAAGAAGGCCTGCGCCGCGTTCGCGGTCGATCTCACCAATCCCTGCGGCGCCCACGGCTATGCTGTTCGGCCGACGATCTCGACCACGCTCAACGAGGCGACCCGGGAATGCTACAAATATGGCGGCAAGGAATGCGTCATCCGCGCCTGGGTGTGCGACGCCAAGGGCTGATCTGAGCCTGATGTCTCAGAGGATGGGCTGCCGGGGTTGCTCGTCCGCGCTTTCAATTCGATGCTTCACCTCGAGAACGGCTCGGCTATTCTGAGCGTTCGATGACATCGAACCCTGGAAGTGACATGCAATTCGACACCAAGATCGCGCTGATCATCCGCAACGATCTCGAAGCCTGGCAGAAGCTGAACGTCGCGGCGTTTCTTTCCAGCGGCATCGCCGCGGCATTTCCCGAATGCATCGGCGCGCCTTATGAGGACGGCTCGGCAACCCTGTATCACGCGTTGATCGGGCAGCCGATCCTGATCTACGGCGCGCCGGATCGTGCAGCGTTGGCGCGTGCTCTGGATCGCGCGCTGTCGCGCAGCGTGAAGCCGGCGCTCTACACCGAGGACATGTTCAAGACCACGCATGACGAGGCCAACCGTGATGCCGTGAAGGCGGTGGCGCGCGCCGATCTCAATCTGGTGGGATTGGCGTTTCGCGCGGAGCGCAAGCTGGTCGACAAGGTCGTCGACGGACTCAAATTTCACGCCTGACAGCCACGGGCACATTGCGCTGTCATCAAACTGTTACTTCGTGCAGCGGCGCGGCTTGATGCCGATCAAGACCGGAATACGCCGACGTCGTTAGTTTGCGCCGCGACATGAGGAGCAGACAGATGCAGACCATGAAAGCCGCCGTCGTCAAAGCCTTTGGCAAGCCGCTGGTCATCGAGGACGTTCCGATTCCTGTGCCGGGACCCGGCGAGCTTCTGGTCAGGGTGAAGGCGTGCGGCGTCTGCCACACCGACCTTCATGCCGCCTCCGGCGATTGGCCGGTGAAGCCGGTGCCGCCGTTCATCCCCGGTCACGAGGCGGCCGGCATCGTCGCCGCGCTCGGGCCCGGCGTCACCGACTTCAAGGTCGGCGATGCCGTCGGCGTGGCGTGGCTGCACGATGCCTGCCTGCGCTGCGAATATTGCGAGACCGGGTGGGAGACCTTGTGCGAGCACCAGCACAACACCGGCTACAGCGTGAACGGCGGCTTCGCGGAATACGTGATCGCATCCGCGGCGTTCGCCGCGCGCCTGCCGGCCAATGTGGACTTCGCCAAGATCGCCCCGATCCTCTGCGCCGGCGTCACGACCTACAAGGGGTTGAAGGAGACCGACACGCGGCCGGGCGAGTGGGTGGTGGTCTCCGGCGTCGGCGGCCTCGGTCATGTCGCAATCCAGTATGCGAAGGCGATGGGGCTGAAGGCGATCGGTCTCGACATCGCCGAGGACAAGCTGAAACTCGCGCTGGAGGCCGGCGCCGAGCACGCCGTCAACGCGCTCGACAAGGATGCCGTGGAGCGGGTGATCGCAATCACCGGCGGCGGCGCGCATGGCGTGCTGGTCACCGCGGTGTCGACGTCGGCTTTCGCCCAAGCGCTGCACATGGTCCGCCGCAAGGGGACGGTCAGCCTGGTCGGCTTGCCGCCGGGCGAATTCCCGACGCCGATCTTCGATGTCGTGCTGAAGCGTATCACCGTGCGAGGCTCGATCGTCGGCACCCGGCGTGATCTCGACGAGGCCATCGCCTTCGCCGCGGACGGCAAGGTGACGGCCGAGGTGACCACGGCGCCGCTGTCGGAGATCAACTCCGTGTTCGACCGCATGAAGGCCGGCAAGATCGACGGTCGCGTGGTGCTCGACTTCGGCTGATCAGCAAGACCGATTGACGCGCCGCCGTGCCGAACATTGGGGCGGCGGTTTGATCTGGATCAGGAATGGGGACGCGCGGCGCTGGCACAAATTGTTCATGGCAGCCGTCACCAAGATCGTCTTCCTCGGCGCGAGCAGCGCGTCCTTTGGACTCAGCGTGTTCCGGGACCTGTTTTCGACGCATGATCTCGCGGGTTCTACGCTCGTGCTGGTCGGCCGCGACCCGACCCGGCTGGCCCGGTCGGAAGCACTGGCCCGGCTGCTCAACGACCTCTCCGGCGCCGGCCTTAAGATCGAGGCGACCACGGATTGGCGCGCGGCGCTCGACGGCGCCGGCTTCGTGATCCATGCCACCGCGATCGACCGCAACCGCCTGTGGAAGCTCGATTTCGAGGTGCCGCGCAAATACGGCATCCGTCACACGCTGGGCGAGAATGGCGGGCCGGGCGCATTGTTCTTCACGCTCCGCACCTTGCCGGTCGTATTCGACTTCGTGCGCGAGATGGAGCGGCGCTGTCCGGACGCGCTATTCATCAACTTCTCCAATCCCGAGAGCCGCATCATCCTCGCGCTGGGGCTTCACAGCCGCCTCGCGCATATCGGCCTGTGCCACGGCATCTTCATCGCGCGCAGCCAGGTGGCTTCCATTCTGGGACTGGCCGAGGAGCGCGTGGAGGTGTGGGGCGCCGGGCTCAACCATTTCCAATGTCTCATGCAGATCCGGGATCGCGACACCGGGGCCGATCTCTATCCACTGCTCCGCGAAAAGGCTGGGAGCCACGACCCCAAGGTCGCGCCGCTGACGCGGGCGCTGTTGCGCGACTTCGGCTTCTGGCTGGGCTGCGGCGACAGCCATGTCGGCGAGTATCTCGCCTATGGCTGGGAAGCGGGCGAGAGCGGGTACGACTTCGCGTGGGACGAGGCGGAGCGGGCCAAGCTGATCCGGCAGATCGACGAGGTCCTGGCGGGCAGGGCCGGCATGCCGGACTGGTGGCGAATGCCGTCCGGAGAGCGCGCGGTCACCGTGATCGGCTCGGTGCTGCACGATCGGAAGCAGGTCATCGAATCCGGCGTCGTTCTGAACCGTCACGTCATTCCCAACCTGGCTGCCGAGGCCGCCGTCGAAGTGCCCGTTGTCGCGGATCGCGTTGGTATCCATCCGGTGTCGCTGGGCCCGCTTCCAGATGCCGTCGCCAAGCTGATGTCGGTCCAGGTTCAGGTCCAGCAGCTGGCGGTGCAGGCGGCCATGACTGCCTCCAAGGATCTCGCGCTGCAGGCGCTGCTCATCGATCCCGTGGTCAACTCGGCCGCCGCTGCGCGCCAGATCGTGGACGAGCTCTGGGAGATCAATCGGCCTTACATCAGATCCTGCGCGTGATCGCGGCCGGCGTCGTCTGACGGGGGCCGCGCGCTGTCGGGTACGACCTCCTGACGCGGGCCGAGACCGGCCTCTGCGAGGCCTCTTTACATTGACTGACCAGTCAGTCATAATTGTTCGATGTCGAAACCTTCGAAATTGTCCGAGCGCAGAGTTCAGGCCGTCAAGACAGCGGACGCGGGAGCTGCCACGTCGCGCCGGGCGGATCGCTCCGCCGAGCGCCGCGCGGCGATCGTGCAAGCGGCGATGGACGAGTTCATTGCCCGCGGTTTCGCGGCGACCCGTCTGGACGACATCGCCAAGCGGGCCGGCGTGGCCAAGGGCACGATCTATCTGCATTTCAAGGACAAGGAATCGATGTTCGAGGAATTGATCCGGACCGCGATCGTGCCCTTCGTCGGCCGTCTTGCCGCGCCGCCGCCGGCCGGCGGCTCGGTGCGCGACATGGTCGAGGGGTTGGCGCGGATGTTCCTCCAGGAGGTCGCCGGCACGCGGCGCGGTGATCTCGTGCGGCTCATCATTTCAGAGGGGCCCCGTTTTCCCGCGATTGCCGACTTCTACTACCGCGAGGTCGTTTCCCGTGGTCTCGCGGCCATGCGCGCCCTGATCCAGATCGGGATCGTCAGCGGTGAGATCCGCGAGCCCAAGCTGGTGCAACATCCGCAACTGATGATCGCGCCGATGATGGTTGCGGTGCTCTGGAAGAGCCTGTTCGAACGACATGCGCCGCTCGACGCCGAAGCGATGCTGCAGACCCATCTCGATCTGATCTTTGGCGCGAGGAGGCCGACATGAGCCTGCTGCACTGCCTTGCCGTGCTGGTCACGGCCTTCACGTTCAACGGCTGCAAGGAGACGCGCGATCCCGGCTATCAAGGCTGGGTCGAGGCCGACATGATCTTCGTCAGCCCGGACGAAGCGGGTCGGATCACGAAGCTGAACGTGCATGAGGGCGACGTGGTCAAGGTCGGCGATCCGCTCTATTCGGTCGACGACGATCTGCAGCAGGCCGATCTCAACCAGACCAAGGCGACGCTGGCCAATGCGCAGCAGACCTATGACCGCGCCGCGGCCCTGAGCAAGACGGGCGCGGGGACGCAGGCGACGCTCGACTCCGCCGTTTCGGCGCTGCGCGTCGCCGAGGCCCATCTCGTGACCTCGCAGACGCGGCTGGCACGGCGCAAGGGCGTGGCGCCGGTCGCGGGCACCATCCAGCAGATCTACTTCCGCGAGGGCGAGATGGTCGCGGCGCAACGGCCGGTGCTGTCGATCATGCCGCCGGGCAACATGAAGCTGCGCTTCTACGTGCCCGAGCCTGATCTGCCGAAACTCGCGATCGGTGACGAGGTCCGCGTCACCTGCGACAATTGCGCTGATGACCTGACGGCACGCGTCTATTTCCTCGCGACCTCGGCGGAGTACACGCCGCCGGTGATCTACAGCCTCGATGAGCGCAACAAGCTCGTCTATTTGATCCAGGCGCGGCCGTCGCGGCCGGATGCACTGCGCGTCGGCCAACCCGTCAGCATCTATCCGCGTTCCAAAACGCCTGATCCGAAGACCCCGGTGGCGGACAAGCAATGAACGGAACGGGTCCCGCCGAGATCGCGATCGACGTCCAGGGATTGACCAAATCCTTCGACGGCCGCGAGGTCGTGCATGATCTGTCGATGCAAGTGAAGCGCGGCTCGATCTACGGCTTTCTCGGCCCGAACGGCTCGGGCAAGACCACGACCATCCGGATGCTGTGCGGCCTGCTGACACCCGACGGAGGCGAGGGCACCTGCCTCGGCTTCGACATCCGCCGCGATGCCGACAAGATCAAGCGCCTGGTCGGCTACATGACGCAGCGCTTCAGCCTCTATCAGGACCTGTCGGTGCGGGAGAACCTCGAATTCGTCGCGCGCCTCTACGGCATGCCCGATCCGCGCCAGGCCGCGCGCGACATGGTGCAGCGGCTCGGGCTTGCCGGCCGCGAGCGGCAGCTCGCCGGCGAGTTGTCGGGCGGCTGGAAGCAGCGGCTGGCGCTCGGGGCCTGCACCCTGCCGAACCCGCAATTGCTGCTGCTCGACGAGCCTACCGCCGGCGTCGATCCCAAGGCGCGGCGCGATTTCTGGAACGAGATCCACGCGCTCGCCGGCGAAGGGCTGACCGTGCTCGTCTCGACCCACTACATGGACGAGGCCGAGCGCTGCCACGAGATCGCCTACATCGCCTATGGTCATCTGCTGGCGCACGGCACGGTCTCCGAGGTGATCGCGCAATCGGCGCTCACCACATACACGGTGAGCGGCGATGATCTGCGCGAACTCGCGGCAGATCTCACCGGCAAGCCGGGTGTCGACATGGTGGCCCCGTTCGGCACCAGCCTGCACGTGTCCGGCCGCGACCGCAACGCGCTGGACGCCGCGATCGCGTCCTGGCGCGACAAGGCTGATCTGCATTGGCAGCCCGCCGCGCCCTCGCTCGAGGACGTCTTCATCGACCTGATGAACCGCTCACGGGACAACTTCCAATGAGCGACGCGGCCGTCCACCAGGCATCTCCCGAGTCCCGCTTCGGCTTCTGGCGGCGCACCTACGCGATGCTGGTCAAGGAGTTCATCCAGCTCAAGCGCGACCGGGTCTCGTTCGCGATGATCGTGATGATCCCGGTGATGCAGCTGATGCTGTTCGGCTACGCCATCAACACCACGCCGCATCATCTGCCGGCGGCGGTGCTGCTGCAGGAGGACAGCGATCTCGGACGCTCGATCCTAAAGGCGATGGAGAACACCGCCTATTTCCGCTTCACCCGGGAAGTCACGAGCGTCGCCGAGTTCGACGATCTCTTGCTGTCCGGCAAGGTCCTGTTCGGCGTCGAGATCCCGCGCGGCTTCGAGCGCGCGGTCCGCCGCGGCGACCGGCCGGCCTTGCTCGTTGCGGCCGACGCGACCGATCCGGTCGCAGCATCCTCGGCACTGTCCTCGCTCGGCATGATCGTGCAGACCGCGCTCGCGCACGATCTCTACACCGGCAATCCCGTCACGACGCCGTTCGAGATCAGGGCCCACGCGCGCTACAACCCGGCGGCCTCGTCGCGGCTCAACATCGTGCCGGGCCTCGTCGGCACCATCCTGACCATGACCATGCTGATCTTCACCGCGCTCTCGGTGACGCGCGAGATCGAGCGCGGCACGATGGAGAGCCTGCTGTCGATGCCGATCAAGCCGGTCGAGGTCATGCTCGGCAAGATCATCCCCTATGTGATGGTCGGCTTCCTGCAGGCGACGATCATCATCGGCATCGGCGTCCTGCTGTTCGGCGTTCCGATCATGGGCAACCTGCTGCTGTTGGCGCTGCTGTCGACGCTATTCATCGCGACCAACCTCTCGATCGGCTACACCTTCTCGACCCTGGCGCAGAATCAGCTGCAGGCGATGCAGCTGTCGATGATGTTCTTCCTGCCGAGCATCCTGTTGTCCGGATTCATGTTTCCCTTTCTCGGCATGCCGCAATGGGCGCAAGTGCTCGGTGAATGCCTGCCGCTGACGCACTATCTGCGCATCGTCCGTGCTATCATGCTCAAGGGCTCGACGCTCCAGAACCTGCAGCATGATACGATCGCCCTGTTCGGCCTCATGTTGTTCGCCATGACGGTCGCCGTCCTGCGCTTCCGCCGGACCCTCGATTGAGGCACAATGGCGGCCGGGAGCAGGAACGGCTGAGGCAAGATGCAGATCGTGGGAGGAGGACAGGCGAACGAAGCGCCGGCGGGAGCGCCGGCCGAGTTCGATCAGGCGCTGATGCGTCAGACGTTGAACACCGAGCTGCTGCGCGTGAGGGCGCTGATCGCCACTGCGGCGCTGTTTCTCGTGATGTCGGTGCTGGTCGAAATCTTCGAGCCGAAGATCTCGGAGTGGATCTGGCCGAGCCGGACCGGGGTCCTCTACGTCTACGCGATCATCGTCGCATTCATCAGCTTCGAGACCCTCATCCTGTTCAGGATCAAGGCCGATATCCGCCACGGCCGGGACGTGCCGGTGATCTGGCGCTATGTCAGCGCCCTGGTCGAGACCTCGCTGCCAACGTTCGTCCTCATCCTGCAGATCGAGGGCATCGGCCACGACAAGGCGCTGGGCTTCGGCGCGCCGCTGGTCTATTTCATCTTCATCGTTCTCTCGACGCTTCGTCTCGATTTCTGGCTGTCGAGCTTCACCGGCCTCGTCGCCGCGGTGGAGTTGTTGGCGGTGGCACTGATCGATCGGCCTTCGATCGATCTCAGCCAGAATCCGGAGATCTACTATCACGGTGAGCGCAGTTTCATCATCCTGTTGTGCGGGATGCTCGCCGGTGCCGTCAGCGTGCAGCTGCGACGCCAGTTCGCGGCGAGCATCGAGGCCGCGTCGGCGCGCGACCGGGTCACCGATCTGTTCGGCCAGCACGTCTCGCCCCAGGTCGTCGAGCGCCTCATGAAGGAGGGGACGGCGGAGGCGCGCGACATCCGTGAGGTCGCGGTGATGTTTGTCGATTTCCGCGGCTTCACCGCGGCGGCGCGGTCGAAGACGCCGCAGCAGGTTGTCGATCGCCTCGATGGCGCGTTCGCGGTGCTGGTCGAGATACTCGAGCGCCATGGCGGCATCGTGAACAAGTTCCTCGGCGATGGCTTCCTGGCGCTGTTCGGCGCGCCGTTCGAGTCGCGCGATGCCGCCGTGCAGGCGGTCGTGGCTGCGCGCGAGATGGTGGCCGCGATGGAGCGTGTCAACGCGATGTCGTCTTGGCCGCTGCGGATCGGGATCGGTCTTCATCTCGGCGAGGTGGTCGCCGGCAGCATCGGCTCGCCGCGGCGCAAAGAGTACACCGTCATCGGTGACACCGTGAACTTCGCCTCGCGGCTCGAGGCGCTGAACAAGGAGTTCGATTCGCAGCTCCTGATCTCGAGCGAGGTGCGGCAGGCGGCCGGCGACGGGGCGCGCGACGCCGTCTTCCACGGCGCGGTGTCGGTGCGCGGCTACGACCGGCCGTTCGAGATCTGGCAATTGCACTGACGCAGGCGACCCGTCGCCCGACGTCTGAGATTTACATTGGATGGTCTTCGCGTTTAACTGCCCTCAACGAAAAGCATGATCAGGGGGAACGCATGATCCGAACCGGGGCGTCGTTTTTGGCCGCAGCAGGCATCGTGTGCGCAGCCGGCCTGGAGGCGGTGCGGGCTGAGGATGTTGCCTGCAGCAAGGTGACGGCCGAGGTGCTGAAGGTCCCCGGGCTGACCTTGACGGGATCGAAGCTGCAGGAGGCCGCCGACGGGCTGCCGCGGCATTGCATTCTGTCCGGCAAGGTCAATGAGCGCACCGGCGTCGACGGCCATGCGTATGCGATCCAGTTCGAGATGCGGCTGCCGGAGACGTGGAACGGCCGCCTCCTGCATCAGGTCAATGGCGGCAATGATGGCGTCGTGGTGCCGGCGCTCGGCGACAAGGCCGACGGTCTCGTCGGTGGCGGTATGACGCCGCTCGCCCGCGGCTTTGCCGTGCTGTCGTCGGACAGCGGCCACTCCGGTAACGATCCCGCCAACAAGCCGCGCGGGCTTGCGTCCGGCTCAGCTTTCGGGCTCGATCCGCAGGCGCGCCGCGACTACGGCTATTCGGCCGACATCACGCTGGCGCCGATCGCGAAGGCGATCATCTCGGCGCATTACGGCAGGAAGCCGGACTATTCCTACATCGCCGGCTGTTCCAATGGCGGCCGCCACACCATGGTGGCCGCCGAGCGCATGCCCGAGCAGTATGACGGCTTCCTGGTCGGCAATCCCGGCTTCAACCTGCCGCGCGCTGCCGTGCAGCACGCCTGGGACGTGCAGGCGCTGACCAAGGCCGACGTCGACATCCGCAAGTCGATCACGCGGGAGGATGCCAAGCTGATCGCTTCCAAGATCACGGAGGTCTGCGACGAGCTCGACGGCGCCAAGGATGGGCTGACGGCGAACCTGAAGGCGTGCCAGAAAGCGTTCAATTTCGACAGCCTCCGCTGCGCCGCTGGTGCGACCGAGGCCTGCCTGCCGGCCGCCAAGGTCGATGCTTTGAAGAAAGTCTTCGCGGGCCCGCACAATTCGAAGGGCGAGCCGCTGTATTCCGACTGGCCGGTGGATGGTGGCGTCGGCACCGGCAACTGGCGCGCCTGGAAGGTCGAGAGCCCGGTGGCGCCGTGGAACAACCTTCCGATCATTGCCACCATGGGCGGCGCCTCGCTCAACTACATCTTCTCGACGCCGCCGGTCGAGATCGAAGGCTCGCCCGATAAGCTGGTCGAGAAGCTGCAGACTTATGATTTCGACAAGGACGCACCGAAGATCTACGCCAAGGAAGGTTCCTTCACCGAGTCTGCGATGGACTTCATGGCCCCGCCCGCGGTGGACAACCCGACCCTGCCGGCGTTCCAGGGCGGCGCGCGCAAGATGCTGATCTATCACGGCCAGGCCGATCCGGTGTTCTCGATCAACGACACCGTCCGCTGGTACGAGAAGCTCAATGCCAATGTGCAGGGCAAGGCCGACACGTTCGCGCGGCTGTTTGCGCTGCCCGGCGAGACCCATTGCGGCGGCGGCGTCACCTTGGAGAAGTTCGATGCGCTGGGCGCGCTGATGGACTGGGTCGAGAAGGGCAAGACGCCGGAGGCGATCACGGCCTCGGTCAATGCGGCCAACAGAGAGCTCCCATCGACATGGAGCCCGCAGCGAACGCGGCCGCTGTGCCCGTGGCCGAAATTCGCCAAATATGTCAGCGGCGACACCGAGCAGGCGTCATCCTTCACCTGCGCCGCGGAGTGAGGCGTCAGACCTGCGGCGCGACCAGGTTCTTCACCTTGACCTGATCGCGGTCCTCGATGATCTCGGCGATCCATTGCCGGTGGCAATGGGCGTGGTCGCGCTCGTAGCAGAGCAGGCAGACGGGACCGGCGCTCTTCACCAGTGAGGCCAGCTCGTCCATCTGCTCCTTCGCCTGCGGCGTCTTCAGATGGGCGCTGTAGATCTTGTGCAGCGTGTCGTAATGACCGCTGCGGGCGGCCTCGCGGCCCTCCTTCGGCGTGCCGAGCCCGCGCAGATGCACATAGCCGATGCCGCGCTCGTCGAGCCCGGCCGCGAGCTGGCTCTTGGAGAAGCCCGGCCGGCGCGAGGCCGCCACCGCGCGCACGTCGACCAGCAGCTTGACGCCGGCGGCCTGCAGTTCATCGAGCACGGCCTTGGCCGGCGTGTGCTCATAGCCGATGGTGAACAGGGTCTTGCTCGTGGCCATCATGCGCCTCCTGCCTCAGCTCACGCGCTCGATGAGCTCCATCGCGCCAGCCGGCGCGCGCACCTTGCCCTCGTGGATGACATAGGCGAACACGTCGCGCGGCATCTTTTTCGCCGGCTTGTCGTCAACCCGTGGCAGGTCGTCCGGTTCGCCACCGCCGGCCCACAGTTGCAATCGCTTCGCCCAGGCGTCGAGCTGCTTCGGCGGATAGCAGGTCGCAAGCTCGTCATTGCCCTTCTGCAGTCGGGCGTAGACGAAGTCACCCACGACATCGGCAATCGCCGGATATTTGCCGTGCTCGGCGAACACGACCGGCGTTGCAAACTCGCGCAGCAGTGCGACGAAGCCGGGTACGCAGAAACTATCATGGCGGACCTCGACGACGTGGCGCAGCCTGCGGCCGTCGAGCTCGCGCGGCAACAGCTCGAGGAACTTGCCGAAATCGGCCTCGTCGAACTTCTTGGTTGGCGCGAACTGCCACAGCACCGGGCCGAGCCGGTCGCCGAGCTCGAGCACGCCGGTGTCGTAGAAGCGCTTCACGGAATCGCCGGCCTCGGCGAGCACGCGGCGATTGGTGGCGAAGCGCGGCCCCTTCAGCGAGAAGATGAAGCCGTCCGGCACCTCGCGCGCCCATTTGCGGAAGCTCTCCGGCTTCTGCGAGCCATAATAGGTGCCGTTGATCTCGATCGAGGTCAGCTTGGAGGCGGCGTATTCGAGCTCCTTCGATTGCGGCAGCTTGTCCGGATAGAACACGCCGCGCCAGGGCGCGAAGGTCCAGCCGCCGATGCCGATGTAGATGTGGCTCTTGGATTGCGAGGCGCGTGCAGGGGCTTTGCTCACGGATCGATTCCGATGCTGATTGGTGAGGGTGTTGCGGTAGGGAGACGATAGTCAACCGGGCCGGTTCTGACCAGTTCGGCGCTGTTGCGCCGTCACTCTTCCCGTGCTCCGGAGCCTCGTGTATCCAGGGCACGGGCCGGGAAGGGGAGATATGGCAATGAGAGCGGAATCGGTCGGCGGCCTGCTGGGGGCGATCGTCGCCGCTGCCGTGCTTGCGGCAGCCTTCTACTATGTTCCCGTCGGGCCGATGGCCCGTCAGATGCAGCCGGCCAAGGTCGAGGTGCCGCCAACCCCGGTGCAGACGGTTCCGGTGGCTCCGGCCGTGCGCGGACCCGTGGTCCGTGAGGTTCCGAACTAGGCCGGCCGGGGCCCTTGCAATCCAGCCGAGGCGCCCCATCTTGGTCGGGACGGTGACGTCGAGCTGTAACGGCTCCGGCACCGAGACGACCACGGCAGAGCGGTTGCGCCGGATGTACGCGCACCCTTTGTTTGTGGTCGTTGGCATTTTGGGCCCCTCGCTTGGGAGCGATGCAAGCCGGCACCACAGTCCGGCCTTTTTGGGCCCTCCTTCAGCCGTTGCGCTTGGCAGTGTGGAACGCGGCAGATATACGCATCCGCACCATGAACGATGTCCTCCGACCGGCCATGCCCGCGCCGCCGCAAACCGCTGATATTCCGATCGTTTCGGTGGTCGTCCCGACCTTCAACGAGCGCGACAATGTCACCACGCTGTACCGGCGGCTGGAGGCGGCGTTCAGGGACGTGCCGTGGGAGGTCGTATTCGTCGACGACAACTCTCCGGACGGCACCTGGCAGGTGGTGCGCGAATTGTCGCGCAGCGACAAACGCGTCCGCTGCATCCGCCGGATCGGCCGCCGCGGCCTGTCCGGTGCCTGCATCGAGGGCATCCTGGCCGCCAGTGCGCCCTATGCCGCCGTGATCGACGCCGATCTGCAGCACGACGAGACCCAGCTGCCGAAGATGCTGGCGCTCTTGCAGAGCGGCGCCGCCGAGCTCGTCGTCGGCAGTCGCTACATCGAGGGCGGCAGCGCCGCGAGCTTCGACAGCAAGCGGGCCGGGGCCAGCGCCTTCGCCACCGAGATCGCGCGCCGCGCGCTCAAGGTCGGGGTCAACGACCCCATGAGCGGCTTCTTCATGATCCGCCGCGACCGCTTCGAACAGATCGCGCCGAAGCTGTCGACGCAGGGCTTCAAGATCCTGCTCGACATCATTGCGAGCGCGGAAGGCGGCCTGCGCACCGTCGAGGTGCCCTATACGTTCGGCTCGCGCCTGCATGGCGAGAGCAAGCTCGACTCGATGGTCGCGCTCGACTTCCTCGGCCTCGTGCTGGCCAAGATGACCAACGACGTGGTGTCGTTGCGCTTCCTGCTGTTCGCCATGGTCGGCGGCACCGGCCTCGTCGTGCATCTGGCCACGCTCTTTCTTGGTCTCAATGCGTTCGACATGCCGTTCGCGGAGGCGCAGGCGCTCGGTGCCTTCATCGCGATGACCTCGAACTTCATCCTCAACAACTTCCTCACCTATCGCGACCAGCGGCTGAAGGGCTTTGCCATTCTGCGCGGCTTGCTCGCGTTCTATCTGGTCTGCTCGGTCGGCCTGCTTGCCAATGTCGGCGTCGCCTTCTCGGTCTATGACCAGGAGCCGATCTGGTGGCTGGCGGGCGCGGCCGGCGCGCTGATGGGCGTGGTCTGGAATTACGCGATCTCCGGATTGTTCGTCTGGCGCAAGCGATGACCACTGCGGCCGTCGCCGACGACGCCCGGCTGGTCCGCAATGTCTGGCTGACCATCACAGGCCTCGTCGTGCTCAGGCTGATCGCCGCTGCGGTCACGCCGATCACCTTCGACGAAGCCTATTACTGGATGTGGTCGAAGCATCTCGCCGGCGGCTACTACGACCACCCGCCGATGGTCGCGGTCGTGATCCGGCTGGGCACGCTGATCGCCGGAGACAGCGTGCTCGGCGTGCGCCTGGTCTCGATCCTGCTCGGCCTGCCCATGAGCTATGCGGTCTATCGCACCGCCGAGATCCTGTTCGGCAGCGTGCGCGTGGCGGCGACTGCGGCGCTGCTGCTCAACGTCACCTTGATGGCTGCGGTCGGCACCCTGATCGTGACGCCCGACGCGCCGCTGCTGGTGGCCTCGAGCTTCGTGCTGTTCTTCTGTGCCAAGCTGCTGGAGACGGGCAGGGGCATGTGGTGGCTCGCGGTCGGCGCGGCCGTCGGCGCGGCGCTGCTGTCGAAATACACCGCGATGTTCTTCGGCGCGGCGATCCTGATCTGGCTCGTCGCCGTGCCGAAGCTGCGCCATTGGCTGGCCTCGCCCTGGCCCTATCTCGGCGGCCTCGTGGCATTCGCGCTGTTCTCGCCGGTGATCCTGTGGAATGCCGAGCACCAATGGGTGTCGTTCATCAAGCAGCTCGGCCGCGCCAGGATCGAGGAGGTCCGCCCCGTCTACATCGCCGAGATCATCCCGACGCAGTTCGCCTTCGCCACGCCGCTGGTCTTCATCCTCGGCGTGATGGGCCTCTATGGGTTGGCCCGGCGCAGGGCAGCGGACGCGGCGGCCCGCGTCCTGATTGAGGCCATGGTCTGGGTCATCGTCGCCTATTTCGCGTGGCATTCGCTGCATGCCCGCGTCGAAGCCAACTGGTTCGCGCCGATCTATCCGGCCTTCGTGGTGGCTGCCGCTGCGGCGGCCCGTCTTGTCGCCTGGTCCCCGCGCGAGCAGCGCACGGCGGACTTTTGCCTGCGCTGGGCCGTGCCCGCCGGCGTCGTGATGTTCGTCGCGCTGATCGTGCAAGCCAACACGGGCCTGCTGTCCGGTTATCGGCGCGATGCCACCGTCCGCAGCGTCGGCGTCGGCTGGCGCCCCCTGGCTGCCGAGATCGAGGCGGCGCGCGTGCGCGCCGGCGCCTCCTGCGTGCTGGCGATGGATTATGGCACTACCGCCTGGCTGTCGTTCTATCTTCCGCCCGGGACCTGCGTGCTGCAGCCGATCCAGCGCATCCGCTGGGTCAATTTTCCGGAGCCGGATCCGGCCAAGCTCGCGGGTACGCAGCTGCTCGTGGACGAGGTCCAGATCGCATCGCGGTTCTACGTCAGCAATACATTCGGCCGCGTCGAGAAGATCGGCGAGGCCGAACGCAGGCGTGGACCTTTGACCATCGAGACCTATGCCTTCTATGCGCTGAGCGAGCCCAAGCGGGAGGTGCTCGACCGCACCCCGCCGCCGGAGCTGCAGCGCTGACGCCCGCTTCAGGGCTGCTGCGGGATGATGTCCGCCAGCGCCTTGTCCCGCGCATGAATTGCGACCATGTTGATGCCGGCATCGATGGTCTTGTAGCCGCGGCAATCCAGCCATTGCCGCAGCTGCTCCGCATCGGTCTTGATCTTCTCGATCAGCATGATCGGCGTGCAGCGTTCGATCGTCGCCGCCGCGCCTTCGAGCGCCTCGATCTCCATGCCCTCGACGTCGAGCTTGATCAGGTCGCAGCGCGGCAGATTGAAATCGTCCAGCGGGAGCTTGCGCACCTCGACGGTGTTGTCCGCATAGTCGATGGCCTGGCCGATGAACTCGGTGTTGGGACGCTGGCGCAGCTCGAGGCTGCCGAAGCTCGATGGGGTCAGGTAGTTCGGGCTTGGGATGTTGAGCACGCCGCGCTCCGACGAGACTGCGGCATGGATGGCGATCGCATTGAAGCAGTTGTTGATCGCGATGTTGCCGGCGAGCGCGTAGTAGATTCGTTCTTGCGCCTCGATCGAGAGCACGGATCCCCAGCCGGTCATCGCCTTCGCCCATTCGATGGTGTGGACGCCGATATTGGCACCGCAGTCGATCGCGACGGCGCCATCGCCATGGTGCCGGCGGCGCAAGCCGAGCAGGCGGACGGCGAGCTGCACCTCGCCCGGATCGAAAGCCCCCGTGTCGAGGATCTGATAGCCGACGCCGTAGCCCCGGTTGGCGTCGACCATGCGATAGTCGAGCCGGTTGACGATCATCGTCCCGTGATTGCTCGCGGCCAAGACGAAGGCCAGCTTCCGGTCGGGGATCTGCATGGAGTCCTCTCGTGTCGTGTTCGGCAGGGAGCGGACGCGGTACGATTCGCCGGCGGAGTGTTGCCGAGAATCGTTCCCTACCATACCGCCGCCGGTGTCCACAGCGCGGAAAATCCCGGCTTGTTACGGATGCGGTCCACCTGCGGCTGCCGTCGCCATTGCGCCTTGGACCACGACCGTCCTGATCCGATTGCCGCGGAGACCGGGCGACATGCGATTGTACGTGACCAATGCATTCAGCCGCGTCGAGAAGATCGGCAAGACCATGTCCGAGCAGGGGCCTTGAACAAGTGAAAACTACGCCCTTTCCCTCGTCAGCACGCCTAAACGTGAGTCATCGATAGCGCCCCTCTGGCAGAGCTCAATCGTTAACGCGGCCTGCGATGGTTTACGGATTCCGGCGGCCGTCGAATGCTGCTCCTCAGGAACGGCCTGGGGCGGCAATATTGCTTTTGGCTGGAATTTCGCCCTGTTTTTGCCCTGTTTGCCGGCAAAACAGACGTCCATGGTTAACCCGCCCTTAATCTGCCAAAACTTAATCAGCATTTAACTAAAAGTCGCCCTAATGAAGCTCTGTGCTTCTGCGAGATGCAAAGCGGTTGTCCGTGGCGCATCGAGCGAGAGTTATCGAGTATTCGTTCGGGCGTGAGTGAATGAGTAACAGTCGAGCTGCGTTGGCCGCACGAAATCGCAGGAAGTCTTCCCTGATCGCGTTCTCTCACAAATTGATCGGTGGCGCGGCAATCGCATGCCTGATCGGGGGCTGCGCTGTGACGGTCTATACCAAGATCATCGCGGCCGATGCCTATCCGACCCTGGGCAGCATCGAGCAGGATGAGCCCGTCGTGCGCCCGGCGCCGCGGCTTGCGACGCGCAGCGCCGCCGATGCGGTGGGTGAGGCCTTCTCGGCATTCCCGGAATCTCCGCCCGTCACCACGGTCGCCGCCATCACGCCGCAGATGTTCAACGACCGCTTCGGCGCGGCCGTGCCGCAGGGCGTCGCCTCCAACGCCGCGAACGGCGCGCCGCCGCTGCCCAGGCTCGCCGAAGCCGCGCCCAAGCAGATCGAGGCCAAGCAGATCGAGGCCAAGTCGGTCGAAGCCAAGCCGGCCGAGACTGCGAAGGTCGCCGAGGCGCCGAAGAAGGATGCCCGGCCGCCGATGCAGTTGGCGCTCGCCAATGCCAAGCCGGCCGCGCAGCCCGCGACGCCGGCGCAGGCCGCCGAGGCCAATCCGCCGAAGAGTAGTGGCTTCTCGCTGCGCGCGATGACCGAGCGCGCCAAGGCGGCGGTGCTGTCGATCGCCGGCGACCGACATTCGATCCAGGAAAAGCTCTGGGGCAAGCCGGAGAACCAGGATGGCGGCCTCCTGGCCTATGCCTCGGCTGATTCCAACATCACCGCCAGCATCGCCAAGGATCCGACCCGCGGCGGCCGGCCGCCGTATGATTTGAGCACCGCAGTCTACGACATCTCGGCCAAGGCGGTGTATCTGCCCGACGGCACCAAGCTCGAGGCGCATTCCGGCCTCGGCGACAACCTCGACAAGCCGAGCTCGGAGAAGATCAAGATGCGCGGCGTGACGCCGCCGCACATCTACGAGCTGAAGCCGCGCGAGGCGCTGTTCCACGGCGTGCCGGCGCTGCGGCTCAACCCGATCGGCGGCGAGGATGCCATCCACGGCCGCAACGGCCTCCTGGCCCACACCTTCATGCTCGGGCCGAACGGCGACTCCAACGGCTGCGTTTCGTTCCGCGACTACTACGCGTTCCTCGATGCCTACAAGAACAAGGGCATCCGCAAGCTCGCCGTGCTCTCGCGCATCGACTGAGGCGCAGCCGTTACGGAGTAGGGTGGGCAAAGGCGCCCATTCCGCGCGTGCCACACGAATATTTGTAGTTGGCGCCGTGCCCACCGTTTTGCCGAGGAGAGGGCTGATTGACGGTGGGCACGCTGCCGCCTTCGTCGGCCACTTTGCCCACCCCACAGGTCCTGCATCGACAAACAACGCCGTCGCCTGGCGTTGAGCCGGGGCCGGAATGAGATCCGTTTCACGCTTCAAAAAGCACGGCCATGACTGCGCATTCTCGCGGCGCCTGGCGCCCGAGTGCTGCTCGTAAACTGGCCCTCCGAAATCGGAAGAGGGCGCGGGGAATGCCGGGTGAGGGCCTCACCCATGGCCCGCCTGCAGAAGAAAAAGCAGGCGGCAGTCACCACAGGTTCAGCCGCATCATCCGGCATTCCCCGCGCGATGGCCTTACGGCTTATACGTGGTCTCCCTGGTGCGCCGGGCTTTCTGGCCACCATCGGTCGGAGCATTCGTCTCTCCGACCTTGACACCAGCATCGGGGTGCCAGGACATCACGACTTCGCCGTGCGCACCGGATCGTTCGTCCGCGTGATCAGATCACGCTGCAACCCGACGCGCCCACCGCATCCCGCCCTCCACGTTCATGACGATCGCGAAGCGCCCCTCTCATGAGGACGGGACCGGCATAGAATGCACGGTTTCTGATTTTTGGAAATAGGAAAATGTTCGGGGTTGGCGGTGAGCGGGGCGATCCCATTGACCCGGCTCGACAAACGAATTTTCGCGCGCACGCGTTTTCGACCTCTCGCATGGCCGATTGCGGCCTTGTAGCTCGCGATAATGCGCAACTGATTTGCCCGGCGACCAGTCTGGTCGTTGCAAATCTGTCGCGTCGCCGGAGGCGCGCCGTCATCGCTTCCCCCTCCGGCCTTGACGGCTTCGGAAAATTCTGCGCATAGCTCTGCCCCATCGAAATTGACGCGCCGCTCGCCGGCGCGCTCTTGAGGACCACGATCGTGTTGAGCCTACGCTCACATCTCGCGAACGCCGCCACCAACGAACGACCGCTTAACTGGTCGCGCGATGGGTCGGGCATGGGCGTCGCCTGTCAGGGTCCATTTGATCTCGTGCTGTCCCTGACGACATCGGGACGCGAAATTCCAGCAAGAGCATAACCGGCGGCGGGATCTCACCCTCCGCAGACATAGCGGAGGGTCTGATGACCCGCATGATGAGCCCAGATTCCGAGACAGTCGACCACGCCCGAGCGCTGTGCTCGCCGGTGGCGCTCGCCTTCGTGCGCATCGTCATGACGTGCCGCGGCGTCAGCGAGGCACGGGCTCGCCGTATCTATCTCGACTACATCAACGGCGTTCAGCCGGAGCACGCTCCGGTCGCGTTCGACTGATTGACGATGATCATGCCCGGTGCAGTCCGGGCGCGATGACATGGCCTATGTTCCCGTCTGGTGAAGGGACCGGATTGTCGATCCGGAAAGGCGGGTTCGATTCCCGTCATGGGCGCCAACACGACCGGGCAGATGAAGCGAAGAGAGGAGGTCGACGATGTCAGCAACAAACCCGGCGCTGGTTCTCAACGCCGACTTCCAGCCGCTGAGCTATTTCCCGCTGTCGGTGGTCTGCTGGGAGGACGCGATCAGGGCCGTTGTCGGCGAGTCGCACGTCGTGGTCGCAGAGTACGACCGCGTCGTGCGCAGCCCGAGCGTCACCATGCGGCTGCCGTCGGTGATCGCGCTGCGCGATTACGTCAGGCCGGCGACGCGCGTCCCGTTCACGCGCTTCAACGTGTTCCTGCGCGATCGCTTCGAATGTCAGTACTGCGGTGGCCGCTATCTCCACGGCGAGCTGACCTTCGATCACGTCGTGCCGCGCGTCGACGGCGGCGAGACGTCGTGGACCAACATCGTCGCCGCCTGCAGTCCCTGCAACGCGCGCAAGGACCGGCGCCATCTCAAGCCGCGGCGGCCGCCGTTCGAGCCGGCACGGCACGAGCTGATGGCAGCGCAGCGCCTGTTTCCGCCGAGATTCCTGCACGTGACCTGGCAGGATTATTTGTACTGGGATGTGGAGCTCGAGCGGTGAGCGCCGCGTAGCACGGATGAGCGGACGCCGAAGCCCAACGGGCTTCGGCGGAGGCGACATCCGGGGTCTCGCGTGCCACTCGTATGAAGTCGCATGTCGCTGCGCTCATGTGGGCTACGACTACTCATCATGCTGAGCTGCAACGATCTTGTCGTCATTCCGGGGCGCGCGCAGTGCGAGCCCGAAGCCATAACCATGACAATTCATGACGTGCGTCGGCGGTACTAAAACGCCACGAAGTTATTTCAGCTACGTACGGCTTACTTTACAAACGGGTAAAATCCTGTAAGAGCACGCGCCAACTTATCCGGCGGACATCCGCCAGCGAGAGAGCCATGCCGATTTCGACCCCACGTCAGATAGAGGACAGCGCGCTGCCGCAACTGCGGCGCCGTGGTTGCGTCCTGTGCGTGCCGGCAGTCTCCGCGGGGAGTGCGCTGTCCCGTCACAATCAACTAGCAGCGTAGCGAGGCAGCGGGATCGTCCCTCTGTCTTGAACGCCAGAGAGACGATCCGCCAGGGTGATGTCCCATCCGGGACACTCCGATCAGATCCGTCTCTCTGTTTGCACCACCGGACTTGCGCGGCGTCACGCCGTGCAAGCCCCGATCATTGCAGCGCCACGCCGGCGCGGCAGGGTCATGCATGAACGAGTGAGGAGGATCACATGCGAGCCGATCCCTATCAGGAGCGCGCGAGACAATTGGCGATCGAGGCCGGGCTTGATCCGGATGCGCGGGTCGAGCGGCCCGGGCAGCGGTCGATGCCGCTGTGGTGCACGTTCCGCGACGCCGCGCGCCAGGAGCAGCTGGCGCGCGAGGCCACGGCGCTGGGCGACACGGTCGCGAGCCGGCCACAGGCCGCGCAGTATCAGAACAGCCCGCTGAAAGTGTTTGGCCGTCACGAGGATGCGACCATCGCGCAGATGAGGAGCTGCATGGCGGTCGGCAATGCCGTGGCCGGCGTGATCTGTGCCGACGGCCATCTCGGCTATGCCCAGCCGGTCGGCGGCGTGATCGCCTATGAGAAGCAGATCAGCATCTCCGGCGTCGGCTTCGACATCGGCTGCGGCAACATGGCGGTCCGGCTCGACACGCAGTTCAGCGCGATCGAGGACAAGGTCGGCACCATCATCAAGGATGTCGCCAGGGTGATCTCGTTCGGCGTCGGCCGCAAGAACGCAGAGCGTGTCGACCATGAACTGTTCGACGATACCGAAGCGTGGCGCTGCTCCGACATGGGCGAGTACCGGCAGAAGGCCGTTGGACAGCTCGGCACGGTCGGGTCGGGCAACCACTATGTCGACCTGATGCGCGACGAGGCCGGCTTTGTCTGGATCGGCGTGCATTTCGGCAGCCGTGGTCTCGGCCATACTTCGGCGACGCGCTACCTCAAGGCCGCCGGCGGCAAGGACGGCATGAACGTGCCGCCCGCCGTGGTCGACGAGGACTCGGAGGTTGGGCAGCGCTACATCGCCGCGATGCAGCTCGCCGGGCGCTACGCCTATGCGGGACGCGAGTGGGTGACCGAGCGCGTGCGCCGGATCATCGGCGGCGCGGTCACCGACAGCGTGCACAACCACCACAACTATGCCTGGCGTGAGACCCATGACGGGCGTGACCTGTGGGTGGTGCGCAAGGGCGCGACGCCGGCCTTTCCGGGTCAGCGCGGCTTTGTCGGCGGCTCGATGGGCGACGACGCGGTCATCATCGAGGGCGTGGAGTCGGAGGAGGCCAAGGCCTCGCTGTACTCCACGGTGCACGGCGCCGGGCGGCTGTTCGGGCGCAGGGAGGCCAAGCGGCGCTTCACGCGCGACGAGATGGACGCCTGGCTGCAGGGCCGCGGCGTCACCCTGATCGGCGCCGATCTCGACGAGAGCCCGATGGCCTATCGCCGTTTGCCCGAGGTGCTGGCCGAGCACGCCGGCTCGGTGAGGGTGGTGCATACGCTGCGGCCGTTCGCCGTGGTGATGGCGGGCGAGGGCGAGTTCGATCCGTTCAAGGATTGAGCGCGCCCTCGTAGCTCGCATGAGCGCAAGCGACATGCGAGTCCGCACGTGCAGTTCGTGAGACCCCGGATGTCGCTCCGGCCTGCGCCCGCAAGGCGCCGGCCTTTGCTCATCCGGGCTACGCGATTGCGCAACGATGACGGAGACACGATCATGACCGAGCTGACCTGGCACGCCGACAATATCGAGACGATTGCGAACTTCTTCTCCACAGCCGAGTGCGAGGACTACATCCGCTTGGGCGAGCAGATGGGCTTCGAGGAGGCGACGTTGTTCGCGCCGCGCAGCGCCAAGGACTATCGCAACAACGATCGCGTCATCGTCGACGATACCGAGCGCGCGCAAGGGCTCTATCAGCGGCTCGCCGGCCATCTCGCACCGTCGTTCCAGCATCGCTGGCAGCCGGTCGGGCTGAACGAGCGGCTGCGGCTGTATCGCTATGATGTCGGACAGAAGTTCGAATGGCATCGCGACGGCCATTTCGAGCGTGACGATGGCGAGCGGAGCCAGTTCACCTTCATGATCTATCTGAACGATGATTTCGAAGGTGGCACGACGTCGTTCTGCGATGACACCGGCCTGATGCCGGATGGTCCGTTCCGGATCATTCCGAAGAAAGGCATGGCGCTGCTGTTTCATCACCCGATCATGCATCGCGGCGATCCCGTGACGAAGGGGCGCAAATACGTGCTGCGGACGGACGTGATGTATCGGCGGTGCAGGTGAGGGGGCGCGTCGCACAAGGCGCGCGCTCTGCGTTCGTCACTCCGGGGGGCGCGTAGCGCGAGCCCGGAATCCATAGCCACAGGCCGTCGCGTGGTGCGAGGTGCTTGTGGCGTCTGTCTTCGACCAACCACCGCTCGGGCTATGGATTCCGGGCTCATTCGCGCTGCTCCAAAATGGCTTCGCCATCTTGCGCTTGAACGCCCCGGAATGACGGCGGACAGGAGTTTAGCGACGAAGCCCGCATGAGCCCCGGCGACATTCGGGCCCCGGCGAAACAAAAAGGGCGCGGCTTTCGCCGCGCCCTTCGTATCTCTTGAGGAGGCTGGACCTTAGAAGTCCATGCCGCCCATGCCGCCGCCCGGAGGCATTGCGGGGCCGCCGGCGTTCTTCTTCGGCAGCTCGGCGACCATGGCTTCGGTCGTGATCAGCAGCGCAGCCACGGAGGCGGCGTTCTGGATCGCGGCGCGAACCACCTTGGTCGGGTCGATGATGCCCTTGGAGACCAGGTTGCCGTACTCGCCGGTCTGGCTGTCGAAGCCATAGGCGTACTGGTCCTTCTCCAGGATCTTGCCGACGATGACCGAGCCGTCCTCGCCCGCGTTGATCGCGATCTGGCGGGCCGGGGCGGAGAGCGCCTTGCGGACGATCTCGATGCCGGTCTTCTGGTCGTCGTTCTTGGTGCGCAGGCCCTTGAGCTGCTCGGAAGCCCGCAGCAGGGCGACGCCGCCGCCCGGCAGGATGCCTTCCTCGACAGCCGCGCGGGTCGCATGCATCGCGTCATCCACGCGATCCTTGCGCTCCTTGACCTCGACCTCGGTCGCGCCGCCGACGCGGATCACCGCGACGCCGCCCGCGAGCTTGGCCAGACGCTCCTGCAGCTTCTCACGGTCGTAGTCCGAGGTGGTCTCCTCGATCTGCGCCTTGATCTGCTGCACGCGCGCCTCGATGTCGGCCTTCTTGCCGGCGCCGTTGACGATCGTGGTGTTCTCCTTGTCGATCATCACCTTCTTGGCGCGGCCGAGCATGGAGAGGTTGACGTTCTCGAGCTTGATGCCGAGGTCTTCCGAGATCGCCTGGCCGCCGGTCAGGATCGCGATGTCCTGCAGCATGGCCTTGCGGCGATCGCCGAAGCCCGGCGCCTTGACGGCCGCGACCTTCAGGCCGCCACGCAGGCGGTTGACGACCAGGGTGGCCAGCGCCTCGCCCTCGACGTCCTCGGCGACGATCACCAGCGGCTTGCCGGTCTGCACCACGGCCTCGAGCAGCGGCAGCAGCTCGTTCAGCGACGACAGCTTCTTCTCGTTGATCAGGATGTAGGCGTCATCCATCTCGACGCGCATCTTGTCGGCGTTGGTGACGAAGTAGGGCGAGATGTAGCCGCGGTCGAACTGCATGCCCTCGACCACGTCGAGCTCGGTCTCGAGCGACTTGGCTTCCTCGACGGTGATGACACCCTCGTTGCCGACCTTCTTCATGGCGTCGGCCAGGAACTTGCCGATCTCGGCGTCGCCGTTGGCGGAGATGGTGCCGACCTGGGCGATCTCGTCGTTCGACGTGACCTTCTTGGAGTTCTTGACGAGGTCGGCGACGACCGCCTCGACCGCGAGGTCGATGCCGCGCTTCAGATCCATCGGGTTCATGCCGGCGGCAACCGCCTTGGCGCCTTCGCGCACGATGGCCTGGGCCAGCACGGTCGCGGTGGTGGTGCCGTCGCCGGCCGCATCAGCGGACTTGGAGGCGACTTCGCGCACCATCTGTGCGCCCATGTTCTCGAACTTGTCGTCGAGCTCGATCTCCTTGGCGACGGTGACGCCGTCCTTGGTGATGCGGGGAGCGCCGAACGACTTGTCGAGGACGACGTTGCGGCCCTTCGGGCCGAGCGTGACCTTGACGGCATTGGCGAGGATGTCCACGCCGCGCAGCATGCGATCGCGGGCGTCGACGCCGAACTTAACGTCTTTTGCTGACATATTGGGTTTCCCTGAGTTGAATTGGTCGTCTCACCCTGGGCAGGGCGCCCGCAGGCGCTCCTCAGGGTGAGCGTTGAGCGGGTTGGGCTTAGGCGGCCTTCTTCTTCGACGCGGTGTCGGTGAGCACGCCCATGATGTCGCTCTCCTTCATGATCAGCAGCTCCTGGCCGTCGATCTTGACCTCGGTGCCCGACCACTTGCCGAACAGCACGCGATCACCGACCTGGACGTCGAGCGGGACCAGCTTGCCGCTCTCGTCGCGGGCGCCCGGGCCCACCGCGATCACTTCGCCCTGCGAGGGCTTCTCCTTGGCCGAGTCGGGGATGATGATGCCGCCAGCGGTCTTCTCTTCGGCGTCGATGCGCTTGACCACGACGCGGTCGTGAAGCGGACGGAAAGCCATACAGTCCTCCTAAGCTATTGAGGCGATTGTCAGTTTCTGGAATTTTGGCAGTCGGTGCCGGCGAGTGCCAGCACGTGGGCTGGATTTAGGGGAGAGCATTCAGCCGGACAAGGGCTTGTAGCAGAAAAATTAGCAGTCAACTGCGGGCTCTGCCAAAGCGTTCCGATAGCGTTAACAAGAGCGGAACGAACCATGAAACCCCGTATTAGCACCTGGGCTAAGTGGCTGCTAATGCAGCATTTTTCAACATGTCGTTAAACATTTAAGCTTGAGATGGGTTGAGGACATGCGTCACATTTCTTGGCAGTGAGCGCATCTTTGCCGGGTGGCTCCATCCCGGTTGGCCACACGGACATGCGCTCCAGAAACGGAGGTTGGCATGGTGTCGAAGGTTGAGGTTTCCGAGGACTTTCGGAAACAGGTGCTGGGTTACGGGCTGACGACGGCGCAGATCCTGTATCGGATGCCGGATCACCGCTCGCTGCTGCAGACCTATGTCTGGCAGAACTACGACCTGTTTCCGAAATTCCCCGCGCTGCAGGACTTCCTGGCGTTCTGGCAGGAGAAGATCGAGGGCCCCTTGTACTCGGTCACGGTGGCGCATTCCAAGCTGATCAAGCCGGCCGAGCTGCGCGCCGTCGACGGCATCTTCCGGCTGCATTGAGGCTGACGCGTAGCCCGGATGAGCGAAGCGATATCCGGGTTCAACGCGGACGCGCGTGAGTCCCCGGATGTCGTTTCGCTCATCCGGGTTAAGCGCTGCCTCGGCCCTGTTGAGGTCGTCGATCGGTCGACCCGCAAAGCGGCAGGTTGTGCTATCCTCGCGTGCGAGGACACGCAGGGAGAGCGCCATGGCCAAGAAGAGCCGCACCGCCAAATCAGCATCACGCGCCGCCGCGAAAGCCGCGCCGCGAAAAACCGCAAAAACAAAGCCGACGGCGAAGACCGCCTTCGCGGCGCCGGCCAAGCCGGGAAGGGTGGCGAAACCCTCGACGCGCAAGGCGCTCGCGAGCAAGGGGCGACCAGCGCCGGCGCCGCGCCGGCGCAAACAGAAGGTCGCCATCAGCCATCACCGCGAGGAGGACTTCAAGGCCGACGGACTGCGCGCCTATGCTGTTTACCGCGACCTCGGCATCGCCGACGCGACGCACGGGCTGGCGCGCGCGCATGTCATCCGCATGCTGCCGCCGTGCAATCCGCAGGAAGTCTCCAAGCTGCACACCCATGCGGTCGACTTCCAGATGGTCTATGTGCTCAAGGGCTGGGTGAAGAGCTACCTCGAAGGCGTCGGCGAGACGCTGATGCAGGAGGGCAGTTGCTGGACCCAGCCGCCGAAGATCCGGCACATGATCCTCGACTATTCCGACGACGTCGAGCTGCTGGAAGTGATCCTGCCGGCCGACTTCAAAACCGTCGAACTGTCGACGTAAAGCCGACAGAAATGGATGGAAACATTTGCGTGCGATGGACGGCGGTCCCATCGCGCGTGTGTGTTGACATCCGGTCTCGCGTCACTGGGACGGATGGGCCGGCGACGAATCCGTAAGAGGTGTTCGCCGCGGGCTTGCGTAAAGGCGTACCCGTCCCGTTGCCGCGCTTCGTCGTCCAGTTCGCTCCCACGATCCCGCGCGCGCCTCGCACGCGCGCATCGGTGCAGCCTCGCATCGCCAACGCGGGCGCCGGTTCGGCTTCAGGTGCCGCCCATCGCGAGGACATCGACTGGCTGCGCGCCATCGCGGTGCTCTCCGTTGTCGCATTCCATTTCGAGGCGCCGGCGATCTTCGGCGGCTTCGTCGGCGTCGACATCTTCTTCGTCATCTCCGGCTACCTGATCACCGGCATCATTGCCGCGGAGATGGCGGCGGGCCGCTTTTCGTTCGCGCAATTCTACGAGCGGCGGGTGCGGCGGCTGCTGCCGGCGCTCTACGCCATGGTGGCGTTCGCGGCGATCCCGGCGTCGCAGGACATGCTGGGCTCCGAGCGCGCCGAGTTCTTCCGTTCCGCGACCGCCGTCGTCACCTTCACCTCGAACATCTTCTTCTGGCAGCAGTCCGGCTATTTCGACCACGCCGCGGTCGAGAAGCCGCTGCTGCACACCTGGTCGCTCGCCGTCGAGGAGCAGTTCTATCTGGTACTCCCCGTCGTGGTCTGGGCCGTGTTGCTGATAGCGCGCGGGCGACGGCTGGCGCTGCCGGTCACGCTGGCGCTGCTGGCTGTTGGTTCGTTCGCGCTCGGTCTGTTGCTGATGCGAGGCGGCGCGTCCGCGAGCGCATTCTTCCTCAGCCCGCCGCGCGCCTGGGAATTCCTGCTCGGCGGCCTGGTCGCGATTTCCGGACTTCCCGCACCGCGGCCGGGTTTCGCCCAGCGCGGCGCCCGCGCGCTGTCGCTGCTGCTGATGGCGGTGCCGATTCTGGCGCTGCGCCCCGGACCGGGTTTCCCCGGCGTCGACGCGCTCGCGCCATGCCTTGGCGCGGCGCTGTTCCTGTGGAGCGGCGTCGGCGTGGCCAATGTGCCGCGCAGCCGGCTGTCACCGCTCGGCGTAGCGGCGTTCGTCGGCCGCATCTCCTATTCGCTGTATCTGTGGCACTGGCCGCTGTTCGCCTTCGCGCGCTTCGCCAAGCCCGGCCTGGCGCTCGACGGCTGGGAGCGGGCGGCGTTGTTCGCCCTCACGGTCGCGGTCGCCACGCTGTCCTGGCGCTTCATCGAGCAACCGTTCCGCAATCGCCAGTTCGCAGCGACCCCGCGCGCGGCCTTCGGTCTTGCGGCGCTGGCGAGCCTGCTGCTGCTGGCCGGCAGCGGCGTCGGCCTGCTACGCGCTAGCGCCGTGTCGGACGCCGACCGCGCGGCGCAGCGGCTGGACGCCTACAACGCCTACGACATGAAGCCGGTCTATCGCTACGGCACCTGCTTCACGACGCCGGACGGGCGCGTGCCCGGGGATTGTCTCCGTCCGGTGAGCGGCAAGATCAATGTGCTGCTGTGGGGCGACAGCTTTGCGGCCCACTACTATCACGGCCTCGCCGCGAGCATCGATCCGCAGGCCGTCAACGTCATGCAGGCGAGCCAGCCGACCTGCATGCCGACCTTCAGCGCGGAGACGCAGGGGATCGCGGCCTGCCGCGCCCTGGCAAGCCAGATGCGCGACTATTTCGTGACGGCGCGGCCCGATCTCGTGGTGATGTCGGCGGACTGGCTCGAGAACGCCCGCCCGCCGCGCTTTGCCGGTATGGTGCGCGATCTCAGGCTGACGCTGGCGCGTCTCAGCGAGGCCGGCATTGCGGTGGTGCTGCTCGGTCCCTCCGTGCAATTCCGGGCGCGGCTGCCCTCGATGCTGGCGCGCGCCACCTTGCGCGGCATGTCGCCGGATCCCGTTGCGTTCGTCCGGTCCGATATCTTTGCGCTGGATCAGGCGATGCAGGCGGCGCTGTCGACGAGCGAAGGCCTGTCCTACATCTCGATCCTGTCGGCGGTCTGCGAGAACGGCCGCTGTCCGCTCACGGTCGGCGACGTCCCGCTGTCGTTCGATCATGCGCATCTCACGGCGGAGGGCTCCCAGCTCGTGATGGCGAGGATCGTGCCGCAACTGCTGCCGATGACGACCGAGCTCAGCTCACGTCAGCAGCCCGACGATCGCACCCATCAGGCAGGTGGTGAGGGTGCCGGAGACGATTGATTTGAGGCCGAGCGCGTTGATCTCGTCGCGCCGTGTCGGGGCCATCGTACCGAGTCCACCGATCATGATGCCGAGGCTGGCGAAGTTGGCGAAGCCGCACATCGCGTACAGCATGATCAGCCGCGCGCGCGGATCGAGCGCCGTCGCATCGAGCTTCGCCAGCTCGACATAGGCGATCAGCTCGTTGAGGACCGTCTTGGTGCCCATCAGGCTGCCGGCCGTGACGGCCTCCGACCACGGCAGGCCCATCAGCCAGCACACCGGCGCCATGACGAGGCCGAGCAGCCGCTGCAGCGAGATGTCGGCGCCGCCGATGGCGGGCAACAGCGACAGGATCGCGTTGGCGAGATGCACCAGCGCGACCAGCACCAGCAGCAGCGCGACGATGTTCATCAGCAGTTCGAGCCCGGCGCTGGTGCCCTTGACGATCGCGTCCATCGTCGAGGTGGCCTGCGTCTCCTCGCCGAGCGCGCCGCCGGTGAGTTGCTTCGACGTCTCCGGCACCATGATCAGGCTGATCAGGATCGACGCCGGCGCGCCGAGCACCGAGGCGATGACGAAATGCGCGGCGGCATCGGGGATCAGCGGCGCAAGCAGCGTGGCGTAGAGCACCAGCACGGTGCCGGCGATTCCGGCCATGCCGCCGGTCATGACGAGAAACAATTCGCTGCGTGTCATCTGCGCCAGATACGGCCGGATGAACAGCGGCGCTTCCACCATGCCGAGGAAGACATTCGCGGCGGTCGACAGGCCGACGGCGCCGCCGACGCCGAGCGTGCGCTCCAAGAGCCAGGCCATGCCGCGCACCAAGGGCGGCAGCACCCGCCAGTAGAACAGCAGCGTGGTCAGCACGCTCATGACCAGCACGATCGGCAACGCCTGGAAGGCGAGCACGAAATCGGCGCCGGGCGCCTTGAGGTCGAAGGGCAGGGCGCCGCCGCCGACATAGCCGAAGACGAAGGAGGTGCCGGCCCGCGAGGCCGACGAGATGGCGCCGACGACCTCGTTGATGGCGCCGAAGGCGCGGGCAACCGCGGGGACCTTGAGCAGGACGAGCGCGGTCAGGATCGTGACCACGAGGCCAAGCGCGGCCTGCTTCAGCGACACCGCGCGCCGGTTCTCGCCGAGCGCCCATGCGATCGCGAGCAGCGCGACGATCCCGAACCCCGATTGCAGCTGCAGCATCAGATCCCCCGAACCCCGTTTCATTATGAGCGCAGGGAACAGCCGCGCGCAATGCCGTGCGGCCATGCGGGGCCCGCGATTGACAAGGAGTGGGGGCTGCGTCACGCAGGCGCCATCATGTCGTCCACCGTCCCGATCGGCGCGCGCGATCTCTTGAAGCAAAGCGCGTTCCTGTTCTTCCTGTCGTCCCGCAGCCTGTCGCGCTTTGCGAGCCAGATCGCCGCAGTGGCGATCGGCTGGCAGATCTACGATCTCACCGGGCGCGCCTTCGATCTCGGCATGGTCGGGCTGATCCAGTTCCTGCCGACGGCACTGCTGGTGTTCGTCGCCGGCAGCGCCGCCGACCGATTCCAGCGCAAGCGCGTCGTGCAGCTCTGTCAGCTCGTCGAGGCGCTGACGGCGCTCTATCTGTGCTGGGGCGCCTACGCCGGTCAGCTCGGCGAATTCGAACTGTTTGCTGCGATCTTCGTGCTCGGCATTGCCGGGGCGTTCGAGAGCCCCGCGACCGCGGCGCTGCTGCCGCTGATCGCCCCGGCAGGCACGCTGCAGCGGGCGAGCGCGCTGTCGAGCGGGGCCGCGCAACTCGCGACCATCGCCGGTCCCGCCATCGGCGGCTTCGCCTATGCGGTCGCGCCGGGTCTACCCTATGGCATCATGATGCTGTTCTGGATTGCCGGCATGGGGCTGACCGGCCTGATGCAGGTACCGGAGGACGTTCCGCTCGAGCGGATCGACGGCAGCAAGGCCGACCTGTTCGCTGGCGTCCGCTTCATCCGCGCCCATCCTGCGATTCTCGGCACCATCTCGCTCGATCTGTTCGCGGTGCTGCTCGGCGGCGTCACGGCCTTGCTGCCGATCTATGCGCGCGACGTCCTTCAGGCCGGGCCGTTCGGGCTCGGCGTGCTGCGCGCAGCGCCCGCGGTCGGCGCGCTGGCGATGACGGCGGTGCTGGCGCGCTACACCATCCGGCGGCGCGTCGGCCTGCGCATGTTCCAGGCGGTGATCGTGTTCGGCGCGGCGACGGTCGTGTTCGCCGTCTCGCATGTGATGTGGATCTCGGTCGCTGCGCTCGCCATTCTCGGTGCCGCCGACACCATCAGCGTCGTGATCCGCTTCTCGTTGGTGCAGCTCGCGACGCCCAACGAGATGCGCGGCCGCGTCGGCGCGGTGAACTTCCTGTTCATCAACGCCTCCAACCAGCTCGGCCAGTTCGAGAGCGGCATCACCGCCGCGCTGCTCGGCGCCATGCCCGCCGCCATCCTCGGCGGCGTCGGCACCATCGCGGTCGCGCTTCTGTGGATGAAGCTGTTTCCGACGCTGCGGAAGGTGGAGCGGTTGGAGTAGGAGTCGTGGAGGCACCCGTAGGGTGGGCAAAGCGGCCGCCCGAAGGGCGGCAGCGTGCCCACCATTGAGCGGCATCATGAGCGGCCAGACGGTGGGCACGGCGCCATTGCTATCTCGTTTGCCGAGACAGCGCGTCAGCGCCTTTGCCCACCCTACAAACGGTGGCTAGCTGTGGAGCCTCAGGAGGTTGTCCTCGGTTAAACCGAGTCTGCTGATAGGCGGCTGGGAGTTTATG
>NZ_JAUEYJ010000024.1:0-155837 GCF_032489615.1 Bradyrhizobium sp. SZCCHNR1051 | reverse complement strand
CTCCAACAGCTCGCTGAAATTGTGGCGGTGAGCCGACAGGAAGGAAACGATGAGAGCCTGCTCCAGTTCGACGAGCACCGTGCGTGGCAGCTCTGTCGCCGCCGCATCCAACTGATGAGCGAGGAACATCGCCAGATCGCGCAAGACCAGAGCGTTCGGCTGCACCGCAGCCGCTATGGGATCAAACTTGAGGACACCGGCTGGCTTTGCACCGAGCAGCGTCGTCAATGTCTGCTCCAACGCCCTCGCGCTTATTCGAAGAATGAGCTGCTCATAACCTGGCTCGAACACAATCTTGTTGGGCTCGCCCGGCGCAACTATGCAGGACTGCCGCTCGGTTACCGCGATCGCCGTGCCATTCAGAATGGTCACAGCGCTGCCTTTAAGGCCAATTTGCAGGCGCGCGAAGTCGCTCTCCGGGAACTCGACGACTGACCTTGCGCCGCCATATGCACAAAAGCCGAGGCCGATGCTCGCAAGCTGAAGGTAGTTGCCCACCCCCTGGAAGCCATCTGCGTTGGAGACTGCGAATCCAGTTGCCCCGTAGACCGTACGCAACGCGTGCTCCATCGCCTCCGGATCGTCTGTACGAATGACGGGAGCGCGGCTCAGCAGGCTCACGGATCGGTCGAGGTTCATCGGAGGATCGGTCCCCACTCTTATATGGCTTTTGCCAAAATATTGGAGCGTACGTCTTCGGGGCTGATCCAAGTCAACCTCCGAAACACTTTCGTCAGGCGGCAGGCGCCGCAGTTCCATCAGGTTCCCGTTTCTCACATGTTAATTCGAAAGGGTAATTGGCTAGTGATGCAGCTAATTCTGAGCAAAGTTTGCAGAGACTGGACTTGAGAATGACTTCAAAATCGCTGCGCGACGCGCTTCAATCTCGTTGAGATGAACAGGCCGCAGGTCTTCTCTGCGGCCGCAAGAGAGGAGACGAACGTGGCGGCACGGGACCAGTATTTCAGCCCGACGACGTGGAACTCATGAGGTCCGTGCTGGACGAGGCGGTGATCATCCTGCCCACTGACACACCGCCAGTGTCTCACGTTTCCTATGGGACACAGTCCTCATGATTGGCTCTCAAGCTTGAGCGGGCGTCGTTCGCGTGCTGCTCGACGGCTTTGAGGGAATGGGGATCAGGTGATCAAGACAAGCGCCGCCCAACCGTCGACGCTGGGCGCTTGAGATACTCGATATTGCAAAGCAGGTCACCGAAGCGATGAACTTATGACCTTGTCACAACGCGAGCCTGGCAACGTCCACACGCCTGTCGATATGAGGCGATATGAAGTGAGTCCTTATCATGCTTATCAAGACGGTCACGTTGCATTCTATTACTTATCTTGTAGGGATTACCAGTTCAGTGGCAGTGCACCAGGTCATCCCCTCGCCGGGCACAGCGATCATCTTCCAGTCTGGCACGACTGCAATACGTTATCAGCAGGTCGCCAATCGCTCGACCAAAAGCGATAAGTTGCCAATCAGGCACGCAAATCGTCAACTCAACGTGCCAGGTTCTAAATTCGGAACCGACTGCAAACCGCCAATTGATGTCCCTGGGCGCTGCTTTGCAGACGCCGAAGGGATCCGCAAGGTCGAGTTGTCCGCTCCCGGCCCCCTTCGTGGCATACCGATTGCTTTGAACCAAATCGGTCCTGATGCGACGGGTCTGGTGTAGTCGTGGTGCAGAAAAAAATGACCGATATTCGAAGCGGCGACCTGTCCAATCAGGCTGTATTGAAATCGCTAAGTAGACTCCGCGCAGCAAAGCTGCGCCTCGATCGGCCGACGTCGCTCCAATCGACAGAGGCCACCCTGTTGTCGCAGATCGCGCTTTGCGACGTTCTATTGGACGAAATTCAGTCGATCGCTTGCAGCCTAAAGCGGCCGAGGCCGTACCCCGGTGAGCCGACGGCTGGTCGGAACCGGGCACGGCTGTGGTACCGTTCCTCAAACATGGGGTGCAGCGCCGGCACGCGGCGCAGCGATGCCGCCTTCCACCGCTGGAGACGGGGCCGCGTGCCGTCGATTGACGAGGCCGGTGCGGCCGATGGGTCCCAGGGTCCCCCACGCGCATCGCGGCCGCTCGCCGCAGAGTCTCGCAGCCTCCCAAAACTCCGCTGTCTTCCCGGCGTACGCAGGGACCCATAACCACGGGGGATTGGTGACATGAGATGGCCCGACGTCCGCAGCCCAACGGCCTTTACGGAGGATAGGTCCCGGGTCGGCGCCCCGCCGCCGCTTCGCGCCGTCGTGGCTTGCTCGGGACGACAACGGAGGTTGGCGGGAGAGCGGAGACGCGGATCAGTCGTCACGTAGCCCGGATGAGCGCAGCGACATCCGGGTTCACCGACACGGCACGTGAGACCCCGCATGTCGCTGGCGCCGACGCGCGTCCCGCGCGCCGGCTATCGCTCATGCGGGCTACGCGCCGCACCCAGACAGATCCGCCAGATCCGCGCGAGAAGCGCACCATCTCTCCCCCGTCATGGCGCGCGCAATGAAGCAATCCAGACTGCCGCCGCGGGACGATTCTGGATTGCTTCGCTGCGCTTGCAACGACGATTGGCGCGACGGTCCCGTGCATCAAGCTGTCATTCGCACCGGGCGGTGGGCACGTCGCTGCGCGGCTTTCGCCGCGTAGCGCCTACACGACTACAACTACACATTCTCCAGATGGCACGCCACCCACTGGTCCTCGCCCTTCAGACGCAGCTCGGGCGCCTCCACTCGGCAGCGGTCGAATGCGAGCGGGCAGCGGGTGTTGAAGCGGCAGCCCTTGGGCGGGTTGACGGGGCTGGGAACATCGCCCTTGAGAATGATCGGGGTGCGCTCGGCGCCGGGCTCGGGAATTGGGACGGCTGAGAGAAGCGCCCTGGTGTAGGGATGGCCGGGGGACGCGAAGATCTGGCGGCGCGGGGCGAGCTCGACGATGCGGCCGAGATACATCACGGCGACGCGGTGCGTCATGTGCTCGACGATGGCGAGGTCGTGGCTGATGAAGAGGAGCGCGAGGCCGAACTCGCGCTGCAAATCCTGCAGCAGGTTGACGATCTGCGCCTTGACGGAGACGTCGAGCGCCGACACCGCCTCGTCACAAACGATCAGGTCGGGCTTGGCGGCGAGCGCGCGTGCAATGCCGATGCGCTGGCGCTGGCCGCCGGAGAATTCGTGCGGGCGGCGGTTCACGGCGTCGCGCGGCAGCCGGACGATCTCCATCAGCTCGGCAATGCGCGCATCGCGCTCGGCCGCAGTCTTGGCGAGGCCGAAATTGTTGATCGGCTCGGCGAGGATGTCGCGGATGCGCATCCGCGGATTGAGGCTGGAGAACGGATCCTGGAACACGACCTGCACGCGGCGGCGCATCTCGCGCAGGCGGTGCGGGCCGAGATCGTCGATGCGCAGGCCGTCGAGCACGATCTGTCCGGCCGTGATGTCGAACAGCCGCAGGATGGCGCGGCCGACGGTCGACTTGCCGCAGCCGGATTCGCCGACCAGCGACAGGGTCTCGCCGCGCGCGATCTCGAACGACACGCCGTCGACGGCGTGCACCCGGCTCTTGGCTCGGCCGAACAGGCCGCTGCGGATCGGAAAATGCTTCTTGAGGTCGTTGACCTGCAGCAACGGAGCGCTCATGCGGCGGCCTGCTCCTTGGCGGCGAAGTGACAGGCAGCGATGTGGTGCGGCGCCTTCTGCTCCAGCCCCGGCGCATATTGCCGGCACACATCGGTGGCGAGCGCGCAGCGGCCGGCGAACACGCAGCCCTCGATGCGCTGCTTGAGGTCCGGCACCTGGCCGGGAATCTCCGCGAGCCGCTTGATCTCGCCCGATAGCGACGAGCCGAGCTTGGGCAGCGCGCCGAGCAGGCCCTGCGTGTAGGGATGGCGGGGGCTGCGGAACAGCTCCCTCACCGGCGCTTCTTCGACCTTGCGGCCGGCATACATCACCATCACCCGCTCGGCGACCTCGGCGACGACGCCGAGATCATGGGTGATCAGGATGATCGCGGCGCCGACGCGCTGCTTCAGTTCCAGCATCAGCTTGAGGATCTGCGCCTGGATGGTGACGTCGAGCGCGGTGGTCGGCTCGTCCGCGATCAGGAGCTTTGGATTGCAGGCCAGCGCCATCGCGATCATCACACGCTGGCGCATGCCGCCCGACAGCTGGTGCGGATATTCGCGCACGCGCCGTGCCGGCTCAGGGATGCCGACCAGGGTCAGCATCTCCACCGCGCGCGCTTCCGCCTGCGCCTGGTCGAGCCCCTGATGCAGCCGCAAGGTCTCGCCGATCTGGCGGCCGACGGTGAGCACGGGGTTGAGGCTGGTCATCGGCTCCTGGAAGATCATCGAGATGTCGTTGCCGCGAAGGCTGCGCATTTCGCGGTCGGAGAGCGTCAGGATCTCCCGGCCCTCGAGGCGGATGGAGCCGGCGATCTTGCCGGGCGGCTCCGGGATCAGGCGCATCATCGACATCGACGTGACCGACTTGCCGCAGCCGGATTCACCGACGATGGCGAGCGTCTCGCCGGGATTGACGTGGAACGACACGCCGTCGACGGCGCGGTTGATGCCGGTGGGGGTGCGGAAATGAACCTGCAGGTTCTCGACCTCGAGCAATGGCATCATTTGAGCTCCCGGCGATCTCTGACTGCGCTGCTCATGGACTCTTCGCCATGCGCGGGTCGAGCGCGTCGCGCAGGCCGTCGCCGACGAGATTTACCGCGAGCACCGTCACCGACAGGAACGCCGCCGGGAAGAACACGATGTAGGGCTTGACCTGCCACAGCGCGCGGCCTTCGGCCATGATGTTGCCCCAGGACGGGATGGTCGGCGGCGTGCCGGCGCCGATGAAGGAGAGGATGGCCTCGGTGATCATGGCGCTGGCGCAGATATACGTCGCCTGCACCAGCATCGGCGCGGTCGTGTTCGGCAGGATGTGGCGCAGGATGACCATCGGCGTGCGCGTGCCCGAGGCGACGGCGCCATCGACATAGGGCTGCTCTCGCAACGACAGCACGACGCCGCGCACCAGCCGCGCCACGCGCGGGATCTCGGCGATGGTGATGGCGAGGATGACGTTGCCGACGCTGCCGCGCGTCAGCGCCATCAGCGCCACCGCCAGCAAGATCGGCGGGATCGACATCAGCCCGTCCATGCAGCGCATCAGCACGCCGTCGGCCCAGCGCACGAAGCCGGCGACGAGGCCGATGGTCAGCCCGATCAAGGAGGCGCCAAGCGCCACCGCGAGGCCAACCGTGAGCGAGACACGGGTGCCATAGAGCACGCGGGAATAGATGTCGCGGCCGAGCGCATCGGTGCCGAACCAGAAATCCGCCGACGGCAGCCGCGTGCGCTTGGCCGGCGCGATCGCGGTGGGATCGACGGTGAAGAGGAATGGCGCGAACACGCCGATGATGACGAGCAGAAGCAGCAGTGCGCCGCCGATCGCCACCGTCGGATGGTTGCGCAGGAAGCCGATGGCGCCGCGCCGGATCTTCGGCGCAACCATCAGGTCGGGCAGAACAGGCGCGAGGACGAGGCCCGGCGGCGGCGATGTGGATGTCGTGGCGGTCAATAGCGGATCCTCGGGTCGACCAGGGTGTAGGTGATGTCGATCAGGAGATTGACGAGCACGTAGACGAAGCTGAACAGCAGCACGATGCCCTGGATCACCGGATAGTCACGGCGCAGGATGGCATCGATGGTGAGCCGGCCGAGACCAGGGATCGCGAACACGCTCTCGGTGACGACGGCGCCGCCGATCAGAAGCGCGATGCCGATGCCGACCACGGTGACGATCGGCACCGCGGCATTCTTCAGCGCATGAATGAACAGGATGCCGCCCTGCCCCAGCCCCTTGGCGCGGGCGGTGCGGATATAGTCCTGCTGCAGCACCTCGAGCATGGCGGCGCGGGTGATGCGCGCGATCAACGCGATGTAGACGCAGCCGAGCGCGATCGCGGGCAGGATCAGGTTCTGCAGCCACGGCCAGACGCCTTGGGCCAGCGGCGTGTAGCCCTGCACCGGAAGCCAGTCGAACTTCAGCGCGAACACGTAGGCCAGGATGTAGCCGACCACGAACACCGGCACCGAGAAGCCGAACACGGCAAAGGCCATGATGATGCGGTCGATCCAGGTCCCTGCCTTCCACGCAGCGATGACGCCGAGCGGCACCGCGACGATGATGGTGAGGACCAAAGTCACCATCATCAGTGACAAGGTCGGCTCGATCCGCTGGGCGATCAGGGCCGACACCGGCAGGTTGGTGAAGATCGAGGTGCCCAGATCGAAGTGCAGCAGACGCCATACCCAGCTGCCGAACTGGACCAGAAATGGCTGGTCCAGTCCGAGATTGGCGCGGATGCGCTCGACGTCGGCCGGACTCGCCTGGTCGCCTGCGATGACAACGGCCGGATCGCCCGGCGCGATGTACAGCAGGCTGAAGACGAACAGCGCGACGATCGCCATCACCGGCAGCGTCGACAGGACTCGTCGGAGCGCATAAGCGAGCATGAGACGTCTTTCGCTTTACGCCGTCTTCGACACGCCCCAGAACAGCGGGATCGGCCCCTTGGTCACGCCGGAGACGTTCTTGCGCCACGCGGTGTAGCCGAGGAAGAAGCCGGTCGGCGCGAACACGACGTCGTCGAGCGCGGCCTTGTTGATGCGCGCGGCAACCGCCTTCTCCTCGTCGAGCGACTTGGCGGCGAACCAGTTGGTGATCTCCTTTTCCACGGGCTCGCTGGTCGGCCAGCCGAACCAGGCCTTGTCGCCATTGGCGCGCAGCGCGGTGTAGGCGGCCGGGTTGATGCAGTCGGCGCCTGCGTGCCAGGTGTGGAACATGTGCCAGCCGCCTTGCGAAGGCGGCGTCTTCTGCGCGCGGCGGGCGCCGACGGTGCCCCAATCGGTGGCGACGAAGTCGACGGTCATGCCGAGCTTCTTCAGGAGATCGGCGGTAACGTCGCCGAACGCCTTGGTGATCGGCTGGTCCTGCGCGACGACGCAGGTGATCGGCTCACCCTTATAGCCGGCCTCCTCGAGCAGCTTCTTGGCCGCCGCGAAATCGCGTTTGCCTTTGAGGATGTCGCCGCCCGCCTCGGTATAGAGCGGCGTGTCCGGCGTGAAGAAGCCGGGCAGCGGCTTCCACAGCGCGTTGTCGTCGCCGACCAGAGCGCGCATATAATCTTCCTGGCTCATCGCCATCAGGATCGCCTGGCGCGCCTTCACGTTGTTGAACGGCGCATGCAGGTGGTTCATGCGGAACGAGCCGACATTGCCCAAGGGATCGCCGATGTCGACGCCGATGTTCTTGTTGCCCTTCAGCACCGGCACGAGATCGGTGATCGGGTTCTCCCACCAGTCGACCTCGCCGTTCTGCAACGCGGCGGCCGCGGTCGCGGGATCCGGCATGATCACCCATTCGACGCGATCGACCAGCACCTGCTTGCCGCCGGCGAGCCACACCGGCTTCTCCTGGCGCGGCACGTAGTCGGTGAACTTCTCGAACACGGCCTTGGCGCCCGGCACCCACTCGCCCTTGACGAACTTGAACGGGCCAGAACCGACATATTCCGACATCTGCTTGAACGGGTCGGTCTGCGCAATGCGCTCGGGCATGATGAAGGCGCAGGGCGCATTGCCCTTGCCGAGCGCGAACAGCATCTTCGGATAGGGCTGCTTCAACACCCATTTGAAGGTCTTGTCGTCGACGGCCGTGAGCTCGTTCTGCAGCGCCTTCAGCATCAGCCCCATCGGATCGCGCGCCGACCAGCGCGTGAGGCTGGCGACGACGTCCTTGGCGAGCACCGGCTCGCCGTCGTGGAATTTCAGGCCGGGACGCAGCTTGAAGGTCCAGGTCAGGCCGTCGTCGGACACCTGCTCGGATTCCACCATCTGGCGCTGCGGCACGAACTGGTCGTCGATGCCGTACAGCGTATCCCACACCATCGCGGCCGCGTTGCGCACGACATATTGCGTGCCCCAGATCGGATCGAAATTGGCGAGATTGGCCTGCGGCACAAAACGCAAGGTGCGCGCGGCAGCGCCTTGTGCGATCGCCGGCGCCGCAAACCCCGTCAGCGCCAAGCCACTCGCGCCCGCCAATCCCTTCAATACCGTTCTGCGATCCATGTTCTCTCCTGATGCAACTTGCCTGAGTTCAATTGCCGAAATTGTAAGCAAGGCCCATGCCATGCGCGCGAAGGGGATTCATTTGAACGCAAATGAGGCATGAGGCGCAAGGGCGCAGGTGCCGTAGGGTGGGCAAAGGCGATGCGATAATCCCTCCACGTCCGAGGTCACCGTGGCGCCGTGCCCACCATCGCGCCGCACACTCCGCCGCAAGACGGTGCACACGGCGCCATTGCGGTCTCACATTTGGAAACAGCACGGCTGCGCCTTTGCCCACCCTACGCAGTGTGCCAGCTGGCCGCATCACGGCTTGCGCACCGGCGAGCCATCCGCCATCAGCCGCTCGCCCTTGCGTTCGACGATCATGCCATAGGCTTGCGGCTGGCGGTGGACGTCGAAATTGAAGATCGTCTGCTTATAGGATCTGCACAAATCGAGGTCACAGCGCGCCAGCGCGATCTCGTCGCCCTTGGTGGCGCAGGCCGCCACGATCTCGCCCGAGGGTGCGATGATGCAGCTGCCGGCGATGTGGTCGATGCCCTCCTCGATGCCGCCCTTGGCGACGCCGATCACCCAGGTGCTGTTCTGATAGGCACCGGACTGCATCACCAGGCGGTTGTGGAACAGCGAAAGGTCGTCATGCTCCGGTGCGGGCGGATTGTGCACCGGCGTGTTGTAGCCGATCAGCACCATCTCGACGCCCTGCAGCCCCATCACGCGATAGGTCTCGGGCCAGCGGCGGTCGTTGCAGATCGCCATGCCGATGACGCCGCCAAAGGCGCTGGCGACGCCGAAACTTTTGCCCGGCTCGAAATACCGCTTTTCCAGATGTTGGAACTTGCGCCACGGCTCGTGCTCGGCATGTCCCGGCAGATGCACCTTGCGGTATTTCGAGACGATCGCGCCGGTCTTGTCGACGAGAATGGCCGTGTTGTAGCGGTGCACGATGTCGTCTTCGACCGTCAGCTCGGCGTAACCCAGGCAGAAGCCGATGCGCAGATCCTTTGCGAGCGCGAACAAGGCCTGCGTCTCCGGCCCCGGCATCTCGCGCTCGAAATAGAGGTCGATCTCGGCCTGATCGGCCATGTACCAGCGCGGGAAGAACGTCGTCAGCGCCAGCTCGGGATAGACGATCAGGTCGCAGCCATTGGCGTGCGCCTGCCGCATCAACGCCATCAGTCGCGCAACCACCGCGGTGCGTGTTTCGTTCTTGGCAATCGGGCCGAGCTGACCAATGGCAACGTTGACGAAGCGCGGCATGTTTCCGTTCCTTATTTCGGAACTAAGTGATCGTTCCGTGGCGCGCAGCTCTTGCACCGATCATGCCATGCCGGCTCAATCGCGCAAGCCCGGCGCGTAGCCGAACGCCACGGCCGGCTCGGCCGCGGTCTCGACCCACACGCTCTTCACCTGCGTGTATTCGTAGAGCGCCTCGACGCCGGAGGAGCGGCCATGGCCGCTGTTGTTGTAGCCGCCGAACGGCGAGGCGACGTTGATGGTCTTGTAGGCGTTGATCCAGAACGTCCCGGCCTTGACCTGTGCTGCGACGCGATGCGCGCGCGCGACATCCCTGGTCCACACCGCGCCCGCGAGGCCGAACTCGCTATCATTGGCGATCGCGATCGCCTCCGCCTCGGTGTCGAAGCGGATCGCGGCGACGACCGGACCGAACACCTCCTTGCGCGCGATGCCCATGGCGTTGGTGACGTTCTTGAGCACGGTCGGCTTGACGAAATATCCGCCGTCCTGCGCCACGCCAGTTGCGCCAGCGACGACCTCGGCCCCCTCGGCCGCGCCTTCACGGATCATCGACAGCACGTGATCATATTGCTTGGCGTTGTTGATCGGACCGATCTCGGTGTCCGCCGACAGCGGATCGCCGCATCTGATCTTCGCCGCGCCTTTCGCGACCAGATCGACGAAGCGGTCATAGACCGCGCCCTGCACCAGCAGCCTGGAGCCGGCGACGCAGCTCTGTCCGGCGCCGCCGAAGATCGCGGCCTGCGCGCCGACGGCGGCGCGTTCGAGATCGGCATCGGCGAACACGATGTTGGCGGACTTGCCGCCGAGCTCGAGCACCGACGGCAACAGCCTGCGCGCCGCAGCCTCGCCGATCAGCCGCCCGGTCGGCACCGAACCGACAAACACGACCTTTTTGACCGCAGGCTGCGCCAGCGCCGCCTGCCCCGTGGTGTGGCCGAAACCCGCGAGCACGTTGACGACGCCCTTCGGCAGGCCCGCGCGTTCGGCGATGCTTGCCAGCGCCAGCGACGTCAGCGGCGTCAGCTCCGAGGGCTTGAGCAGCACGGCGTTGCCCATGCTGATGGCGGGCGCGATTTGCCAGCCCGCGGTGAAGACTGGCGCGTTCCACGGCGTGATCTGCAGCACCACGCCCATCGGCTCGCGACGCGTGTAGTTGAGATGGCTCGAAGGCACCGGGATGACGTCGCCGTGGAATTTGTCGGCCCAGCCGGCATAGTACTCGAACATCTCCGCGACCTTGGCGACTTCGCCCCTGGTGTCGCGGATCGGCTTGCCGGCGGACAGTGATTCCAGATGCGCCAGCGGCTCGGCCGCTGCGAGGATCGCCCGTGCCACCGCCTGCATCACGCGGCCGCGGCCCGCGGCGGTCAGATTCGCCCACTCCGCCTGCCCCGCCACAGCAGCTGCCGCCGCCTTGGCCGCCACATCGGCCCCGGCATCGGCATAGGTGAACAGCAATCTGCCGGTGGCGGGATCATTCACCGAGACCGTCGCGCCATCGCCGACGATGAGGTCACCGCCGACATGGGAGCCAACGGCCTCCAAGTCAGGCCAGAACGGTAGCGTCGCGGCGCGCAGGCGGGGATCGATGAAATGGGTCATGGCGGCAGGCTCACGGCTTCGCCATCGAACCGAGCCGCAGCTCGACGATGCGGTTGAAATCATCAGTGTCGGCAATGCTGGCGGCGCTGTCCGCCCAGATGCGCGCGGTGTCGGCGGCCATCGGCAGCGACAGTCCGAGCTCACCGATGAGCTGCGCCGCGAGCCTGACGTCCTTGCGCATCAGCTGCATGGTGAAGCCGGAATCGAAGGCGCCGTTGAGAATCCAATTGGGCACGTTGACGAGCGTGACGCCGGAGCGGCCCGAGCCGGCATTCAGACCTTCCAGCAGCCGCTCGGCATCGACGCCCGCCGCATCGGCGATGCGCAGCGCCTCCGCGGCGGTGAGCAGGTGCGCGGCGCAGAGGAGATTGTTGACGATCTTGGCGACGTTGCCGGCGCCGACGCCGCCGACATGGACGCGCTTGGCGCTCATGCGATCCAGCACCGGCATCACACGCGCCAGATCCGCGTCGTCGGCGCCGATCACCATGGTCATCGTGCCGCTCGCCGCGCCCTTCGGTCCGCCGCTGACGGGCGCATCGACGAAGCCCATGCCGCGCGCCTTGAGAAGGGCTGCGAGCCGGCGCGAGGTCTCGGGATGCGAGGTCGAGGTGTCGACGATGATGACACCGGCCCTGGCCTGCGCGAGGATGCCGCCGGCGCCCTCCACGACATCGGCGACGATGCCGGCGGTCGGCAGCGACAGGATGACGATGTCGGCGGCGGCGATCACGCCGCCAATGCCGTCGGCAATCGCGATGCCCTCGGCCGCCAGCGCCGCGCGCGTCGCGGCGAGCGCGTCATAGCCGGTGACGGCAAAGCCGGCGCCCTTCAGCGTCAGCGCCATGCCGCGCCCCATCTTGCCAAGTCCGATGATGCCGATCGCCGTCACGTGGCCTCCTGCCAGGATTTGCCTCGGCAGCGTAGCCGCACCAATCCGGAGCAGACATCAGCGCCCTCCGCCGCTAGTGTTGCCCTGAGGTCAACAGTTTCCGAAGCCATGTCCGCCCTGCTCGATCACCACCGCCTGCACTATCTGCACGAGGCGATCCGCCTCGGCTCGGTACGCGCCGCCGCGGAAGCGCTCGACGTCAACGCGTCGGTGATCAGCCGGCAGATCGCACTGCTGGAGAAGGAGCTCGGCCTGACCCTGCTCGAGCGGCTCAGCCGCGGCATCCGCGCCACCGAGGCCGGCGCGCTGCTGGTCGAGCGCTTCCGACAATGGCAGGCCGACCAGGCCGACACCGTCGCGAAGTTGCGCGAACTGCAGGGCCTCAAGCGCGGCCATGTCGACATCGTGCTCGGTGAGGGTTTCGTCAGCGACCTGATGTCCGGCCCGCTCGGCCGGTTCTGGCAGCGCCATCCCGACCTCACCATGGCGTTCGATCTCGCCGGCACCAACGAGGTCGTCAATGCCGTTGCCGAGGATCGCCATCACATCGGGCTGGTGTTCAATCCGGGCGCCGATCCCCGCATCCGGATCGCCACCGCGAGCCGGCAGCCGCTGTGCGCGATCATGCCGCCGGATCACGCGCTGGCGCGGCTCGGCCGTCCCTTGCGCCTGCGCGAGCTCGCCGACCACCCGCTCGGACTGATGCATCCGAGCTACGGCACGCGCCAGATCGTGGCGATGGCGGAGGCCGCCGAACGTATCGCTCTGTCGCCGAAGCTGACCACCAGCTCGATCAACGTGCTCCGCCACTTCGTCAAGAGCGGCCTCGGCCTGACGCTCTTGCCCGCCTTCTCGATCGCCGCCGATCTTGCCGACGGCTCACTCGCTGCCGTGCCGGTCGACAACCGCCTGCTGGCCTCGAGCGAAGCCTGCGTCATCACCCGGCGCGGCCGCGAGCTGCCGCATGCCGCCGGTCACCTGCTGCGCTTCCTGAGTGGCCAGATGCGGGCGTTCCGGGTCGGCGGAGCCGCCGGCAAGACCAGGACGCGCGGCGCCGGACGTTGATCCGCGCAGATCACCGCGGATCGTTTTCCGTTGCGCTCGCACGTGGGTTGCGATTGGATGTTGCAACCTCGGGAATCGACCTCATGCGCAACGTTCTCGCGATCGCGTTCGGCCTGTGGGCGGCGACAGCGGCCCAGGCCGAGACCTGCCAGTTCATCGGCAACCAGATCCTGTGCGACGACGGGACCTCGGGGCAGCGGATCGGCAACAACACCTATTGGAACGACGGCTCCTCGTCACAGCAGATCGGGCGCTTCACCTACAACAACGACGGCAGTAGCTCGCAGCAGATCGGCAACCACACCTACTACAGCGACGGCACGTCGGCGCATACGATCGGAAACACGACCTATTTCAGCGACGGCAGGACGTGCCGACGGATGGGCAACCGCGTCTCTTGCGACTAGGCGATTCGGCCAATGTGACCGACGCTGCAACGGCTTCTCGGAGCTGGAAATATTTGAAATAAAGGGAATTGAACCCTTGCATCGGGGCACGTCGGCTCCGGTCGACGGTCGTTCAACTGGCGTTTCACGAAGGTAGCCATCATGGAGTTCCGCTTTTCTTCAACGATCGAAGACGAGGCCTCACACGTCCGCTTCCAACTTGGAAATCTCGAATTCTTTCGAACCGAGAAATATGATGTGACCTGGCCAGATGCACTCAAAGCGGAGATCGAGCAAGGTATAGCTCAGTTTTCAGATGAGAGACTGCGCGACGCGATCGTGCGTCACGACTTGCCGGGCGCCAGTTTGGAGCGCGTCGTGCAGCCATGGCGGCGGGTGGAGGATCGATTTGCTTCCGATTTCGTTGCGCAGCTTACGCGACAGTTGCCAAAGGTCGTGCGCGTCCATGTCACCAAGTTTGGTCCGGGCGGGTCGCACAATGGCGCATCGATGGCGCCGCGGTTGGTCGTAAGCTATCCGGAAATGAAGGGATTGGATTTCAACAGCGTTCTCGTCCATGAGTTCATCGAAGTCTTGCTTTGGACAAGGTTCCGCAGCGAAGAAGCCAGACTGGGAAAGAGAGCCGCTCATGCCATCAAGGAAGCTGTCGTCGACAAGTTCTGCTCCTGCGACAACCTGATACCCGTCGTTGGGAGCTACAGAAGACAAGCGAGCTATTCCCAACTGCCTCCGGATTGGGAAGGTTGGCTACCAGCTAAAGGGCTGACGTGGAGTTCGTAGCGACCAGGCCAAATCTAGTGCGGCGTCATGCTGGCTGGCGTTGACGCAGCGGTGGTGACGGCTAACAAGTAAGAGGTCACAGTTCGGGCCGGCAAACAGTCAACCACCCGACGAATTCACTCCACGACCAAACCTTGACCGAAAACCCGGCGCGATGAATTCTTGCGGCGAGCCGGGTTTCGTTTGTTACCAAAACATCAGACTCGTCCGCAGCCGTTGCAGCTATCAGCGCGTCTTCCGCGTGCTTCGTATTTCCTGCCATGTGCGCGACGATTGAGGCGTTGACTGCATTGCGGCCCCAACTGCATTCATCCCACTCTGAAACGTCCCAAATTGCGCCGGTTGTCGATACCTTCCCAGCCAGTCCGTATATCTCCAACAAAGCAGCGCGCTTCGGCTCTGGAGCCAGCGACAGCTCATCGCGCTGAACGTGGGTGCTAACGAGCGTCAATTGACCGTCCGCGATGCGCTCCTGAATCGCTCCGATCACAACCTGATCGGCCGCAACCAGATCATGCACATTACTGTCCAGCATGATTCTCATGGATCAGTGTTCTATTTGAAAATGAATCGTCAGGTAAAATGGTTGCCACCATACTTGCCACCAAAGAGAACCTACCTTTGGCTAAGTGGCTGAAAATACTGGAGCGGGTGAAGGGAATCGAACCCTCGTATTCAGCTTGGAAGGCTGCTGCTCTACCATTGAGCTACACCCGCATCTCGGCGTTCCCTAACATGGTCCGCGGCGGGTCTCAACCTCTTCGGGGCGGGGTTTCGAAGCGGATGGGTCCCGGATCTGGCCTGATGGAACGGCCCGAAGCGATGGCAGCGCGCGACACCGAGACCGCGGCACGCCGGCGGCGGCCCGGTTCCGTAATCTGCCCCCTACCCTCGCCGGCCGGACCGTCCTATATTGGCGTGACCATCAACAACGAAAGGAGGTGATCCAGTGTCTTTCACCAAGCGCTGTCACCTCGCTGGGATCGCCCGCTGAGCGGCTCTTCATGAGCGACGTTTAAGGGCGTGATTCGTCAGCGGATTGCGCCATCGCGGCTTGGCAATGGGGCGGTCTCGGCCCTGGACCAGCGAGTTCAAGAACGGAAGCGCGGCGGGTCTCACGGCTCGCCGCGTTTTTTATGGCACCTCCGCCCGTTCCCCGGCGGACGGTGCCGGGGGCGCCGGCTCACTGCGGACGAACCGCCGCGCCAGGAAGCCGCCGAAGCCGAGCATCCAGAAATACTGCACGTACTCCGGTGCAAGCGCTGCGATCACGATGCCCGGCACGAACACGATGACGGGAAAGATCGCGCCGGCGATCTCGGCATGGCGGCCGCTTGGAAGCGCGAGCCACCACAGCGCGGCGTTCAGCGACGCAATGATCGTCAGATGCAGGCCATAGAGGACGGCCACCGCGCTGCTCAGCCTGTAGCCGCCGTAGAGCCCGTTGGTCACCGGCAGCAGCACGATCGACAACAGGAAGAACAGATTCAGGATGACCACGGGCCGGCCCGCAAACGGCTGCCGGGCCAGCCGCCGGTGGTGGCTGATCCAGAACACGCCGGCGATGATGAAGCTGAGGACCAGCCCGGCGAGACGGCCGGAATAGGTATGCGCCAGGTCGATCCAGCCGGGCATATGCGCGAAATTGGGCTTCGGCAGGTCGTAGGCGAGAAGCGTCATCGCCACACCGAAGATGGTGTTGGACAGCGATTCCAGCCGGCGCATCTCGAACAGGTGGGACTGAGGCTCTGTCATGTCGAATCGGAAGCGACCGCGGCGGGGAACGGAGATAAAGACTCACGTTCTATAGCAGCTCCGGCGCCGCACCGCCCGACCTCGCTGCCGCCCTTGGGCGGCAGCGGTCACTTCACTCGCCACCCTCCAGACCACAATCGGCGATCGAGCGTCAGCCCTCACCGGCACGCATAGATGTGGCCATCGAAGCCGCGATAGCTGCGCGTCGCCGGGTTGTAGCTGCGGAACTGGACGCAGGCCGGCACACCCGCTGTGCGCAGCCGGGGCTTGTCCTCCGGATGCAGCCGGGCCGCGGTCGGGGTTGCGGCCGCAGGCCTCGCCATCACGATCATCGGCCGGCTGGCGACCATGCGCGATGTCCTGCCGCCATCCTTGACCGCTGCATCCCTGACGGCGACCACAACGGCCTGCGCCTGGGCCGCCTTGCCGGATGACGGCTTGCCCGATGAGGCCCTGGCTGGGGATGGCGTCGTCGCGGGCGGATTGGCCGCGGCCGTCTTGGCGGAGGACGGCTTGGCAGAGGACGGCTTGGCAGAGGACGGCTTGGTCGCTGCTGCCGCCGTCGACGGCGATTTCACGGACGGCTTGGTCAGGGACGGCTTGCCGGCGACTGGCTCTGCTGCGGCGGCCTTCGGAGCCGCATCCTGCTTGTCCGTAACTGCGGCCTGCTTCGGCTCAGCCGAGGCGGTGGATGTCGTCGCTGCCGCCTCCGCAGCCGCGGCAGGCTTGACCTCGGGACCGGCCGAAATGTCGGCGCTGGCAGCCTGGCTCGGAACGGACGGTCCGGGATTGACCGACGCGGTCTTGTCGTCTGCAGGGATCTTGTCCTCGGCAACGGGCGCCTCGGCCGGCTTCTTGATCAGTTTCTTGCATTCCAGCGGGAACACCAGCTCGCCCGACGCCGTCAACCCGATCGGCTCGCATCCGCCGAACGGCCCGCTGTCCTTGCCCTGATCCTTGGCCACCTCGCCTGCGGATGGTGAGGAGCCGCCCGGCTCGGCGCTTCGCGCAAGCGAACCGCCAACTACAATCTGAAATAGAACAACGCCGCACAACAATCCGGCCCGGCCGGCCTTCCGCCCCAATGTACGCATGACACGCTCGCTCGACGCATGAACTCCGACAAGGCCATCACGCCATTGAGGCAAGTCTGTGAAGGCAAGCCGCGGATTCCCGCTGCGATGTCAATTCGATGGCATTGTGTCCTGTTTGCACGACCGGACAGTGTTTGGCGTCCCGCATTGCAGTTGCAATTGGAGCGTGCCAGGGTCCGTCGCACGCGCCGCGGCTCGGCCATTCAAGACGGCAGCGCATACGAGCTTGCGGACGGCCATCTTGAGTTCGACTGACTATCGTCCCGACATCGACTGCCTACGTGCCTTCGCGGTCACGTCGGTGATCGCGTTCCATTACGACATCTCGCCGTTCCGCAGCGGCTATGTCGGCGTTGACGTGTTCTTCGTCATCTCGGGCTTCCTCATCACGCGGATCATTCATGCCGAGGCGCAGGCCGGCACGTTCTCGTTCGCGGCCTTCTACCGGCGCCGCGCCCGGCGCATCCTGCCCGCGGCGTTCGCGATGGTCTGCGCCACACTGCTCGGTGCGAGCCTGATCCAGCTGCCGCGAGAGACGGTGTCAACCGCCCATCAGGCGCTGGCCGTCCTGACCTTCTGCTCCAACATCCTGTTCTGGTTGCAACAGGGCTATTTTGACGCCGCGGCCATCACCAAGCCGCTGCTCCACACCTGGTCGCTTGGCGTCGAGGAGCAGTATTATCTGCTGTTTCCAGCGCTGGCGCTGGCCGTCTTTGCACTCCGTCGCTCGCTGATGCTGGCGAGCCTCGGCGCCGTCTGCGCGGTCTCGCTCCTGCTCTGCGTGGTCCAGACCCGGATCCAGCCGGCGGCCGCGTTCTATCTGCTACCGGCGCGCGCCTGGCAGCTCGCGCTTGGCGCGCTGCTTGCCGTCGAGTCCGTTCCGGCACTCCGCGGTCAGTGGATGAGGATCGCGGTGGCCGCGCTGGGATGGATCGCGCTCGGCGCCTCCGCCAACGTGTTCTCGCCGCGCACGCCCTATCCCGGCGTCGCCGCGCTGCTGCCCTGCCTCGGAGCGGCCGCAGTGATCTGGGCCAATCCCACCCCGAGCAAGGCCGTGCTGACGGCCTTCAAGCCGATGATCATGGTCGGGCTGTGGTCCTACTCGCTCTACCTCTGGCACTGGCCAGTGGTCTCGTTCGCGGCCGCCATCTGGGGCCCGCCGAGCTCGATCATGGACAAGCTCGCGCTGCTCGGCGCCTGCGCAACGCTGGCGCTGACGAGCTTCTATCTGATCGAGCAGCCCGCCCGACGTGCCGCATGGCCGGTCACCGCACGTGCGCTCATGGCGATCGGCGCGACCGCGATCGGGGCCTGCGCGATCATGATCTGGTCCGCGGGTTTCCCCGCGCGCTTCTCGCCGCAGCAGCGGGCCTTGGTCGACTTCCTCAGCTACGACCACAAGACCGTCTATGAGGAGGGGACCTGCTTTCTCTACCCGGGCCAGACGTTCGACATGTTGCAGCCTGCCTGCCTCGCCGAAGGGACGCGCCCCAACATCCTGCTGTGGGGCGACAGCCATGCCGCACACCTCGCTCACGGCCTGAAGCGCGCGCTGCCTCAGGCTACGCTGTTGCGCGCGACGCTAGCGCAATGCGTTCCCCACGACGAGCCGGGACAATCGGCCGCCTGCGCCGACTTCAATGGCCGGCTGCCCGGACTGGTGCGCGCTCTCGCGCCCGACATCGTGATCCTGTCTGGCAACTGGACGCGCACGGCCATGGCGCCCACCGCACGCGAGAACCTGCTCGCCACGATCAACGCGATCACGCGGGCCGGCAGCCGCGTGGTGGTGATCGGGCCGAGCCCGCAATTCGATCGTCCACTGCCGGATCTCCTCATCGCGGCATCACGCTTCGGCATCTCCCCGGACGGGCACATGTTGGATACGTTCAGCGGCATCGACGGCTTTCTGCAAGCCCTGCTAAAGGACTTCCCGCAGACCGACTACGTGTCGCTGCTCACTCTTCTCTGCCCCGGCAAGGATTGCGTTCTGCAGACATCCAGCGGCGCACCGCTTGCCTGGGACGACGGCCATTTCACCGCACAAGGGTCCGAGCTTGCCGCCGCGCGCATCGTCGCGGCCTCGCCCACACTCGCGCCCTTCGCGCCCAAGAGCGAATAGCGCCACCTAATCGTCCGACAAGAACCTCGCGAACACCGGCGCGGCGCGCTCGCCCATGCGCTGGGCCCCTGCCACGGTGAAATGGCCGGCATCCTGGAACAGCCACACGCCACCCTCCACGACCGGGCAATCCTGGTCGCAATAGACCTCCGAGGGCCTGAGCAGCGTCACCTTGGCCAACGGCCTGATCGCCTCCGACAGGACGGCATCGATGATGCGGTTGGTCGCCACCGCCTCGCCCTTCGGCACGGCATCGCACGGCTTGGCGGGCGCATGCCAGCGCGGCCCCGGCAGCATGCGTAGCTGATCGAAGGCGCAATTCACCGGACGGACCTGGCCGCCGACGACGAGGAAATGCCGGCCCGGCCGGTCGAGCAGACGGATCGTCTCGGCAAGATGAGCGGCGACCGCGGCGTTGCGGGCCTGCGCTGCCGGCCCATCGCCGAGATCGAGATAATGCTGCCACGCCTGCCCGATCACCACGAAATCGGCCTGCGACTGCCGGATCCGCGGCAGCTCGCTGTCGCGCAACTCTGCGCACACCTGGGCCCGAGGTCCCTCCGCGGTGAGCCCGGCGAGGGTGGGACATCCGCTCATGGTGGAGACGTGCCCGATCATGCCGCGCGCCTTCAGCGTCGCATCGAGCGCGGCGACATATTGCTGGACATAGGAATCGCCGAGCAGCTCGACGCCGCGCGTGCCGTCGAGATCGCCGAACGCGCAGAGACGGCCGAAGGTGCGGCCGCATTTGTTGAGGCCGAAGCCCTGCAGCTGGAACAGCGCGAGCTGGTCGTCGGGCAGTCGCGACACGACGCCATTGGCGCGGAACGTCACATGGGTGAGCGCGGCACCGACGATGAGCACGGTCGCAAAGCTCGCCACCTGCGCGCCCCTCGGCCACGGCAGCCGCCGCAGCGGCCGCTCGACGATGACGAACGTCAGCGTGGTCAGCACCGCCATCAGCGCGAGCTGCGCCGCCAGTCCCGCCGCGGTCTGCGCCGCATCGCCGAAGATGAAGCGGACGAAGAAGATCACTGGCCAGTGCACGAGATACAGCGAATAGGAGGCGGCGCCGACGACGCGAACCGGGCGGACCATCACCAGCGATGTCGGCGCGTTGGCCGCGATGATGACAGCGGTGGCGATGCAGGGCAGCAGCGCGGCGACGCCCGCAAGGGACTGATAGCGGCCGATCACGAGGAGGCTGCCGGCCAGGACGACATCGCCACAGGCGGCGGCGAGCAGGCGTGCGCGCGGCGACGCTGCCAGGCGGGCCTCGAGCGGAATGGCGAGCGCGCCGAGCGCGAATTCGAACACCCGGAACGGCGTCAGGAAGAACACGGCCTCTGGATCGCGCGGCAACCAGAGTGCGGTCGCGGCAAAGGACAACAACCCGATCGCGGCAATGGCACGGAACACATGCCGACGCGTACCGGCCCACATCAGGAGCAGCGGCGCCAGCGCGTAGAATTGAACCTCCGCCGACAGCGACCACAAATGCAGCAGCGGCAACTGATCCGCGCTCGGCGCGAAATAGGCGCTGGCCTCGCGCCAATATTGGATGTTGGCGATGGAGAGCAGCCCGTGGGTCGCCTCCTTGGCGAGCTGGCGCAGGGCCTCCGGCGACAGGAACAGCCAGCCGACCGCGAACGTCGCCGCTGTCGTCGTGACCAGCGCCGGCAGGATGCGCCGTGCCCTGCGCAGATAGAACTCCGACAGCGAGAACCGCTGCGCGGCGACGTCGCGCAGGATCTGCCCGGTGATGAGATAGCCGGAGATGACGAAGAAGATGTCGACGCCGGCATAGCCGGCCTCGAAACCCGTGATCTTCAGATGGAAGAGAATGACGATGACGACAGCGATCGCCCGAAGGGCATCGATGTCAGCCCGATGACTGCGTTCCAATGTCGTCCACTCCGCGCATTCCTCGAGGCGGACGAGTTGCGCAGACACGAATGGCAACAGCGGGAAACAGTCATGACGTCATCGGACCCATCCGATGACACCGCGCCGGCGATGCCGTGGCGGACGTGAAGGAAGTTTGCTGAAGTCGGCCGCAAGTTCGGCAATCCGTTGAACGATCAGCTCGAATACGGCAATCTGGCGGCGCTGAGGGACCATGCGGGGCTGAGGACGGTGATGAACCTGTTGCGAGGAGAATGGCGGGCAGCGTTCGCGGGAATAGCCGTCGCGGCGCTGCTGGCGGCGGCCACCTCAGCCGCGGCGCAAGCCCAGACGCCTGCTCCCGCGCCCGGTCCCGCTCAGACCACGGTCGAACGCAATGCCAAGGGCGTCGCCGGCAAGCCGATCCAGGTCGGGATCTATCTCAACGTCCAGCCCGACTGCTCGTCCGGCCCCCTTCCCTCCATCCGTCTGCTGACGGCGCCGGGCAACGGCACCGTCACGATCAAGCGCGGCAAGGTCAGCGCGACCAACTACAAGCAGTGCCTCGCCCTGGAAGTGCCGGGCTTCATCGCCTTCTATCAGTCGAAGGCCGACTTCGCCGGCACCGACACGGTCACGCTCGAGGTCAAGTTCCCGCAGGGCCGCACCGAAGTGCAGCGGATCATGATCAACGTCGGCGTCGGGCCGGCGGGGCAGAAGATCTGAGCCGCAGCGCATCGGCGACGCCGCCTCCATGAGAAAAGGGCCACCTCATGGGCGGCCCTTTGCTTCTGCTTGTCCCAAGCCGGCCGGGTCAGACGTGGACCTGCGTCTGGGCGTGGCTGTTGTCGATGATCATCTTGATCACGTCGTCGCCGGCCGTGAGGTTGCCGCCGGTGTCCTTGATCGTCGCGACGTTGGTCCAGCCGGAGCCGGCGTTAATCTGCAGCGTCAGGTCGCCGTTGTTCAGAACGCCACTGCCGTTGGCCGAGGCCAGGCTGGTGTGCCCGCCGCTGTCGACGAAGCGCACCGCGTCGGCATGGTTGCCGGACACGCTGGCCAAGAGGCCCGAGAGGTCGATGACGTCGCCGGAGGTCCCGGTCTGGAAATCCAGGATGGTGTCGAGCCCGCCGCCGGCGAGATCACCGGTGTTCCACTTGAACGTGTCGGACCCGCCGTTGCCGGTCAGCTTATCCGAGCCGGCGCCGCCGATCAGGACGTCGTTGCTCGAGGAACCGTTGATGACATCGTCATAGGCCGAGCCGATGACGCCTTCCATGTTCTTGTAGGTGTCCTGGCCGATCCCGGACAAGGTCGGGCCGGTGGTGTTGCTGCTGCTCTGCGTCAGCGTGAAGGTGATGCCGGCCGTCGCATCGGAGAAGTCGAGCAGGTCGATGCCGACGCCGCCATCGATGGTGTCGTTGCCGCCACCGCCGCGGATAATGTCGTCGCCGTCGCCGCCATTGATCGTGTTGGCAGCACTGCTGCCGATCAGGATGTCGTCGCCCGAGCCACCGGTCACGCGCTCGATATTGGCGATTGAGCCGAAGCCGGTGGCCGTGCCGGCTCCGAGATTGACCGTCACGTCCTCGCCGGTGATGTAGGTCAGCGTATCGCCGTTGTGGCCGCCGAGATCGGCGGTCACCGCCTCGATATTGCTGAGCTTGGTCCCGTTGACGTCGGTGATCACGCCGCCGGCAACCGTGACATAGATCAGATCCTGCGACGACGTCCCCTCGATGACGAACGTGTCGGCGCCGATGCCGCCGTCGACCGTGTCGACGCCGTCGTTGACGCCCCAATAGAAGGTGTCGTTGCCGGAGCCGCCGATGGTGACGTCGTTGCCGCTGCCGCCGCGGATGGAGTCGTTGCCGGCGCCGCCGTTGATATAGTCGTTGCCGGAGCCGCCGAGCAGCGTGTCGTTGCCACCGAGGCCGTAGATGCCGTCATCGTCGGCGCCGCCGTTGAAGTTGTTGCCGCCGCTCGACCCGATCATCACGTCGTAGCCGTTGTTGGCATTGGCCTCGAGCGTGTTGTCGACCGTGGCGGTGATCGCGTCGCCGTCGTTGGCACTGTAGCCGGACAGCCACGGCGCCGAGCCGACCACCCACGACTTGTCCGACAGCGAGTTGATGGTGAGATTGAGCGCACCATTGTCGAGCGCGTTGAAGGCGAGATAGGTCGACACAGACGACACCGAATCGGTGGCCGTCACCTTGTAGACGTACAGGCCCGCATCGCTGTTGTTCGGATCGCCGGTGAACTGGTTTCCGGTCCGATGGATCCAGCTGTCGTCGCCGGTCGAGCTGTAGACGAGGCTGTAGGTGTAGGTGACCGTCCCCGTTCCGCCTGAGAACAGCGTTGCCGCATTCAGGCTGATCACGTTCGGCGAGTCGGTGTTCTGCGACAGCGCATAGCGTCCGTCGGCGCTCGTGGTGTCCACGACGGCCAGCGGCGCCGGCTCGTTCGTGCCGTTGATGGTCACGTCGATGACCTGGCTGGCCGTGCCGTCGACCGACTTCACGGTCAGCGTGTCGTGCTTGACGTCGCCATTGTTGAGCGCCTGGACGTTGGCCGCCGAATTGTTCAGCGTATAGCCCCAGGCCCCGGTCACCGCGTTGAAGGTGAAGGTGCCATACGTCCCCGCCAGTGAAGCGGGCGTCTGGAACTGGGCTTCCCCGCTATCGACGTCGGTAGCCGTCAGGGTCCCGCCGGCCGTCAGCGTGCCGTCCTCCTTGACCGTCCCGCTTGCCGTGCCCGCGATCGACGCCGCATCGTTGACGCCGTTCACCGTGACGGTGACGGTCTGCGTCGTCGTCCCGCCGTGACCGTCGTCGATCTTCACCGTGTAGGTCTGATCGATATGGTCGCTGGCGCGCAGCGACTGGATGTCGGCGTCGTTGACGGTGAACGTCCAGTTCACCTTGTGGCCGGTATTGTCGACCGTGGCGTTGAACGAGCCGTAGTAGTTGCTGCCGGCCGGTGTCGTGTAGGTCACGGTCTGGGCATCGCCGTCTACGTCGGTGAAGGCGATCGCGCCGGACGCCCGCTCCACGCCCGGTGTCACGACCGTGCTGGGTTGCACCGAGATGTCGTCGATGACGGCACCACCTGCGCTCGCGAACTTGATCGTCGTCGACGTCGAGGTCGCCGTGAACTGGTAGGTCTGCTCCGTCCAGCCAAAGTTCCAGGCACTCGTCGTCAGAAGGGTCGTTCCGTCGACACCCGATGTCACGGCCGTACCGTAGGTCATCACGTAGAAGTCGACGGTATAGGTCATGCCGACGACGGTGCTGATGGTCTGGCTCATCGAGCTCGATGCGCCGTAGAAGTCGGCCGAGCCGCCGTCGGTGCGGCCGCCCACGACGGTGACGGCATGGGCGCCCCCGACCGTCCACGCATCCAGGGTGTAGAAGTTGCCGTTGTAGTAGCCGAACGAGCCGTTCTGGATCAGGTTGCCGCTCGGCGCCGCATAGGAGGCGTCCTCGGTGACGCTTGCCGTGGTCGTTCCGGCTCCGAAGGTCGGCGCGTGGTTCGGCGCCGTGACCGAGCCGGTCTGGCCGCTGGTCACGTTCTCGGCAAAGCCCTGGCCGTCGGTATAGGTGACGTTGGCCGAGATCTTGTGGCCGACGTCGTTGGACCCCAGCGTGTAGGTCGAGCCGGTTGCGCCGTTGATGACGGCGCCGTCCCGCAGCCAGTGATAGACGACGTTCGACGCGGCGCCATCCGGATCGCTGCCGAGATTGGCGGTCAGCGTCTGGCCCTGCGTCGCCGTGCCCGACACCGTCACGCTCGCAGCGCCGTCATTGACCGGCGTGATGGTCAGCGTGAAGGCGTCCGAGACGGCATATTCGCCGTCGCTGGCGTAGACCGTGACGTTGACCGTGCCCGCGAAATTGGCCGGCGGGGTGCCGCTGAAGGTGCCGGTCGTGGCGTCGAAGTGCAACCACGTCGGCAGGTTGCTGCCGTCGCTGAGGTTCGCCGACAGCGTCAGCGGGTTCGCGGTGCCATCGAAGCGGCCATCGACATCGGCAAACGTGTTCGACGGGATGGTGAAGCTGAACGGCTGATCTTCCGCCGAGCTGCGGTCGGCCAGCGCGTTCTGCAGGACAGGCGCATCATTGTTGCCGAGGATCTGGATCGTCACCGTCTTGGCGGTGCCGTCCTCCGTGTAGACCGTGAAGCTGTCGGTCAGCGTGGTCTCGCCTTCCTTCAGCGCCTGGATTCTCGGGTCGTTGTTATAGATGCCGTAGGTCCACCTGCCATCGCTGCCGATGTCGTACCAGCCGTAGCCGTTGGCCGTGTTCGAGGACGTCGCCTGCCACACATCGTTGTGCCCGTCGACGTCGGTCGCATTGAGGTCGCCGCGGGCGATGCCGTAGAGCGGGCTGCTCTGGCTGTTGGCGATGCCGCCCTCCTCGGCGATGGTGCCGGTGGCGTCGCCGCTGATCACGGCCGCGTCGTTGACGCCGGTGACCGTGATCTTGAGCGTCGCCGTGTTCGACACCGCGCCCGACGGATCCTTGTCGGTATAGGTGAAGGTGTCCACCGCGGGCACGCCCGCCGCCAGCGCATCGGCCTTGTCGGCGACATAGGTGTAGGAGCCGTCCGAATTCAGCGTCAGATGGCCGTAGGCGCCCTCGATCGAGGTGCCGACGCCCGCCCCCTGCGTCACGCTGCCGGTGCCGGCCACGACGCCGGACACGACGAGCGAGCTGACGGGGTTGTCGATGTCGCTGTCGGCCACCGAGCCGCCGGTCGAGCCGCGGATGACGCCATTCGCAACTGAGATGTTGAGCGTGTCATCCTCGAGCACCGCATGGGTGTCGGAGTTCGCCACCGGCGGGTGGTTGGCGGGGATGACCTCGACGCTGACCGTCTGGGTGGCACTCAGATTGCCGCCGCCAACATTGCCGTTGTCGTTGATGGTGATCGTGACCGATCCCGGCTGGTCGCTGTTCGGCGTGAACACCGCCGATGCCAGATAGGTATTCAGATCGTTGATCTTGAACCCGCTCATCGCGAGCGTCTGCTCAGCGTTGAAGACGCCGAGCGACGGAATGGACAGCGTGCCGCCGGAGATGTCGAACCTCACGGACTCGACGACATTGCCGTCCGCGTCGGAGAAGGTGATCGCGTTCGCGCCGGTGAAAGCGAACGACGCGCCTTCATCGGCGGTCACGTGCGTCGGGGCATGGATCTCCGGTGCATCGTTGATCGGCACCACGTTGACCGTCAGCGTGCCGATGTCCGTCTGTCCGACCGCATCACGCACCGTGTAATCCACGGTATCCGCGCCATAGAAGTCGGCCTTGGGCTTGTAGACATAGGTGCCGTCGGCATTGAAGTGAATCGTGCCGCCCTTGGCCGTCGTGAAGTCGCCCGCCACCACGCTCAGCGTGTCGCCAGTGTCCGGGTCGCGGTCGTTGTGCAGAACGCCCTGCGTCGGATCGGACACGGTTAACGTCGTGTCCTCGTTCACACTGGCCGTGTCATCCACGGCCGTGGGAGCATCCTCGATCGGGTTGATGTTGATCGTGATCGTCTGCGTCGCGCTCAGATTGCCACCGCCGACATTGCCGTTGTCGTTGATGGTGATCGTGACCGATCCCGTCGCATCGTTATCGGCTGGTGGCGTGAACACCGCCGACGCCAGACAGGCGTTCAGATCGCTGATCTTGAACCCGCTCATCGCGAGCGTCTGGCTGGCGTTGTAGACGCCGAGAGACGGGATCGCGAACGTGCCGCCGGAGATGTCGAACCTCACGGACTCGACGACATCGCCGTCCGCATCGGAGAAGGAGAACGCGTTCGCGCCGGTGAAGGCGAATGGCGTATCCTCGTTCGTCGTCACCTGCGTCGGCGCATGGATCTGCGGCGCGTCGTTGACCGGGGTCACCGTGACATCGATCGTCTGCAGTGCGGTGTTGACGACGTCGGTGTGGACGTTGCCGTCCGACAACGTAGCCTGGTCGGTGACCTCCGCGACCACCGACAACGAGAACGTGCCGTTGTAGTTCGCGGGCGGCGTGATCTGCAGCGGGTGGCTGTCGAACGCGGCGATCGCGGCGGCGCTATCGATCACCCACTTGCCGGCGTCAGCGCCGGTTCCGGCATGGCCGACCGAGAAGGTCGCACCGGCCGGATAGCCCGAAATCAGCAGCCGCAGGCTTTCGGAGCCGTCGGTGTCGGTGACGGCGGCACTGATGAGCTTCAGGTTGATCGTGGTGTCCTCGGCACCCGAGGCCGGGCCGAGATCCATGAAGCCCAGCGTCAGCGCGTCCGCCTTCGGTGCGACGTCGACCGTGACATGCGCGGTCGCGGTCCCGCCATCGCCGTCGCTGACCGTGTAATCGAAGCCGGCGACGCCCGAGAAGTTCTTGTCCGGCGTGAACACCGGATTGCCGTTGGAGAGCGAAACGGTGCCGTGCGTCGCGTTCGACACGCCGGTGACGGTCAAGGTGTTGTTGTCGACGTCGGTGTCGTTGTTGAGCAGGCTGAGCAGCGCGTTGACGGTGAGCGGGCTATCCTCACTCGCCTGGACCGCGTCGTCATGAGCCACCGGCGGCGTGTTGAAGACGCCCGTGAGCGAACGGGTGCCGTCGGTGAAGGCAAAGCTCTCGTAATTCGTGAACGTATCGGTCAGGCCGTTGTGGGTGACCTGCACGCCGATCAGCGTCACGCCGTCCGTCGCGAACACCTTGGTGTAGGTCGCATCGGCGAACTTGAAACCGAACTTCACCGTGTCGGTGTCAGAGCCGCCGTCGGACACAACGCTGGTGTTGCCGGCAAACCGGACGAGATCCAGCGTGTCGTTCCCGGAGCCGCCGTTGAACACGATGGTCGACGGCGCGATCGCCGTGCCGCTGATATCGGTGATCGTCACCGTGTCGCTGGCGGTGCCGCCGGCGATGGTGATGCGCTCGATCTCGTCGGCGCGGATCGTCGCGCCGTTCGAACCGTCATAGCGCACCAGAATGTCGGTGGCGTTGCTGGCGGACGGATCGTTCAGCGTCGGATTGATCTCGGTACCGGTCGAGGTCTTACCGATGGTGAAATTGCGCGCATTTCCATCGCCCGTGATCGCGAGCACGTCGTAGTTCGGAAAGGTCGTGCCAGACTCCGAGCCGCCGTCGATGACGTCGCTGCCGTCGCCCACCGTGTAGAGGAAGGTGTCGTTGCCAGCGCCGCCGAACAGCCGGTCGCCACCTCCTCCGCCGATGATGATGTCGTTGCCGGCGCCGCCAAACAGGGCATCGCCGCCCACGCCGTTGCCGCCGACCAGAATGTCGTCGCCATTTGAGCCGTGGGCCTCGGTCACGCTGCCGAGCTTGTCGGTGCCGACTACCTTGTCCGTCACCGCGGCGCGGTCGGTCACGCTGTGAGCCCCGACCGTCTCGCCGAGGACCGTCGCCGCGCTGTCGCCGAGATTGACGAACACCGGCGAATTCGGCGCGTCATAACGCGTCGTGGTCACGGTGCCGGCGGCATCGACCCGGACGGTGAAATTGTTGGTGAAGACGTCGTGATCGCGGTCCTCGACCGCGAAGGCGAAATTGAGGTCGAGATACTGGTCGGCGGCGCTCGAGGTCCCGATCGGCGCGGGATGATCGAGCGGCTGCAGCAAGGTGAAGTTGTAGGAGCCGGTGCCGGTCTCCGACAGCGTCACCGTGAACACGGCCGCATCAGCCGCGTTGCCCGTCACCAGACCATTCTGGCCGATGTAGCTGCCACCGCTCATGCGATAGGCGGTCAGCGTCGTGTGATCCGCCGACATCACATAGGTCAGGCCGAAGCCGAGCGATGTCAGTCCGGAGAGCTGGTGGTCGGCTGCATCGTAGACGCGCACCGGCGACGCGCCGAAGAACGTCACCGACGGCCCGGGGCTGTCGCCATCGGCCCCATAGGTGATGCGCAGATCGACCGCGCCGGTCGAGACGCTGCCGGCTGCCTCCGAGATCGCGACGGTGTCGACGTCCTGCGACTGCGGGCTGTCATCGTTGACGGTGATGATGATCTGATCGTGCAGCGCAACGGAATCGCCGTCGGAATCGGTGGCGGTCACCGCCGTCGACAGGTCGAGCGTCAGCGTGTTGTCATGGCCGGTGCCGACGTGGTCCAGCGCGCCCTTCAGACGGAACGAATACTGGCCGGTGTTGGCATCGACCTGGAATTCGAAGATCGTGACGCTGCCAGCCTTGGCGATCAGCGTGTTGTCGACCCCCATGCTGTAGGTCAGCGCCACGCCGCCCGACGTCAGCGACAGCAGCTCGGGCGCGAGGTTGGTCTTCTCGACCGTATAGGTGCCGGGCTTGTCGGCGCCGAACGACACCAGCGAGCTCAGATTGCCGGTGAAGTAGGAATCGTTGCCGTTGCCGTCGCCATTGAGGTCGCCGCCATGGTTGCCGGTGGCGGTCACCACCGTTCCGTTCGGCAGCTCGCTCTCGTAGACCGCGGCTCTCAACACCGTCGCGGTCGCAACGGGGGTATCGTCGTCGATCGTCACCGCGAATGACGAGCTGGCGCTGTCGCCATCCGCATCGGTGGCGGTGAAGCCGAAGGTCAGCTTGACGTCGTTCTCGTTCTGGCCGGCCGGATGATCGACGTGCTTCAGCAGCGTGAAGCTGTAGCTGCCTGCACCGGAATCATCGAGCGAGACCTTGAACACCTGGCTGGCCACCGACGGCGGGTTGCCGTTGGTCGGATTGCTGCCGGTGTAGCCATAGACCGTATTGCCGACGACCCAGAGCTTGACCTGGACGCCCTCGACCGTCAGCGAGCCCGCGTCCGACGTGGCGTTCTGGCCGTTGGTGATGCCGCTGAACGCGACCGCGCGGCTCACGCCGCCGCTGTTGTTGTCGTCGGCGCCCCAGGAGATCGCCAGCGAGCCGTTGGCCGTGACATTGGCACCGGCGACGTCGCCGGTGGCCGCTCCGGTGTTGCCGCCGGAAAGCCCCTCCTCGTCGACGGTCCCGGCATCAGACGTGCCGATCGCGGGCCGGCCGTTGTCGTCATTGATGGTGACGGTGAAGTTGCCGCCGGAGGCGGTATCGCCATCGGCATCGGTCGCGGTGAAGCCGAGCTTCAGCGACAGTGCATTGGTCTGGCCCGAGCCGACGTGATCGACATTGTCCAGGAGCTCGAAGGTGTAGCTGCCGGAGCCATCGTCGGACAGCGTGATGTGGAACACCTTGCGGTCATTCGTCGTGAGCTGGCCGCCATTGTCGTTGGCGACGCCCCAGATCTCGGTGTCCGACACGCGGATGAACTGCACCGCCGTGCCGTTCGACGTCAGCGTCGGGCTGCCTGCGCCGGCGGTCTTGACCACGTCGCCGGTATGGATCGCGCTATCGAATGCGACGCTGCGATTGGCCGCGCCCGAATTGCTGTCGTCGGCACCCCAATTGATGTTGAGCGCGACATCGGCCGCGGTCTGGGTCTGAAACACCTCCGCGCCAGCAGAGCCGGTGGCGTTCTCGGTCAGCGTCGCGGCGGTCGGCGAACCGAGCACCGGCACGTCGTCCTTGACCGAGACGGCGAAGCTGTTGCTGGACGTGTCGCCGTCGCCATCGGTCGCCGTGAAGCTGAACGACAGCTTGACAATGTTCTCGCCGCTGCCGGCGGGATGGTCCAGAGTGCCGAGCAGCTTGAAGTTGTAGGAGCCGTCGTTCTGGTCACTCAGCGACACTTCGAACACGCGGGCGCCGTGGGCGAGATCGCTGCCGGTGTAGCCGACGAGCACGCCGTTCTCGAAGGTGTACTTCACCGTCTGGCCATCCGACGTCAGCGTCAGATTGCGGCCCGAACTGTCCTCGGCGTCGACATTCGCGCCCGCGCTCGTGTAGCGGAAGGTGACCGAGCGGTCGCCGAGCCCGCCGCCCGAGGTCTTGTTGCTGTCGTCGGAGCCCCAGCTGATGTTGAGGTCGCCGCTGACCGCGGTCGGCTCCTTGGAGGCATCGGTGCCGCCCGGCAGATCGTCCTCATCGACGGTCTTGGCGTCGCCGGCCACAGCGACCGGCGTGGTGTCGAGCACCGTGACCTTGAAGCTGCTGGTGACGCTGTCGCCGTCGGAATCGGTGGCCTTGAAGCCGAACGTCAGCGGCAGGCTGTCATCGTTCTGGCCGGACGCCGGGTGGTCGATGTTGTCGTACAGCGTGGACTTGTAGCTTCCATCGCCGCTGTCGGACAACTGGATGGTGAAGACGGTGCGGTGATCCGCGGTGACCGCCGTCAGCAAGGTGCCGTCGCTGGAGATCGTGTAGCTGATCGCCGAGCCGTCGGAGGTCAGGCCCGTGGCGCCGGCGACAGTGGTGAAGGCCACCGCGCGGTTGTGCCCGACACCCGTATTGTTGTCGTCGGCCCCCCAGGAAATGTCGAGGCTGCCGGTCTGGACCGTCGAGTTCGACGCGTCTGGATGGCTGGTGTCGTAGCCGTCGGTCGGCAGGCTGGCCTCGCTGACGGTCTCGTCCTCGGCGCAGCCGACGGTCGGCACGTCGTCGGTCACCGCCACCGTGAAGCTGCTCGCGGCGCTGTCGCCGTCGGAATCGGTGGCCTTGAAGCCGAAGCTCAGCGCCAGGCTGTCGGTGCCCGACTTGCCATGGTCGAGGTTGTCGAGCAGCGTGAACTTGTAGCTGCCGTCGCCGTCATCGCTCAGCGTGACGGTGAAAACGGTGCGATGATCGGTGGTGACCGCGCTCAGCGTGGTGCCGTCGGACGAGACCACGTAACTGATCGCATAGCCGTTCGACGTCAGCCCGTCCGGGGCGGTCGTGTCGAAGAACGCCACCGAGCGGTTGTTGGTCGCGCCGGAATCGTTGTCGTCGGCGCCCCAGGAAATCGCGAGGCGGCCGGTCTGCACGGTGGAGTACGGCGAATCCGGGAACAGGACGTCGTAGAGATCGGTCGGAAGGTTGGCTTCGCTGACGGTCTCGCTCTCGGCGTGCCCGATCGTCGGGACGTCGTCGATCACGGTGACGGTGAACGTGCTGCTGCTTGAATCGCCGTCGGAATCGGTCGCGGTGTAGTCGAACGTCAGCTTGACGACGTTGCTGCCCTGCCCGGCCGGATGATCGAGATTGCCGAGCAGCTTGAAGGTGTAGGTGCCGGTACCGTCGTCATCGAGCGAGACTTCGAACACGCGCTGCCCGAAATTGAGGCTGTTGCCGGTGTAGCCGACCAGCACGCCATGATCGAAGGCGTATTTCACCTGCTGACCGTCCGAGGTCAGGCCGCTGAGGCCGACATCGCTGCCGTTGGTCACATGGACATCGGCGGCGGCGTTGGACGTGTTGGCGAAGCGGACCGAGCGATCGGCGGCGCCGCTGTCGTTGTTGTCGGCACCCCATTTGATGTTGAGCGCGCCGGTCACCTGAGGATCGCGGCTGCCGCCATCGTGGCCGCCGAAATCGTGACCGCCGAAATCGGGGCCGCAATCGCCGCCACCGGCGTTGAGACCGGCTTCGCTGATGCTCTTGGCCGCCCCGGTATGCGCCTCCGGGCTGTCGTCGTTGACGCTGACCTTGAACGTGCCGCTGACCTGATCGCCGTCGGAATCGGTGGCGACGTATTTCAGCGTCAGGGCGATGCTGTCCTCGGTGTTGGGCACCGGGTGATCGAGATTGTCGAGCAGCGTGAAGCTGTAGGATCCGGAATCGAGGTCGGACAGCCTCACCGTGAACACGGCGGCATTGGCCTTGTTGCCGGTCCAGTTGCCGTTGCCGTCGATGTAGTGCTGTCCGTCGAAGCGGTAGGCCGTGATCAACGTGCCGCCTTCGCTGACGCCGTAGGTCAACGCGACGCCGTTCGAGGTCAGGTGCTGCGCGGCGAGCGTGGTAGTGGCGTCGGATGCGAAGGTGACGGCGCGGTCGCCGTTCACCGGTGACGCACCGGTGATCCCGACATTGCCGAGATTGTTGGCGCTGTCGCTGCCCCAGGAGATGCCGAGATCGCCCGTTGCGACCGTGTTCTGGCCGGGGACGTCGCCAGGCCCGCCCGCGAGCCCGATCGGGAGCCCGTCCTCATCGACCACGCCGGTCGCCATCTCTCGGTTCAGCACCGGCGCGTCGTCGTTGATCTTGACCTTGAAGGTGTTGGAGACCGCATCGCCATCCGAATCCGTGGCGACGAAGCCGAGGGTGAGCGTGACGTCGTCCTCGGTGTTGTGGGCCGGATGATCGATGTTGTCGATCAGCGTGAAGCTGTAGGACCCCTGCCCCTGGTCGGACAGCGACACCGTGAACACTGCAGCCTTGGTCAAGTCGCCGGTGGCATGGCCCTCGCCGTCGACGTAGGTGTGATGCGCTTCTTCGTAGCGGTAGGCGGTCAGCATCGTGCCGCCGGCGGACACGGTGTAGGTCAGCGCGACGCCGTTCGACGTCAGATGCTGGGCGGTAAGCGTCGAGACCACGTCGACGGCGAAGGTGACGGCGCGGTCGCCGTTGACCGGCGCACCGTTGATGCCGCCGTCGACATGGCTGTTGGCACTGTCGGCGCCCCAACGGATGCCGAGGAAGTCGGTCACCGTCAGATTGGCGCCCGCAGCGTCGTTGCCATCCGCGTAGGAATTGCCGGGATTGCCGAGACCATCCTCGTCGACCACGGAGTAGCTGACGCGCTCGCCAAACACCGGGGCGTCGTCGTTGACCTCGACATTGAAGCTGCCGTGGATTGCGTCGCCGTCGGAATCGGTGGCGACAAAGCCGAAATACAGCCCTTGACTATCCTCGCTGCCGTGGACCGAGTGGTCGAGATTGCCGGTGAGATTGAAGGTGTAGGAGCCGTGATCCTGGTCCGACAGCGAGACGGTGAACACCGTGGCGCTGGCGAGGTCCTCCGTCGGCTCACCGTTCGCGTCGACATAGGTCTCGTGGGCGGCGTCGTAGCGATAGGCCGTCAGCAGCGTGCCGTTCTCGGAGACGTGATAGCTCAGCGCAATCCCGTTCGACGTCAGCCCCAGCTCCTCGAGCGAGGGAACCGTGTCCGCGGCGAAAGTGACGGCGCGATCGCCCTTGACCGACGCGCCATCAATGCCGCCGTCGACATGGCTGTTGGCGCTATCGGCGCCCCACAGGATGGCGAGCGTCTTGGTCACCGTCAGATCGGCGCCGGCGACGTCGCTGCCTTCCACGTAGCTGTCGCCGGCATTGCCGAGGCCGTCTTCGTCGACCACGCCGGCGCTCGGCGCATCGCCGAACACCGGCGCGTCGTCGTTGACTTTCAGGGTGAAGCTGTCGGTCACCGCGTCACCGTCGGAATCCGTGGCGACGAAGCCGATGTTGAGCGTGATGTCGTCCTCGGTGCCGTGCACCGGGTGATCGAGATTGCCCTTCAGCTCGAACGTGTAGGAGCCGTGATCCTGATCGGACAGCGCCACGGTGAACACCGTCGCGCCGGCCGAATCCGTCGGCTTGCCGTCTGCGCCGACATAGGTCTCGTGCTCGGCGTCATAGCGATAGGCGGTCAGCAGCGTGCCGTTGTCGGACACGACGTACGTGAGACCGAAGCCGTTCGAGGTGAGATTCTGGGCGTCGAGCGTCGCGACCACGTCGGCCGCGAAGGTCACGGCGCGGTCGCCGTTGACCGGCGTGCCATCGATGCCGCCATCGACATGGCTGTTGGCGCTGTCGGCGCCCCAGCGAATGCCGAGCGTATCGGTGACCTTCAGGTCTTCGCCATAGGCGTCGCCGTCATCCTTGTAGCTGTTGCCGGCGTTGCCGAGGCCGTCCTCGTCGACCACAGAATAGCTCGGCTTCTCGCCGAAGCTCGGTGCGTCGTCATTGACCTTCACCGTGAAGGTGTCGGTGATCGCATCGCCATCGGAATCGGTGGCGACGAAACCGATGTTGAGGGTGATGTCATCCTCGGTGCCGTGCACCGGGTGATCCAGGTTGCCCGACAGCGCGAAGGTGTAGGAGCCATGACCCTGGTCCGACAGCGACACCGTGAACACCACGGCGCCCGACAGCCCCTCGCCTTCCAGCGGCTTGCCGTTGGCATCGACATAGGTCTCGTGCGCGGCATCATAGCGATAGGCGGTCAGCACGGTGCCGTTCCCCGACACTTCGTAGCGCAGGGTAAAGCCGTCGGAGGTCAGATCCTGCGCCTCGAGCGAGGCCACCACGTTTGCGGCGAAGGTCACGGCGCGGTCGCCATTGACCGGCGTTGCGTTGATGCCGCCGTCGACATTGTTGTTGGCGTCGTCGGAGCCCCAGCGGATTCCGAGCGTATCGGTGACCGTCAGGTCTTCGCCATAGGCATCATGGCCGTCGGCGTAGCTGTTGCCGGCATTGCCGAGACCGTCTTCGTCGACCACCGAATAGCTCGGCTTCTCGCCGAAGCTCGGGCCGTCATCGGCGACATTGACGGTGAAGGCGCTGTTGACGGGGTCGCCGTCGGCGTCGGTCGCAACCACCATGAAGGTCAGCGGCAGCGACGCGTCGTTGGCGCCGTTGTGGTCGATATTGTCGGACAGGGTGAAGGTGGCGCTGCCGGAGCCGGTGTCGGACAGCGACACGGTGAAGATGGTGCGCGCGCCCTCACCCTCACCTGCGGTCGCAATGATCTCGGTGCCGTTGGCCGACAGCGTGTAGGAGATGGCCTCGCCGTTCGAGGTCAGGCCCAGCGCCTGCAAGGTCGCGATCTCGGACGCGTCGAACACCAGCGAGCGGTCGCCGTCGACCACGGTCCCGTTGGAGCCGCCATCGACCTTGCTGTTGCCGTTGTCGGCGCCCCAGCCGATGTTGAGGTCCACGCTCGCGGTGGTCGGCTCGAAGCCGTCGCCGCCCACGACCTTGGCGACGAGCTCGCTCTCGCCGCCGCCTTCGCTGGCGCCGCCGGTGTGCTCGGCGACATTGATCGCCTCGACGGTGCCGGCGACCGGCGAATCGTCGTTGACGCCGATCACGATCGTCACCGGCGCGGTGTCGCCGCTGCCGTCGATGGCGATGACGTTGATGGTGAGGTTCAGCGTGTCTTCGGTGCCGAAGACCGGATGATCGAGCGGCTGCAGCAGCGTGACCATATAGGTCCCCGCGATCGTCGCGTTGGCGTCGAGCGTGACGGTGAAGACCTGGTTGGCGACGATCGAGGGATCACTGCCGATATAGCCGATCAGCTCCGGCTGGCCGTTGACGGTGGTGATCGCAAAATGCACCTCCTGGCCGCCGGACGTCAGCCCGGCAAGACCAGGCTGTGACGCCGCAAACGCAAAGGCGCGACCGATCACGTCGGTGCCGAAGTCGACGTTCAGCGAACCGGTAAAGCTCGTCGCCACGCCGCCGATGTCGCCGCTGCCGCCGGGCCGGCCTTCGGACAGGCCGTCCTCGTTGAGCACCACGCTGTCGGCGACGCCAGCAATCGGCGTCGGATTCGGCGTGACCGGATTGTCGCCGAATTTGGTGTTGGTGTCCTCGGCTCCCAGCAGCCCAAGCGGCGTGCCGCCGATCAGCGCATCGATCTTGAACGTCCCGAAGTTCGCTCCGGCAGGCACGCCCGGCGCACCGGGCGTTCCCGCGGCGGGCAGCACCGACTGGTCGGTGGTGATGGGAAACAGCTCGGCGAACTGATCGCCATTGATGATTCGGTCGGGGCCGACCTCGAAGCTGACGTCCTTCAGCGGGGCGCCGTTGGTATCGAAAACCGGATCGATGGACACCGTCGACTGATTGTCGAACAGGATGATGAGGCGGTTGCCGATCTTGATGAAGGTCAGCCGCTCGCTGGCGATGTCGCTAAAATCGATCTGGCTCTGACCGTCGAGATGAACCGTAATGGCTTGGTTGCCCGGCGGTTTGCCGATCTTGAGGTGCTTTGCAGAGGCGCTGGATGGCTGCGAGGACGTGCCGGTCAACTGGGCCAGCAGGACAGGAGCATTCATGCGCCAAAACCTCCAAATATGGGGCGCTTTGGTGGCGCCCCCATTTCTATCGTTAAACTATTATTAAACGAGAATACGGGTCAATATTACCGGTTCTTGTTAATCAGACTTTAGGGACTTTGGGTAAATGCAGTCAAGTGCAGCGGCATTTACGAAGGTAAATTAGTCCGCGCCTATGCTTCCGCGCTACGCATGGCGCAGCCGGAAAGACAAGATTAAATCGGGTTTTGGCCTGGAGAATTACTACTGATCCGCAGTTGTTCCGCGCGCAATACTTGCGGAACACAACGCACGCTGTCGTGAATATGAGCTGAGCGCCATGAAATGGCCGAAATGGAACTCCGCCTCTCGCGAATTATTTGCGAAAGGCGGAGCCTATTCTTGAAAGAGGTTGTGCAGCGGCAGAATGCCTCAGATGCGGCCGACCACGCAGGCGACCGGTTCATATTTGCGCAAATACAACAGCGCCTGGTCACCGATGCCATCGAGCCACACGCCGCGGCCCGCGTAGCGATAGCCGTCGCCCATCGGAACGAGACGGACCGGAATCGCGTGGCGAGGATGGAGGTAGAGTTGCGCGGTGACGATCTCGCCCGGCGCGAGCACGGGACGAGAGCGCAGCACGTAACTGCCGCCATTCTCGCAGGCGATCGCAAACGCCGCGCCCGGCAGCACCACGGCGTCGGCCCGCGCGATGCCGATCATCCCACCGATCGCCGACAGGACCACTGCCCCGCAAACCATGACTTGCTTGATATTCACCGCGGCCCCCTGCTCGCCAGCTTCCCGGCGTGCATTAAGACCGCAAACGGCGCCGGCTACAAGTCGTTCGGCTGCGACATTCAGAGCAGCAACGGCCGGCCCGGATCACGGCCGCCGCCGATGTCGGCTTCGGCCGCCGGCGTGACGTCGCTCTCGCTTTCGTGGTGCGGCCGCTCGGCATAGGGCGCCGCGAACAGGCTGACGCCGCGGTGATCGATTGCAAACAGCGGCATGAAGGACTGCAGATCTCGTCCCTCCATCAGAGCGGCCCGCCGATTGTCGAGCACGAACCACTTGCCCTCGAGCCGGACTGCGACGACGGCGTGATCCTGCCGCACGGCGAGGTCCCGGACCAGAAGCAGCTTGAGATCGGATTCCGGCGTTCCCGCCGCCAGCAACAACGCATATTTCGCGATCGCGTAGTCCTCGCAGTCACCGAGGCCGCTGCGCAAGGTCTGCAGTGGCGAACTCCAGACGTCCGGCAGGCCGTGTTGCTGATCGTCGCTGACGTAGCGCACCGCCTGGTTGACGCCGCGATTGATGATTTCCGCGCGCGCACGACCTTCGCTGGCGGCAGCCGCCGACCGCATCAGCGCGACGAAGAAGCGCTCCGACGCCGAGCAGCGCGCGTCATCGCCGTTGCAGCGCTCGGTCGACATCCGCTCGCTCGCCATCGCAGCCTGGATGCCGCGCCATTTCACCCACAGCACGCCTTCGGGTGCGCGGAACGTCATCAGGCCGAACGGCTCGTCGCTGGGATTGGCGACCGCCGGCTCCTGCGGGGCGTCGCTGACTGATCCGGCGCGCCCGGCCGGGTCGGTCGATGCCACTTCCACAGGCCCGGAGGCCGCGCGACGCAGGCCGTCGTGCTTGGCGAGCACGGCATTGATGGTGAAGAAACGGACGGGCGGCGGCACCGGCAGCGCGCTATCCGCAGTGCCCTGCGGAGATCTACGATTTGAAGTCTCGGCAAACGCAGCGCCGGCACAACCGGCCACGACCGACAACACAAGCGCAAGCCCCAGCGCGCGCGGGAGAGCCCGCGGCCGATCGATCCGCAACATCAGTGACGCCCCGTATGCTCCGGGGCATCGGCCGACGTCATCGCGTCGATCCCTGTCCCGGTTGTTATCGGATCAGGGATAGGGCCGGCGCGGCTTCGGGCCGGTTAAACCGCGGTGATGTTCGCGGCCAAGCTGCGAACGCGACTAATCGCGGCCGACCAAATCGCGTCGCATTTGAACGATTCAGAATTTGGTAACGCAGGCCGGCTCGCTCAGCCGCGGATCAGCGCAGCGACTTCTGGGATCTCACATACTTTTCGCGGAGAACCGGGTATCGCTGCACTCACACGAGCTGGCCGCGCCTGCGCTCAGCGCTCGCGCAGCGCCTCGTCGCGCAGCATGCGAGCAGGCTTGACCAGATAGTCCAGCACCGATTTCTTGCCCGTCAGGATCTCGACGGTCGCGACCATGCCCGGGATGATCGGAAGCGGCTGCTGGGCGGTACCGAGGTGGTTCTTCTCGGTGCGCACCATCACCCGATAGAAGGTCTCGCCACGCTCGTTCTTGTCGCCCTTCTCGTCGGTGATGGTATCGGCGCTGATGCGCTCGACGCGCCCGTGCAACGAGCCGTACACTGAGGAATCATAGGCGCTGAGCTTGACCACCGCCTCGTGGTTGGGACGGATGAAGGCGATGTCCTGCGGACGGATGCGGCCTTCGACCAGCAGCGTGTCATCGAGCGGCGTGATCTCCATCAGGCTGGCGCCTGGCGCGACCACGGCGCCGATGGTGGTGACGTTGAGCCTGTTGACGATGCCGCGCACGGGCGAGCGCAGCTCGGTCCGCCGCACCCGGTCCTGGGCCGATTTGATGTTCTCTTCGAGCACGGCGAGATCGCCGCGCGACTTGGCGAGATCGTCCTCGGCCTGGGCGCGAAACGCCGTGACGATGTTGAGCCGGCGAGCGCGCGCCTCCTGCACTGCGGCCTCGGTCTTCACGATGCTCGCCTGCACCACCGCGAGCTGCCCCCGCATGTCGGTGGCCTGGCGGTCGGCGCGGAGCATCTCGATCTCCGGCACCACCTTCTGGTCGAACAGCTTGCGGGTCAGCCCCAATTCGCGATTGAGCAGTGCCAACGTCTCCGAGAAGCGCTTCTCGGTGGCCCTGAGCTCGTCGATCTCCTTGCTCTTCTGCTGCTCCTGCTGCTGCACGACGTCGATGTCCTGCGCAAGCTTGCGCGCATGGGCGTCGAACACGGCGCGCTCGGTCTGCACCGCGCGCGGGGCGTCCGCGACGAGCTCCTCGGGAAACTCGACCGGGCTGCGGCCCTCGGTTTCCGCCGCCAGCCGGATCACCCGCGCCGCCATCGCGCCGCGGCGCTCGCGGATCTCGCCGAACTGCGACGCAAAATTGGTGTCCTCGATCCGCGCCAGGGGCTGATCCTTTTCGACGATCGCGCCTTCCTGCACCAGGAGATCGGCGATGATGCCGCCTTCCAGCGATTGAACCACCTGGGTCTGGCGCGACGGCACGACCTTGCCATTGCCGCGCTTGACCTCATCGAGCACGGCGAAATGCGCCCAGATCAGGAAGGTGAAGAACAGGCCGAGCGAGGCCAGCAGCAGCATCCGCGCCGTCTTCGGCGTGCGCAGCTCGACGGCAGCCCTGATGTCGTTGGAGAACGCGAAATCGCTGAGCGCCATGTCACCGCGTCCCCTGGACCGGCTTCACCGCGTGGCTCGCGGCCGGCGCCGCCGCGGGCTGCTGCGGACGCAGCATGGTGAGGATCTGCGCGGTCGGACCGTCGGCGACGATCTTGCCGGAGTCGAACACCAGGATGCGGTCGACCAGCGACAACAACGAAGGCCGGTGGGTCGAGACGATGATGGACATCTCGCCTTTGGCCAGCGACTTCAGGCGCTCGAGAAATTCGCCCTCGCTGCGGACGTCGAAATGTGCAGTCGGCTCGTCGAGGAATAGCACGCGCGGCTTGCGGATCAGGACGCGCGCCAGCCCGATCGCCTGCTTCTGCCCGCCCGACAGGCTGCGGCCGCCTTCGGCGATCATCATCTCATAGCCCTGCGGGTGGCCGGCGATGAAGGTTTCGACGCCGGCGAGCCGCGCTGCCTCGAGCACCTCCTCATCGGTCGCCGCTGGGCGGCCGAGCGTGATGTTGTCGCGCAGCTTGCCGTAGAACAGGTCGGTGTCCTGCAGCACGAAGCCGATGCCGGCGCGCAGATCGGCCGGGTCGTACTGCTGGATGTCGATCCCGTCGATCAGGATGCTGCCTTCGGTCGGCGGATAGAACGCAGTGGCGAGGCGGCCGACGGTGGTCTTGCCCGAGCCGACCCGACCGATGATGCCGATCTTCTCGCCCGGCTTGATATCGAAGGAGACGTTGTCGAGCGCCTTGGTCTGGCTTCCCGGATAGGAGAAGCTGACGTTCTTGAACTGGATGCGGCCCTGGTTGATCTCACGCGCGACGTAGATCTTTTCCGGCGGACGCTCACGGTCCAGGGACATCAGCCGGTCGATCGAGCGCAGCGCCGACGTCGTCTGGGTGAAGCGCGTCATCAGGCCGGCGATGCCCGCGATCGGACCGAGCACGCGACCCGACAGCATGTTGGCCGCCACCAGCGCGCCGACCGAGAGCTTGCCGTCGAGGATCAGGAACACGCCGACCACGACCAGCAGCAGGCTGCATAACTGGCTGGCGACGCTCGCCGCGGTCATGGCCATCGACGCCCAGAACTGGACGTCCTCGCTGGAGCGCGCCTGCGCCGCCACCGAGCGCTCCCACACCGTCTGCACCCGGCTCTCGCCGGCCACCGCGCGGACCGTCTCCATTCCGTTCAGCGATTCCACCAGAATGCCGTGACGCGCGGCGGACTGCGCCTGCATCTGCCGCATCGCGCGTTCGAGCGGCCGCTGGATCAGCAGCCCGACGGCGATCATCACCGGCAGCATCAGCAGCGGAATCCATGCGATGGGACCCGCGATGATGAACAGTACGATGATGAACACGACCGCGAACAGCATGTCGGTCGCCGACACCACGGTGCCGGAGGTGAAGAACTCGCGAACCGAATCAAAGTCGCGCAGCTGGTTGGCGAGGATGCCGACCGATGGCGGCCGCTTGTCCATCTTCAGCGACATCACGTGCTCGAAGATGTTCGCGGCAAGCACCACGTCGATCTTCTTGCCTGTCATGTCGATGATGCGGCTGCGCACCACCTTGAGCAGGAAGTCGAATCCGATGGCGAGGAGAAGGCCGATGCCGAGTGCGACCAATGAGGGGATCGCGCCGTTCGGGATCACGCGGTCGTAGACGCTCATCGTGAACAGCGGCGCGGCCAGCGCCAGGATGTTGACGATGAACGCGGCGATCGCGACATGGCCGTAATTGGCGCCGAAGCGGCTGACCACCGACCAGAACCAGTGCGTCTTCGGCACCTCGCCGGCTGCCGCCACGCGCGGATCGGCGACTGTGGCGGGCCGCACTAGATAGGCGAAGCCGACATATCGCGCCGCGACCGCCTCGAAGCGCTCGATCGCCGGCTGTTCACGACGCGAGGGATCGACGATGGTGAGGCGGCCGGCGGCCTCGTCGATCGTCAGCAGGATGCGCGTGGTGCCGTCGTGAAACATCAGCACGCAAGGCAGCACCAGCGCGGGGATCTCGCTCAGCGGCCGTTCGACCAGTTGCGCCTCGAGCCCGGCCCGCTGCGCGGCGCGCTCGTAGAGCGCGATGCTGAGCACGCCGCTGTCGAGCGGCAGTCCGGATAGCAGCGCGCTGCGGCTCAAGGCGCGGCCATGATGAGCTGCGAGGTAGAGCAGACTGTCGCTGAGAGGATCAGTTGCTGCTGCGGCTGCGCTCATCTGCGGCATCACGTGGGCCGTCTCTTCGAGCTCGAACCTTGTCGGACGAATATTCAACGACGCCTCGAAAACCCATCTGGCCCACCGAGCAGCGCGGACCTGCACCCATTGCTTCTTGCTAATAATTTGCCTTAGCCCAATTCTTTGGCTCGCACCTGACTTTTTCAAGATTTTTGCAGGTGCTTCTCGACAATCTCAGCGCAAAGTAAATGCGTATGGTGAAAAGCCGGCGCGACATGCACCGGCTTTGTTAGTCTCACCTATTTCGGCGCGTGCCCGTTGGGGCTCTGAGCGAATCCGCCGTACTTTCCGGACGCGACGAATAGCGTCGTATCCTCAGGATCGCTCGAGGCCCACCGATCGCCAAAGGTAATCGGCGCAGGATGCTTCGGCGTACCAGCATGCAGGCCGAACATCGGCACCGGACCGGCGGAGCTCAGCGGCTGCGGTCCGGGCGCAGGCGCGCTCAGCCGAACAGGCGCCAGGCTATAGCCGATGAAGCCGCTCGGCGTGTCCACCGGCTCGGTCTCCGGAGGATGCCCGGTCTTCAGGTAGTTGAGCATCTGGCCCATCGCGGCGAGCAGCTGATAGTCAGCGAACACAACCACACCGCGCGCCGACACCAGCGACACGTTGGCATTGAAGTACTGGTTCTGCGAGTTCAGGAGATCGATCAGCGTGCGCTGGCCGAGTTCGTATTCCTTGTTGTAGGCGACGAAGGTGCGACGGGCCGCTTCGACATCGCGTACGAGGGCGGCGACGCGATCGGCGGTGATGATCCGGGCCGCCCAGGCCTTGTCGATCGACTCCAGCGCATCGCGCTGCAGCCGAGCGTGCTTCTGCTGCTCCTGGATCATCCGCTGCGCGGCTTCCTCACGGCGCCAGCTGTTCTGACCGCCGTTGAAGATATCCCAGGACGCAACGACCTTGCCGCTGACCTCGTCGTAGCGATTGGTGTAGGTGATCGATTCCTTGCCGGTCGTCGCGCGGCCTTCGAGCGAAAGCGTCGGCAGGAAGGTGCCGGTCGTGGCATCGAAGCCCCGCTTGGCAGCCGTCACATCCGCCGCGGCGGCGCGCAGGGTCGGATTGAACTTGTAGGCGATATCGAGCGATTCCGCCTTGTCTCTCGGCATGTCGGACAGCCGGCCCGGGAAACGCAGGTTATAGGGCTCGACGCCGACGACCTTGCGGTACTTCGCCCGCGCCACTTCCAGGCTGAGACGGAATTCTTCGAGCGCGGCCTGCGCTGCAGCGACCCGCTCCTCGGCCTGCTGGGTGTCGCCCTCGCCGGCCCGGCCGCCCTGGAAACGGGCCAGCACGTTCCTGCGCAGCTCGAGATGAACCTTGAGGTTCTTCTCGGCCAGCGCGACCAGCCTGGAGTAGCGCACCACGTCGACATAGGCCTCGGCGGCATCGAGACCGATCAGCTCGGTTCGCTCCAGCACGCGGTACGCGGCGGCATCGACCCGCGCAGCCTGGCGCCACACTTCATTGATCGAGGAAAAGCCATCGAACAGCAACTGACGGACCACCACGCCGGCCTCGCGGCCGCGCAGGTAGCGGCCATTATTGGCCGGCGCCGGTGAAACATACTGCTTGAGCATCTCGGGCCCGGCGCTCGCATCGAGCCGGACCTGCGGCAGCAGCGTCCCCTGGGACTGGCGAAGCTCGGCTTCGGTGGCCCGCCGGCTGGCGGCGGCCTCCCCGACACCGGGATTGGTCTTCACCGCCTGGTTGATGGCGTCCTGGATGGTGAACGGCTCAGCGCCCAATGCCGGGCTAAAGCTCATTCCCACAACACATATCAAAATCGGTGTATATATGCTCTTGAACATATGGAACCGATAACAAACGTGAGATCAGCTCGCAACGCGACTCGCCACAGTTGCGACGAAAAACCGCCCGGTTGTGGCAGAATAGCTACGCTCCGCCACATTCTTCGAGGCGAAGGATTCAGGATCCTGAAGCAAAATCAATGCGATGGGGATGACGCGAAGCCGAGGCGGTTGATTTAAAGCCAGCTATTTTTCTTTTATAAAGAAAATCTCGCGACAGAGAATGTCGCGTTTCCCGTGGTTGCTTCAATATATCGATCGCTTTCGCGGCATTAACTCGGCTGTGGCAACCGGAACGTCACCCCGCGAGGGAGGACCGGCAACAAGCGATCAATAGCCCACCGTTGCCAAGCCGGCTTGTCCGGAGCCTGGGTTCTGGCGCGTCGTCATGGCAGCCGTGAGCGATTGCCGCCGAGGGATCGAGGAACAACCAAGGATACAATGGAGGTCACGATCGACCGTTGGATTTCCGGATCTCGCCATGACCCAGATGCGCCCCATTGATTTCGGCGCTCCGTCTGCAGGGAATGCGGCGGCAATGCCCAGGGGGGTCCCCGATCCTTGCAAAATCTCATGGAGCTGAGAGGCAGTAAATTGGTGGGGGAGGCAGGACTCGAACCTGCGAAGCCATGAGGCGGCTGATTTACAGTCAGCTCCCTTTGCCACTCGGGACACTCCCCCGTATCGACGGCAATTCGGGCCGGCCGCGGAACAGCAGCGTCGGGACCATCAGCGCCATGGAGACGGTAAGACCGCGGGGCCCGGATGAGTGGGCGCGCGCGGCCGGGGTCGTTATGATCGAACCCGCCCCTCGAAGTCAACCAAGGGACGACGAATTTTCCCGTCTCAGCGGTGCCAAATTGCCAGAATCCGCAGGCCGTGACAGAAGCTCGGGCCATGAGCGAACGCGACCGAAAGCCACCTTTTCGCCGTCCGGGCGGTAAATTCTCCGGCAAACCGCGCGGATTCGAGCGCCCCCAGCCGCGGCGGGAGCGCGGTCAGGACTCGGATGGCCCCGTCATTCTCTATGGCTGGCACACCGTGACCCTGGCGCTGGCCAATCCGAAGCGGAGGATTCGCAAGCTTTACCTGACCGAGAACGCTGCCCGCCGGCTCGCCGACGAGCGGATCGAGACAAGGGTGACGCCCGAGATCGTGCGTCCCAGCCAGATCGACCAGCGGCTCGGTCCGGACGCTGTGCACCAGGGCCTGTTGGCGGAGGCCGATCCCCTGCCCTCGCCGGACATCGACACGCTCGCCGCCGAGGGGCTGATCCTGGTGCTCGACCAGATCACCGACCCGCACAATGTCGGCGCCATCCTGCGCTCGGCGGCGGCGTTCGGCGTGAAGGCCGTCGTCACCACCGGGCGCCACAGCCCCGAGGCCACCGGAGTGCTGGCCAAGTCCGCCTCCGGCGCGCTGGAACTGGTGCCGATCGTCACGGTGCAGAACCTCGCCCGCGCGCTGACGCGGCTGAACGAACGCGGCTTTCAGACAGTGGGGCTGGACAGCGCGGGCGAGGAGGACATCGCGGCGGTCGCCTTGCGCGAGCCGCTCGCGCTGGTGCTCGGCGCCGAGGGCAAGGGCCTGCGGCAGTTGACGCGCGAGACCTGCAGCGTCGTGGCACGGCTCGACATGCCCGGCGCCATCAAGAGCCTCAACGTCTCCAATGCCGCCGTGCTCGCACTCTATGTCGGCGCGACCCGCATCGGATTGATGCCGAAATGACGAAGCGCCCGCGCGCATGCGGCGCGCGGGCGCTGGCGTGAACGAAGGTGCGGCTGATCAGTAGTAGCGGCGCAGCACGCGCTGGCCGTGATAATAAGGCGAGGCGCCCCAGCGATAGGCGTGGCGGGGCTGGGCATATACCACTTCGGGGGCGACGCGGGTCGCCTCATAAGCATGCCGGCGGTGGTGATAGCGATAGACCGGGAGCGCCTGCTCCTCATAGGCCGGATACGGCGCGAAGGCGCCGGGACCGCTGTAGGTCGGACCCTGGTTGACATAGTAGTACTGCCGCGTCGGCTCGGGCAGCCGCTCATAGCTCGCGCCGCAGGCACCGCAGCCGTGGCCATAGGTGTAGCCGGGCTGATAGAAGTATTGCGGCTGATACGTCACCGTGGGCTGGTAGGTCACGGTCGGCTGATAAGTGACCGTCGGCTGATAGGCGACCTGCGGCGCGCACGGCGTGGCGTAGCCGCACGGCGCGCAGGCGGAGGCGCCGCAGGCGGCGGCCGGCGCGCTGCCAGCGACGGCCAGACCGGCAATGGCGACTACTCCTGAAATTATTCCACGCATAACTCTCTCCTGTTGATCTATTTTTGCTTGATTTGACTGTTGATGGCGAGCTGCTCGCTAGCGGCGGTAGGCCGGCGGTGAATTAGAATACCCGCGCGGGCCGCCATCAGGCGGAGCCAGGATGACGGCAGGCGGATACATCGGCACCGCCGGCTCCGGCGGCTGCATCTGCGACTGGGCACCCCATGAGCGCGAATAGCTCTCGGCCGGCTTCGGCAGCTTGCGATCGGCTGGCGGCTCGATCTCCATGCGGCCATAGCCCGGCCTCGCTCCGAGAGTCGGATAGTAATGGCCGACATGGGGCTCGGGCTCGACCGGCCGGCCGCCATAGATCGTCGGCTGCATGTAGTTGCCCCTGCCAAGACCGTACTGGCCTTCGACAACGGCGTAGGACGCATCGATGCCGTTGATGACGACGGGCACGCCGGGCCGCTGCGGAATGACGATCTCGAAGCCTTCGCTGGCGAGCGCGACGGAAGACGCTCCAATCAGAATCACAAGAGCCGTTGTAATACGCATGAATTCACGCCCCGGTTGCCATCCTACCAATACCGCAACGCGCGCCCCGATGGGTTAAACGCGCACATCAATCTGCTGGTAAGACTAACGCGCGAGCCACCATTCCGGGTTAAAGCCCCGGTGGGGTTCGAGCGCGAGGGTTAATGGCTGATCATCAGCCGAGAGCGACAATACTGCCAGCATCAACCCCGCCTGCCCTGTCCGCGAGACTAACAGCCTTCGGGTCGGAGCAAGCCGGACCGCAACCGCTGCTCCGGCCTCGCAAAGCAATGGCCTCATGTCGTTCCAAAACATTCCCGGCGCGGCGGGAACGACGGGACCAGCTTGCGCTTAGCAGGAGGGGCGCAACGACGGAGTATTCCATGACACGATTTGCTGTACTTGGGGCTGCTGTACTCGCAACGGCGCTCGCCGGCCCGGCCATGGCGCGCGACATGCACCACCGGCATATGAACCACCAGCAGGAAGGAATGATGCAGCATCGGCACATGGCCCGCCAGGACGGGGCGATGATGCAGCAGCGCACCGATGCCGGGTGGAATACCGGATGGAACAACAACGGCTGGGATCGCCGCAACAGCGGCTTCTGGCCGGCTGACGTCGCCGCTGGAGCGGTCGGCACCGCTGCTGGCATCGCAGGCGCAGCCATCGGAACCGCCGGCGCCATCGCCACGGCGCCGTTCCGGACCGCGGATGCCTATGCCTACAGTCCCGGCCCCTCTTACGGCCAACCGAGCTATGATCGCGGCCCGAACGGCTACTATGGCGACTGGAACAGCTACGCGACCCGCAACGGCCTGGTCTGCCGCCCCGGCACCATGTTCAAGGGCAGCGACGGGCTGATGCACATCTGCCAGTAAAGATCGCGCCGGAGCGGCTTCGATAATCGGCTCCGACAAGGGCGGCCCAACGGCCGCCCTTTTTGCTGGGTTGATGGGAGAGGCGGCCCTCACTCGGGGAGTAGCCGGACTGCATCAACTCTGGTAGGAACACCGCGCTTCGCGAGACCTCGTCGCAATCTGAGGACGAGATCTTCGCCACCAATGTGCATTCGCCGGCTTAGCTCAGCGGTAGAGCAGCGGTTTTGTAAACCGAAGGTCGGGGGTTCAATCCCCTCAGCCGGCACCAGCTTCCGTGAAGTTGGGATTTGCTGCGGCAATCGCTATCACCGGCCTTAGGCGTCAATTCACCCTCGTCCTGACCGCTGGCTTGGCGATACCGGTCGCCGACGGCGGCTTGGGCGCAGTCCACTCTGGATCCGGCAACGGCCCGCCGCCCTCGCCGGTCGCTCCGATGAGTTGGCCGGGCACCTGATCCGTCACCAGCACCCAGCCTTGCGTCGCGCAGAACAGCCCGAGCAGACAGCCCTTGACCGCCAGCATCTTCGGGCTCTCGCGCCAGATCGAGACGGCATAGGTCTTGCCGTCCTCGGCGTTGTAGACCTCGCCGCTGTGGCGGCCGTCGGCGTTCAGCTTCAGGCCGAGCAGCATCTGGTGGCCGAGCAGCAGACGGCCGCGCCTGGCCGGATCCGGATTCAGCCGGTCACGGAACGGCTGCCCCTTGGCATCCGCCGTCTCCTTCATCCAGACGATGTAGCCGCAGACGCGATCGGCCATGGCACCACAACGCTCGACGCGGACGCGGGCGCGGCCGTCCTCAGTCAACCATGTGCCGAGCGGATCGCTGACGGGGGCGGCGTGACCGCGGCCCTCCGCCATCGACAGCAGCAGGCTGACGACGATGCGCAGGCCAACGCGCAGAACGAATCTCAATGTCATGTCCAGGGACCCCGTTGTCTCCACGGCCTCGATCCACGCGCTCGTACGGCGAGATTGACGTCGCCAATGGCTGCCGGACATTTGCCGGTGCCCTCGATGCGAAAGCACGCGAAAGACGGCTGCGCGGCGGGCCGCCTTCTGGGGCCCCTTCGCATGCGTCTGCACTGCTCGCTCACTGGAGCTGCGCGACCAGGGCATCGGCCCCCTTGTCGATCCCGGCTTCTGCGGCCGCGAGCGCGCCGACGCTGGCCTTGATGTCATACGGAGAGGGATATTGCTTGCTGACGAAAGCGTTCAGCAGCCGCCCGCTCGCTGCATCGAAGATCTCGGCCGCGTAGAACACCGAGCCGGTCAGCAGCCCCTCGCCGTCGCGGGCGCTTTGCACACCGTTGTAGACGGCGCCGGCGAGATCGAAGCGCGAGGCGGTGCCGAGCACCGGCGTGTTGGCGACGGCGCCGGTCAGGGTAAGCCGCACGCGCAACGTGGCCGGCCCTCGCTGGCTCACGACCCGGAAGCGCGCCGACAGATTTTCCAGGAACCGCGACCGCATGTAGGCGGCGAGCCTCGCCTTGTCCTGCTCGGACATGTCGCCGAACTGGTGATCCCTGCCGCGATAGATCACGACCGGATCGAGCATCACCTTGTCATAGCTGCGCCAGTCCGCGGCAGCCGCGTAGCGGTACGGCACCCGCCCCGACAGGTCGGCGGAATTCGGCGCCAGATAACGCGCCGAGGCCACCTCGGAATAGGCCACCGGCGTCACCGTATTGCAGCCGGCGCAAAGACCCGCCGCGGCAATCGCCGCAAAGCCGGACACCCGGACTCGAATCGTCATTCCCTTTCTCCTCACCTGCGCGGCTTGTTGCGAAGCACAACCAGCGCCCAATCAATAAAACCGACCAGACGGTTTGTAAAGAAGCTCGGTGAAGATTGCGTTAATGTCTCGGTGGGATGCGACCCGGCGCCTGCCGAAGAAGCGGCTTTCGAGGCAGATCAGCGGTCGGACGGGACGCGGTGCTCGAACCCCGTCCATTGGCGGTCGTCGAGCAGGCGCGCAAACAGGCGGTCCAGGTCCGGCTGCTCCAGCGGCGAGACGCGCAGCATCGTCATCAACGCAAGCCCACGGGCCGCCGCCCATCTTAGGACCGCGAGATCGGCGTCCTCGGCCTCGCCGCGGATCTCGGCTACTCTCTCGGCATCCTTGGCACGGGCATCGGCCAGCAATCCCGGCTCCTGGGCGAGCGCGCCGAGCATGGCCTGCGCCACCGAATATTGCTGGGCGATCAGCTCCCGCGAGATCGCGATCTGCGTCGCGAGCTCGGGCTGATCAGCCGCTTTGCCGGCTTCAGCCCTGTATCTGCTGGCGAATTCGTCGAAATGCAGGAATTGCTGTTCCAGCAGAGCCTTGAGCACCGCTTCCTTGTTGGGGAACTGGTGCATCAGCCCGCCCTTGCTCAGCCCGCTCTCGCGGGCGATGGCGTCGAGCGTCAGCCGCCCCGGACCATCGCGGGCGATGATGGTAAGAGCGGCGGTGAGCGCGGCCTTGCGCGACCGCTCGGAGCGTGAAGGGTTGTCCATCGAAGACTGCGAAGTGCTCGGGCGGCGCACGAAGGTTGCGAGCAGGAAGATGCCCCGACACCGAGGCGGCTCCGTCATAGGGGCGAGCCACCCTCCTCTGTCAAGAAGAGCTCCGGAAAAAAACCGCCGCGCCTCAGGAACCATCTGCGCGGGATTGAATTTCTGCTATCACCTTCCGCGGGTGGGAGACGAAACGAGTTCAGACTGTGGCAACATTGTTGTCACATCTCATCTAGAACTCCTGCTTATCCCCAGAAGTCACTGGTCTTCAACTTGATTTCGTCAGCCGCTTTTGTTGCAATTGAGGCATCGGGGGACAAGCGTCATGACGTGGAAGGAAGAGCGTGATGCACTGATCGCGCAGACCATGGCCTTCGTGCAGTCGGTCACCGGAAAGCCTGCCGACTTCGCCCAGTTCGAGCTGCCTGCCGTTCCAGCCGACACCCCCGCTACGCCGCAGCAGGCTGCGGTCGAGCGACCGACGCATGTCACCTTGGAGCGTGTGCTCGCCGCCCGAGCCGAAATCGGGGCATGGCGCGGCGGCAACGCGCAAGGCGAGATCCCCGGCGCGGTCGCGGAGGCTGCAAGGCCGAGTGCGCCCCACTCCATCGCGTCCGAGGCTTCGTCCTCAGCCCTGAGCCCAGCCCCCCCGGAGCGTTTCACGAGCATCGCCTCGCAACTCGATCTGCAGCGCGACATGCAGGCAGAGATTCGTGCCCGGGTTGCTCGCTTCCGGGCCCACCAGGAGCGCTTCAACCGGGAGCGCCAGGAATATTTCAGCGCGACACTCGCGCGCCTGAAAGCATCGGCCGAACGGAGCGCCCTCCCTGAGGACTAAAGCCGGCCGCGCCAGAGGTGCACAACGGCCGAGAGTGCACAAAAGAACGAATCCCGCAATCGACGCGCCCGCTCACAGCCAGGCGCACAGCAGCGCCACATTGGCGACGAAGGCGAGCAGCAGCCCAAAGGCGAGCGTCAGCTGGATCCGCCCGCAAAAGATGTGGAGATCGGTTCCCATGAGCTTAACCATCTGGCGATTCTAGCCCCGGAGTCCCACGGATTCTTTTTTCAAAAATTTAGGACTCGTTTACGACTCGGCCGCGCCGAAAAGGCCCCTTTCCTGCCCCAGGCGCGCCAGTGTCTCGCTACACGTGCCGTTCATTCTCGGTTCATCCTTCGCTTCTCTGGAGCTGCTTGGAATGCCCTACGCGCTATTTTGCAACGACGCCAAGTTGAGCAAAGCCTATCCGACCGAAGGGGATGTCTGGCGGCTGGCGCGGCAGAGCGGGCTTGTGGTGGACGTGATGATCAATGCGCGATCGACCGCGCATCTGCAGCTCGACAATGATTACGAGATCAGACCCTGCGCCGCCGAGCCCGAGGAAGATCCCTGGCAGAACCGTGCCGAAGCCGAGCAGGAGTTCAACATCCCGTTCGCATCCTGACCGGCTGCGGCGGAAGCCCGCCTTGGGTCACACGCGGCAGAAGAGATGCACGCCGTTATGCCCGTCCGCTCCCGCGGACGGCTTGCTTTCATCAAAGATTTTTCGACAGACAGACCCGCGATCAGCGGGCAGCCGGAGCTGCAGCTGGAAGGTCGCCATGAAGCCCGTTCTCAGGGCGTCGCCGTCGCCAGCGATACCGTCTCGGCCGGAAGGGCGACACAGGCGCGCTTGCGGCTGACACCGCGGATCGCACCGGTCACCTTCAGAACCTTGCCCGACGGGCAGGACGCGGTTTGCACCAGCGCCACCTCGTAGGGGGCCAGCATCAACGGTTCGGACTTCAGAACGGTCTGGGCGGAGCACGGCAAAACAGCCGCCGACAACAACAGCACGGACACCAAGATACGCATGTGGGATGATCCATCAAACCAGCGGGCTGATAATATCAACTGATGGCGAAAGTTTCACGAAGGTTTGAAAATTTTTTTGCACTGCGTGAGCGATCCCGAAACCGACGGCCAACCGCCGGACAGCAATACACCCGCACCAGATGGCGCGGGCGTGTTGGAAGTGAGGCGTGAACCGGTCCCCGCCGGTAGCCGCCGGCCGCGGGCTCGGTGACCTCGCTTAGTACTTGCTGGCGGCCGGCCCACCCCAGCCGAAGCGGTAGTTCACGCCGACCTTGACCGTGTACTCGTCGCTGTTGAAGCGGCTGCCCACAACCGGAGCCGGCCCACCCGTGAAGGTCGTATTGCCGAAATTGTAGTACTGGTATTCAGCCTTGGCCGACCAGTTCGGCGCGAACATGTATTCGAGGCCAGCGCCGACGGTGTAGCCGCCCTTGGTATTGCCGGACGTGGTGAAGCCCGTCGGCACGCCGGCGACGCTCACCCCGAGATTGTTGCCGTCCCGCCAGGCGTAGCCGCCCTTGGCATAGAGCAAGGCCGGTCCCCAGGTGTAGCCAAGACGGCCGGTGACCGAGCCGAGCTGGTTGGCGCCGGTCGAGGTCACGACCGCAGCCCCCGGGAAGCCGAAATTGGTCGTATTGCGATCCATCCAGCTGTACTGGGCTTCGATGCCGAGCACCCAGTTCGGGGCAAACTGGTAGTCGAAGCCGCCTTGCACGCCGCCGAGGAAGCGGCCGTTGTTGCCTTCCAGGCTGTTATTGCCCGCGAAGGCGCCACCAAGGTGACCACCGAGATAGAAGCCGGTCCAGTTGTAGATCGCCTGGGGCGGCGTGTAGACGGGCGCCTTGGTGTAGGTGCGCGGAGGCATGTCGGCGGCGAAAGCCGGGGCAGCCAATGTGGTCAGGGCCACTGCACTGAATAAAAACCGCTTCATGGGACGTCCCCGTTATTCGTCTGCGACATCTATCGAACATCATGGCCGCATTTGGGTTGCCCGGCGGCGGTGACACAGCTGTGATTGCTGCTGCGGTGTCACCAGAGGGCAACAAAGGCCTTTTGTTCCATAGGCTTCCCGAATATTTCGTGAAGCTGACGCCGCGCCCGATATTTGGTCGCCGCGAGGCGGCAAAGCGTTCGGGCCATCCCCGATTTGTGATCGGGCAAGCCGCTTGGCAAGGTGCTGCGACGACGTGGCAGGCGGCCGAAGACGTCGCGGCCTAACGCGTGAGGCCGGCAAGCTCCGGGAATGGCGCGTAGGTCGACCCGGCACAGAGCTCGCCTGCATCCTCGACCAGACGATCGAACCGGCCGTCGACGTACACCGCCGCGCGCTCCTGCGCCGGACGGTAGCTGCCGTCGGACTCGCGCGCCGCATAGCGGAGGCAGCTCACATAGCGCAGCCGGCCACCGACCGTCCGTTGCACCGGCTCCGCCATGACGCCGTCGCGCACCCCGACCGGATTGTTCAGGTAGGTCCTGAGATAGGACAGGATCTCGCTGCGGTGGTTGGCCGGAAACGGCTGGCTGCCGACGCCACGATCGCCGGTGTAGGAGATGCCGCGATTGTCCTCGCTCATGAACGCGGCGGGACCTCCGCTGGCGCACCCCGCCAACAGCAGCGCCAGCGCGGTTGCCGGCCACCAGCTCGTTCTCCCCATCCCCAAGGCGCCCAACTCTTGAAAGCCAATCCCGCGGCCGTTCTAGCTCAAAGCCGGAGGCCGGGAAATCCGTCCCGGCTCACGCCTTCGTCAAGCCGCTGCCGCCGGAGCGCTCTGGCGCGCTCCGGCGGTCAACGACCAGATCGGCTCTGCGTGACCTTGGCCGGATCAGCCGCGGCGGGTCGCCGGCGTCACGCGCTTGAAGCTCACCTTGTTGTGATGGCTGAGATGCGCCACGTGGCGATGCTTGTGGCGGACAAGCGAGGCATGCGGCTTGGTCTTCGTCTTGCCGACGGTGGGCTTCATCTCGTTCGCCTTGTCGCCGGCCTGCGTCGCGCCCGGCTTGGTGGCGTCGGTCTTGGCCGCATCGGTCTTGCTCACATCGGTCTTCGCGGTGCCAGTGGTCTGGCTGGACTTCGCGGACGTGTCGGTTTTTGCAGGACCAGCAGCGAACGCGGGCGCAGCCAGGATCGACGCGGCGAGCAGAGCAACAGACATTGACTTCAGCATGGTCGTCTCCGTGATGTGAAGATCTGGAGGCACCATCCAGTCTGGATGGGCTCGTGATCATGGAGGCGACGATAGGGAACCGGCACTGAACCGCCCCTGAAGTAAAGTGGTGTTTTCAGTTCATGGACATGAAGGGATAGTCATCGAGGTGACTGGTCTGTCATCATGTCGTCCGTATAATGAACCGATCGCGGCGCAAAATCCGCGCAAATGGCCGGGAATATTTCGCAGCTGCGGGAGTTCTTCTCCGTACGCAGTCACCTGTTGGATCGACAACTCGGGAGATACGAATGAAAAAGTCTGCGATCAGGATTGCCACGCTGGCTCTGTTCTCGATGGCCGTGGCCTCCGGGCCGCTGCTTCTGTCGAAGGCCTATGCCGCGGGCAGCGATACCCCGTCGTCGCCGCCGGCGTCGGATTCGGGCAAGAAGAAGAAGGACAAGAGCTCGAGCATCGAAGATCCGAAGTTCCTGGCGGCCTATCGCACGGCCTACACCTCGATCTACGATCGCGGCGACTACGCCACCGCGATCCAGCAGCTCAAGGCGCTGAACCGCGAGGACGTCGCCGACGTTGCCAACCTGATCGGCTACTCCTATCGCAAGCTCGGCAACTACCAGGCCTCCAAGCAGTACTACGAGCAGGCCCTGGCGGATGATCCGAACCACGTGCGGACCTGGCAGTATTACGGCCTGTGGCAGCTCGAACAGGGCAACCGCGAGCAGGCCAAGTACCACCTCGACAAGGTGGCGCAGCTCGCCGGCACCAACAGCGCAGAATATCGCTCGCTGGCCGACGCGCTCGAGAAGCAGCCGGGCACCGGCCTCGTCTACTAAGACGCGATCGGACCAGATCCGATCTCGACAGTGGCGCAACCCGAAGGGGTTGCGCCATTTTCTTTGTCCGCTGCCCTTCGTCCGCTATGGATGGGATGTCGTGCAGTCCATTTTCATCACGTCTTTTGAACGGGAGATTGCCTCGTGGAGTCCTGGCTGGGCGCAGCACTCGATTACATCAAGGATTGGCTGGCCTTTCAGGTCGCCGTTTCGGAGCAACCCGGCTGCATCCTTGCGATTGCCCATCGCGGTGAGATCGTCCTGGAGGCGGCCTATGGCCACGCCAATCTCGACAGCGGCGAGAAGCTGACGCCGCGGCACCGCTTCCGTATCGCCTCGCACACCAAGGCGTTCACCGCCGCCGGAATCATGCGCCTGCGCGAGCAGAAGCGGTTGAAGCTGGACGATCCGGTCGGCGGCTACGTCAAGGATTTGCATCCGGATGTCGCCGCAGCAACATTGAACCAGCTGCTGTCGCACACGGCGGGCCTGATCCGCGACGGCAAGGATTCCGGCCAGTTCACCGACGGCCGATCCTATCTCGACAAGGACGAGCTGCTGGCCGAGCTGAAGCAGCCGCCGGCGATCGATCCCAACAGCCGGTTCAAATATTCCAACCATGGCTACGGCCTGCTCGGCCTGGTCATCGAGGCGATCACCGGCGAGCCCTACCCGGCCTGGCTGCAGCGCGAGATCATGACGCCGCTGGCCTTGCGCGAAAGCGCGCCCGACATGACGCTGCTCGGCAAGGGTGTCCCGTTCGCGCGCGGGCATTCGCGCATCGTGCCCGTGGGCCGCCGGGTCGTGATTCCCGGCGACAATCCGACCAACGCGATCATGGCGGCCGCCGGCATCGTCGCGACGGCGGCCGACACCGCCCGCTTCTTCGCCCAGCTTGCCCCGAATGCGAAGAAGAGCCTGCTGTCGGTCGCAAGCCGCCGCGAGATGATCCGCCGCCAATGGCGCGTGCCCCAGGACGTCGAAGAGGCCTATTACGGCCTGGCGCTCATGAGCGGGACAACGGCCGGCTTCGACTGGTTCGGCCATGGCGGCGGCTTCCAGGGCTACATCTCGCGAACGTCGGTCATTCCCGCGCGCGAAATTGCGATCACCGTATTGACCAATGCCGTCGACGGCTGGGCGCCCGGCTGGGCCAACGGCGTCAAGTTCATCCTGCAGGCCTTCGCCACCCATGGCGCGCCGTCGCGCAAGACGCGCGATTGGACCGGCCGCTGGTGGACGCTGTGGGGCGCAGTCGATCTCGTCCCGTTCGGCGAGCAGGTCATGGTCGCCAATCCGGTGTTCATCAACCCGTTCCTCGATGCCGCCCGCATCGAGGTGACCGGACGCGACACCGGGCGCATCGTGCAGGCGGCCGGCTATGCCAGCCATGGCGAGGCGGTCAGGCGCGTGCGCACCAAGTCCGGCGTCGGCGAGATCTGGCTCGCCGGCGCACGGATACGGCCCGAGCGCGTCGTGAAGGCCGAGATGGAGCGGAAGTATCCGAAGGGCCGGCGCAAGAAGGACTCATAGCCCGGGTGTCGCTGCACTCATCGGGCCTCCTCCCTGCCCTCCTTCATCAACGCCTCGGCCTCACCGCGGAACGCTTTCCGCGCATCGTCGCGGGAATAGAACATGTGCCCGCCCGGATAGACCACGAGCTTGACCCGCGGCGGTCGCGCGAAGGCCGGCAATTGGTCGAGCAGGATCTTGGAGCCGTAATACGGCGTGGCGAGATCGAACAGGCCGTGGCCGACCAGCAGCTTGAGCTTGGGATCGAGCGCGAGGATCTGCCGGAGCTCGCCGGTGGACTCCGGCGGGCTGATGCTCCGGCCGAAATCCCATGACCGGTTCACGGCCCCGCTCAGCAGCTCGTAGGAGCCGTCGGGGTGCCAGTTCAGCCTGCGCGTCAGCTCGACCGCGGCACTGGTCAGCGGCGCGGTGAGCACATCCCCGGATGGATCGGAGCTGCGCGAGCGACTCGAATCCGGATAGGGATCGATGCCAAGCACCGAGCCGTCATAGCGTCCGGCGATGCGGCCGTTCTTGCGGTCGAACTCGCGGCGAAACTCCGAGACGTCGAACCGGCCGGCCAGCCTGCGGCTGACCGCCTGGTCGATGCCGGTGAGGCTCGCGACCCTGTCGGCGAGCCGGTTGGTGGCTTCCGTATCGGCCTCGCCCTTGACGAGGTCGAGCAGGAAGTCGCCGCTGGCGTAGCGCTCGACGTCGGCAAGATCGGCGCGGGTGACCGGCCCCTTCATCTGCTTGGCGACGGCGGCATAGCTTGGCAGGCTCGCGACATATTGCATCAGGCTCGAGCCGGAATAATCGCGAAAGTCCATCAGTGGTGAGAGCAGGATCAGGCCGCTGACGCCGATCCCCTGGTCATGTTGAAGGTTGTTGACGATCTTCGGACCGCGAATGCCGCCATAGCTCTCGGCCGTGATGAATTTGGGCGAGGCGAGCCGGTCGTGCTTCTCCAGCCAGCGACGCACCACGAGCGACAGCGAACGTACGTCGCCGTCGACCGAGAAGAACCGTTTGCGCACCTCGTCGCCGGTCGCGACGAAACGGCTGTAGCCGGTCCCGACAGGATCGATGAACACGAGATCGGTAAAGTCGAGCCAGGTGTCGGCATTGGGCATCAGCTCCGGCTTCGACGAGGGCGTCACGCTGGCCGCATCGATTCCGATCCGCCACGGACCGGCATTGCCGAGCTGCAGATAGGCGGACGAGGCACCCGGCCCACCGTTGAAGAAGAAGGTCACCGGGCGGCTGGCGCGATCAGCACCATCGAGCTGATAGGAGGTGTAGGCGATGTCGGCCTGCGGCTCGCTCTTGTCGTCGAACAGGCGGATCGAACCGGCAGTCGCCGTGAACGACAGCGTGCGATCGGGCAGCTCGACCTTTTGGGTCGTGGTGGAATCCGCCGGGAGCTTGTGCTGCTCGGCTGCCGATGGCGAGCTCGGCGGGCTTGCGGCGCGATTGCCGGCCGATCCGGTTCGGTGCGCGCCGGGAGCCGTGGTGTCCTGCGCCGCCGGTGGCGCGTCCTGCGCGTATACGGCTTGGCCGGCGAGCAGCGCCGTCAAGGTCAGGGCCATCACACGGGACCACACGACGGACGATCTCGAACCTGCCATCAACTCACTCCCTGGACGATGGATTGGCGCAACGCGCTACCCTTTATCGCTTGCTTTACAAACGCATGAACCGCGGCTTGGGACCAAGCTCAACCAACTCTTCCGTGATCCAGGTCACATCCGGAGCAGTGCCCGTTCTTCGTAAGGTGTGTTATGGGCTCGAACCTCTCCATCGCCTCCGGCGTCCCACCACTGGGACACCCAGGTTTGGGCCAAGAGGCGCGCCGCCGATCGCGATCACGGAGTTCATCATGAAGTTGCCGACGCTCATCATCGCAGCCCTCACCGGGCTCGCCGGACCGGCCATGATTGGACCGCCGGCGGCCTGGGCCGGTCCGCCGGCGGCGCTGGTCGAGGACGTCCAGGGGGATGTGGCCGGCGCCGAGCTGATGGACTATGTCGCGCCCGGCCAGGTGATCAAGCTCGGCCCGGATGGCGCCGTGGTGATGAGCTACCTCAAATCCTGCCGGCGCGAGACGGTCAACGGCGCCGGCAGTGTCACTGTCGGACCCGGCGAAAGCACGGTCGACGGCGCGACGCTCAAGAGCGACATCGTCAATTGCGACGCCAGCCATGCCCAGGTCACCTCGCGTGAGACCAGCGAGGTCGCGGCCACGATCGTGCGCAGCGTCGGACCGGACAGCGCGCCGGTGGCGCAAGCGGTCATCTACAGCGCGTCGCCCATCTTCGAGGCCAAGGGGCGCGGCACGCTGACCGTCGAACGGCTCGACCAGCCCGGCGAGCGCCAGCAGGTCGAGCTCTCGGGCCGGCAATACAAGGGACGATTCTACGATTTCGCCGGCACCAGTCACCCGCTTACTCCCGGCGGCACCTATGTCGCGAGCTTCAGCAACGCGCGCATCGTCTTCAAGGTCGACGCACAGGCCAAGGCGGGCCCCGGCCCTGCGGTCGGGCGATTGATCCGGTTCAACTGAGACCGAAAGCTCTTGTCGGTGGCGATCGGACGCCGGACGCGCGACGCGGTTGCCGTCATCGCCATTGCGCTGGCGTGCGCGGGCCTGTTCGTGTCGCCGGCCTTCGAGCGCGGCCGCGGCCTGTCGCTGGACGCGCTGACATGGCTGCACTTCGAGACCTTCGGCAACCGCCACGATGCAGCAGCGAGCCCGGCCGTGGTCATCGCGGTCGACGAGGAGAGCTATCAAGCGCCCCCCTTCAAGGGCGCGCCGCTGTTGACCTGGACCGGCGAGATCGGGCGCGTGATGACGGCCGTCCTCGACGGCGGCGCCAAGGTGGTCGGCTTCGACATCGTGTTCCAGACATCGATCGAGCAGTCGGAGATTCCGCTCGGCGACAGCACCCTTGGCGAGAAGACGCGCGGCTTCGATCGCGACTTCCTGCGCGCGCTCGCTGCCGCGGCCGCCGGCGGCAAGGTGGTGCTGGGCGAGATTTTTGCCGAGCCGCCGATCCTGCCCGCGCCCGGCCAGCGCATCGCGGTGCGCCAGCAGCAGAACCTTCGTCCGCTCAACACCTATACCGACAGCGATGATGTCGTCCGCCGCCATCCGTTGACGCTGTCCGTCGATGGCAAGGCAGTTCCGAGCATGGCGCTGGAATTGGCGGGGCGCGCAACCGGCACCGCGCCGGTCATTGCCGCTGATGGCGTCACACTCGGTGAGTACAAGGTGCCCGGCAGCGTGCCGGGCACCATGACCCTGAATTTCGCCGGCGGCGCCCAGGACATCCCGACGTACTCGTTCGCCGATTTGCGCGCCTGCGTGCTCAAGGGCGACAAGGACTATTTCCGCCGCGAGTTCGCCGGCAAGGTCGTCCTGCTTGGCACCGTCGGGATCGAGGATCGGCGGCTCACCTCGAAGCGCTTCGCGACCCGCGCCGAGGGCGCGCGCCGGCCGCGCTGCGTGCTGGACGAGCGCAGGATCACCGAGACGTTCGCCCGCAGCACCATTGCCGGCGTCTACATCCACGCCACGGCGGTGAACAATCTGGTGCGGCAGGACGCGGCCACCGAGCTCGGACGCCCAGCAATCTTCGCCATCGCCGCAACCATCGCCCTGCTGGCTGCGCTGCTCGCCCGATTGCTGCGCCCCGCCTCTGCAGCGGCCATCCTGGCAGGGCTCGCGCTGCTCTACACCGCGCTCGCCGCCGCCTTCTTCGACCATGCCTACGCGCTGCCCTTGACGGAGCCGCTCGCGGCCGGCGTGCTCGCGCTGGCTGCGACCACCGGCTATCGCTTCATGGTCACCGACAAGGACCGCAGGCTGCTGCAGAAGAGCTTTGCCTATTATCTCGCACCGCACGAGATCGACCGCATGCTGGCCTCGCGCCGGCTGCCGCAGCTCGGCGGCGAGACCCGCGAGGTCACCGTATTCTTCTCCGACATCGAGGGCTTCTCGCGCCTCGCCGAGCAGATGACGCCGGAGCAGCTCATGGCGCTCACCAATGAATATCTCTCGGCCATGACCGACGTCATCGAAAGCCACGACGGCTATGTCGACAAATACATCGGCGACTCCGTGGTCGCCGTGTTCGGCGCTCCGCTCGACGATCCCGACCATGCACGCAGCGCGGCGCGTGCGGCGCTCGACTGCAAGGCGAAGCTCGCCGAGCTCAACCTGATGTCGACGGCATTCCAGGGCATCAAGGTGGCGCAGCGCATCGGCATCAACAGCGGCGCCGCGCTGGTCGGCAATTTCGGCTCGCAACGCCGCTTCAACTATTCCGTCATGAGCGACGCCGTGAACGTGGCCTCGCGGCTCGAGGGCGCCAACAAGTTCTACGGCACCACGATCATTGCCTCCGAGAGCACGGTGACGCTCGCCGGAAACGAGTTTGCCTGGCGCGAGCTCGACACCATCCGGGTCAAGGGGCGCGAGCAGTCGTTGAAGATCTACGAGCTGCATGGCCGCGCAGCCGAGCTCACGCCGGAGGAACAGGCTCTCCTCACCGGCTACGCCGCAGGCCTCGCGCATTGGCGCGCCGGCGAACTGCCGCAAGCGGTCGACTGCTTCGCGCGGGGCGCACCGAGCGATGCTCCAAGCCACTTCTTCGCGGAGCGGGTGAAAGCAACCTTTGGGACCGGCTCCTTGGCCTGGGACCCCGTGCGCAGCCTGCAGGAAAAATGACGCGGCGATGACGGCCGCGCGTGCGCGCACTTCCGGGCCATATCAGCCTCATCCCGGCCCCATTGCCCCGGGATACCGGCCGCGATGGACAAGCACGGGCAAGGTCGGCTAGACGACACGGCGCCTGTCACCGGCCAACCGACCAGCGAGCCCTGCGACGCATGACCACGTCCAAGCGATATGAGCGGATCGCCTTCGTCGCGAGTCCGAGTGCCGAAGCCCAGGCCGCACTGACGCAGCTCTCCGCGCTGTACGGCAACTCCGATCCGGACCTGGCGGACGTCGTGGTCGCGCTCGGCGGCGACGGCCTGATGCTGCAGACGCTGCACGACCACATGCGCTCGGGAAAGCCGATCTACGGCATGCATCGCGGCACGGTCGGCTTCCTGATGAACGAGTTCAGCACGATCGATCTGCACGGACGGCTCGAAGCGGCGCAGGAATCGGTGATCCATCCGCTGCTGATGCGGGCGACCGATGCCGCGGGCGTCGTTCACATCCACCACGCCATCAACGAGGTCTACCTGTTTCGCCAGACGGCGCAGACCGCGCGGCTGCGCATCCTGATCGATGAGCGCGAGCGCATGCCGGAGCTGATCGCCGACGGCGTGCTGGTGGCGACGCCCGCCGGCTCCACGGCCTATAATCTCTCGGTGCAGGGCCCGATCCTGCCGATCAACGCCGCGCTGCTGGCGCTGACGCCGATCAGCGCCTTCCGGCCGCGGCGCTGGCGCGGCGCCCTGCTTCCGAACACGGCCTATGTGATCATCGAGGTGCTCGAAGGCGACAAGCGCCCAGTCGCGGCGGTGGCGGATCATGACGAGGTCCGCAACGTTCAGCGAGTCGAGGTGCTCTCGGACAAGACGATCTCGATGCGGATGCTGTTCGACGCCGGCCACAGCCTGGAAGAGCGGATCCTGAGCGAGCAGTTCGGCTACTGACATCGGGCGCTTTTCCGCGCCTTTTTCCTCCTTCGCCGCCCTGGGCAACGCTTTGTTAACCCGCGGCTCCGTATGGTTAATGCGGGTATACCGCCATCACCGGTGATCCTTTCAGGCCGGCCAAATGTACCGCATCGACTTCAACAAGCTGCGCTTTCTCGTCTGCGACGACAACCCGCACATGCGCCGTATCCTGCGCACGCTGCTGCATTCGTTCGGCGCCCGCGAGGTCAACGAGGCCGAGGACGGCGCGACCGCGCTCGAGATGTATACTCATTTCTCCCCGGACATCGTCATCACCGACTGGGCGATGCCGATCTTCGACGGGCTCGAGCTCGCGCAGATGATCCGCCAGCCGGAAGCCAAGGGCAATCCCTACGCGCCGATCATCATGCTGACGGGACATTCCGAGAAGCGCCGCGTCACCGTCGCGCGCGATGCCGGCGTGACGGAATTCCTCGCCAAGCCGATCTCGGCGAAGGGACTGTATCAGCGCATCCTCAACGTGGTTGCCAATCCGCGTCCGTTCATCAAGACCAAGACCTACTTCGGTCCGGACCGGCGCCGCAACACCAACACCGCTTATATCGGGCCGGAGCGCCGGATCGGCGGCGAGGCCGAGATCTTCCAGCAACCGTCACTTCTGGATAAGGCGCGCTCCGCGGTTTAAGAGCGCGGCAGTGAGCCCGCGTTAACGCAATCCGGGGATCGACGCCCAGAGCGCCCAGTTCCTCGGCTATGAATCGGGGCAATGAGTCGATTTGCGTTGGTCGGCATCATCAGGGGATATCGAGATGGCGAAAGACAAGGCCCCGGCGATCCAGGTCAAGACCTACGCCTCGCATCACGTCATCACCCAGCCCAATCCGCTGAAGCAGGTGCTGCGCCGCGCCGAGGAGAAGGATCTCGACGATCCTATCGCGCGCGCGGAAGCCGCGCTTGCCGGGCTATCCGGCGAGTTCAAGTCGTGGATGGACACCGAGGCCGATCGCCTGACAAAGGCTTACGGTGCCGTTCTGAACAATGGCTTCGACGACGACGCCTGCGAGGAGATGTTCCGCGCCGCCCACGACATCAAGGGCGATGCCGCGACCTTCGGCTATCCCGCGGCCGCCGAGGTCGCCGACAGCCTGTGCCGGATCATCGAGCACGCGCCGGATCTCGAAAAGGTCCCCGTCGAGCTGTTCGAGCATCACGTCAACGCCATCCAGGCGATCGTGCATGATCATACGAAGTACCACAGCCCGACCGTCGCTGCCGAATTGAGCCGCCGGCTGCGCCGCGTCGCCGACGACTACCTGCTCCAGGTCAACCGCAACCGGCCGGAGCATCTCGAAGCGATCCTGGCGCCGAGCCTGGTGCCGAGCGATCAGCCGTAATCGGATGGCGATCACGTAGGGTGGGCAAAGCCGCCGCCGCAAAGCGGCGGCAGCGTGCCCACCATGGATCAGCAATCTCTGCGGCAAGTCGGTGGGCACGGCGCCACCGCGCGCTCGAACGTGGCGATATCTGCGACGCGCCTTTGCCCACCCTACGGCAGCGGACGCGCCTCACGCCGCGATCAGTCCGAACTCCAGCCCGGCCACGAAATCCTCCGCCATCACCTCGTCGCAGAACTCGCGGGCCTCGTCGCGGGCGGATTCGGTGGCGAAGCGGCGCAGCAGGATCAGCAACGGCTCGGCGGCATCACGGTCGGTGGCGCAATGGGTGAGCACGCGCTCCACCATCTTGCGGCGCAGGATCGCTGCTCCGCTCAAGGTGTCGGCAAATCCATTCTCGCGGCAGACTTCGAGCGCGATGCTGAACGCGTCGAAGGTGGTGTCGGGAATGCCCGCCTTGCGCAGCAGCCCCTGCAGGCTGGCGCGGCCGCGATCGTTGAGCAGCGCCGACACCCGGGCCCGCGGCATGTCGGCGAGCTCCGACAGCGCGATCTCGAACAATTCGACGTTGCCGGAGAGAAGTGCGCGCAGGATCAGGCCCGCGGTGAGTTGCGAGGTTGCACGCAGATGCTGGACCAGCCCGCGCAGCTCCTCGCCGCGCGACCGCGCCGCGATGGTAATGGTCGAGCGGTCGCGCGCCTCATTGGTGATGCGCCCTGCTTTGTCGGCACTGAGCCAATTCCTGGCGACGACGAACTGCGCCAGTGTCTCGGAGAGCTTGTCGACCAGCGCCGCCCGCGTCGCGGCCGGCAGGTCGTCCAGGACCAGCATCGCTTCGCGGATGGCGGCGAGATGGCCGTGGCGCTCGACGATGCGGTCCCAGGAGAACGGCGCTAGCTCGGCATAGGCGTTCTCGATCAGCTCGAGCGCGGCGGCGGCGCTGCCGACTTCGGCGATCGCGGCGCAGACCGGCGCCGGCAGGCCGACGCGGCGCGCGATCGCGCATTGTGTGTCGGAGTTGCCGGTCGCGACGATGTCGACGAGGTCGGCATCGATCAGCAGCGGCGAATGTTCGAGGATGATGGCGGCGACAGAAGCCTGGTCCGTGGCGAGCGCCTGGACGATGGCGGCCGGCGCCTCCTCCGAGCGGGCGAACACCTCCGCCATGGCCTGACGCACCAACGGCGACGGATCGTCCAACAGCATGAGGAGCGCGCCCTCCGCGGCGCCGCGATCCTCATCGCAGAGATCCGACAACAACCACGCCCGCGCGAGCGCCCTGGTGGCCTCTGCCCGCTCACCGGCGGGTGCGGTTCTGACCCAACTGAGAAACTGCCGAACGATCATGGTCTTTCCGGCTTACGCAACTTGCAGACAAAGGCCACGAGGGCCTCAACAGCACCGAAAATAAACCACGACGCTTAACAAAGCGTTCACCATAAGTAGCTGGTTTTGTTGATGTTTTGTTAAGGAGGGAAATTAAAACTATATTATGCTACCTCTGAATGTCTCATTTGGCCGTAATCCAACGGGCGAAATGCGGCCGCCGCCGGCAGTGCAAGCCGTGGCGAAAGGTCGAAAATAGTTCTTTTTGATCAATGGTTCAGCGACGAGTGCGGACCGCCTTAGCCGGCACATCAGCCCGAAAAGGTGCCGTGGGGATCGCTGAACAGGTCGAGTCTGCGCTGGCCATTGCCGCCGCCATCGTTACCGCCGCCCTCCGACGAGGCCGCGCTAGCGACCGATGAGCGGCCCCACAATTCGCGGACGGTCGGCGAGACCGCCTGGCTCGACTGGCCGTCAACCTGGAATAGCGAGCGAAACATCGGGTCCGCCGGCCGGTTGGCGGCCGATGCGTCGGCCGTCGTCGAAGATGCGGCTTGCGACGAGCCGCGCGCATCCGGAAACATCGACAGGAAGGTGGCGGTGTCCGTCGTCGGCAGCGCACCACCGCCGGCCGCATTGGCCGCGACATTCGCCGATGCCCCTCCATAAAGGGCGAGCGCCCCGCGCGTCGCCGAGGAGTTGGCGGCGCCGGCATAGCGCGTGTTCAGCACCGCATAGACCTGGGACACGCTGCGGGCTTGTCCGTCGCGATCGTAGAAGATCGGCCGGTTGGCCGCGGCGGCGCTGGGAAACATCCGCGCGGCCGACGCATTCGGCGTCTCTTGGGTGCTGGTGATCAGCTTCGCGGCGCCGCCGACACCCATGAAGTGCGCCATGTAGAGCTCGGCATCGGTCGGCCGACGGCCGATCTTGCCGGCGAGCTGGAAGCTGTTCGATTGCGTGAGCGCAGCGGCCATCGCGGACGACGCCTGCGGATCGTCGCGCAGCTTCATGATCGCCTGCCGCATTCCGGGATCGCTGACCGTGTAGTCGCCGGACGATGTCCGGGTGATCGCGTCGGCATATTGGCCATAGCCGAGATCGGCGCCGGCTTCCTTCACCGTGCCGAGCCAGGTCTGGTCGATGAACTGGTAGAGCCCGCGCGCTGATGACGTCGAGGCGCCGGCGGTCGGATTGAAGTCCGACTCCATCTTGGCGGTCGACAACAGATATTCGAAGCTGGTGCCGACGCTGTCCGCGGCCTGCTTGATCGCGCCGGCGACCTTCGCCCGGACGCCATCGAGGAAACCGGTGGACGAGGAGTTGGATGCGTCGACCGACATGGGAAGACCCGCTGTTTGCAGATTCGCTGGCAGACGAACGCGCCGGAAACGTCCGGCAAAATGCGGCGGGTATGGTTAATGGCGGGTTAATTCGCAGGGCCCGACCGGGCCAATGAACGACCGGGCACGTCAGGACGCAGGTCGCTGGCCTACTTGCGATAGACCTCGGCGGGATCGAACAGCCTGTCGGCATCGACGAACACGAGCCGCGCGCCGCTGCCGTCATCCGATCGCTCGACCTTGCGATAGAAGCAGGAATGGCGGCCGGTGTGGCACGCCGCGCCGGCCTGCTCGACGCGCAGCCAGACCGCGTCCTGGTCGCAATCGGTGCGCATCTCGACCACGCGCTGAGTCTGGCCCGAGCTCTCACCCTTGCGCCACAACGCATTGCGCGAGCGGCTGAAATACCAGGCTTCGCCGGTCGCCACCGTCTTGCGCAGGGCCTCCTCGTTCATGTGGGCGACCATCAGCACGTCGCCGCTCACGGCATCGGTCGTCACACAGGTGACGAGGCCGGCCGCGTCGAACTTGGGCAGGAAGGCCAAGCCCTCCTCGCGCTCAACTGAGGATGAAGACACGAAACTCTCTGCTCAACGGGTTGGCAGGCTTACCGTTGCGGCGACCGCACCATGGACAGGAAGCGCGACTGCTCGGCCGGATTGTCCCTGAACATGCCGGTGAAGCGGCTGGTGAAGGTGATGGCGCCGTGCTTGGCGACGCCCCGCACCGACATGCAGGTGTGCTCGGCCTCGATCATGACGGCGACGCCGCGCGGCTTCAGCACCTCGTCGATCGCGGCCGCGATCTGGGCGGTGAGATGCTCCTGGGTCTGCAGGCGGCGGGCGAAGATGTCGGTCAGGCGCGCCAGCTTGGACAGGCCGACCACCCGCTCGACCGGCGTATAGGCGATATGCGCGCGACCGTAGAAGGGCATCATGTGATGCTCGCATTGCGACGTGAACTCGATGTCGCGAATCAGCACGAAGTCGTCGTAGCCGGCGGTCTCGCCGAAGGTGCGGTCGAGCACCTCGGCCGGGCACTGGTGATAGCCCTGGTACAGCTCGTCATAGGCCTCGACGACCCGGCGCGGCGTATCGACCAGCCCCTCGCGGGTCGGATCCTCGCCGATGTAATTCAACAGCGTATAGACTGCGGCCTCGGCCTCGGCCCGCGACGGCCTGGCACGGTCGGGCCGCACGGCGGCAGCGAGAAACTCGGCGGGATCGAGCTCTGCAGCGCGAGCGTCAGTCAGCTTGGCGTCTAACGGCTTGCCCTCGGGCTTGTTCGCACGCAACGTCTTGATCAAAGTGTCCATCTCAACTCCGTTCGACCGGTCGGCGGTCCGACCGGAGTGTCACCGGCACAGCATCACCTTGAGGGCGTCACCTGCAGAGGTGCCACACGCAGGCTTGGCGCCTCTCGCGCCGGACGCCTGTGGATGTGGCTGGAATTCCTGCCAATCGTTTCCATATACTCGCAATATAGGGCGATGAAACCCGGCCGCCAAGGCCGCCACGCCGGTAATTCCGGGACGTCAGGCACATGCTGAACGACATCTACAACAAGCGCATCATCGAGCTCGCCGGCAACATTCCGCGGCTCGGACGGCTGGACCACCCGGACGCCACTGCCACCGCCCATTCCAAGCTGTGCGGCTCGACCGTCAAGGTCGACCTCAAGATGGACGGGCCCGTGGTGACCGACTTCGCCCATGACGTGAAGGCCTGCGCCCTCGGCCAGGCCTCCTCTTCGATCATGGCCCGCCACGTCGTCGGTTCCAGCGCCGCGGAGCTGCGCGAGCTGCGGGAGACGGTCCGGAGGATGCTGAAGGAGAACGGTGCGCCGCCGGAGGGCAAATGGGCCGACATTGCCCTGCTTGAGCCGGTGCGAGACTACAAGGCCCGCCACGCCTCCACGATGCTGACGTTCGACGCCGTGGTGGATGCCATCGGCCAGATCGAGGCCAAGACCAACGGCGAGCAGCCGGCCGCGGCTCAGGGCTGAGGCGGCACCGCTTCCCACCCGTGCGTGCAGACTGACAGATCCATAGCCCGCATGAGCGCACCGGCATGCGGGAGCGGTCGTCGGCAAGCTCATGATTGGACGCGGAGGTCCGGCTCGCCCCGGCGACGTCGATGCCTATTGCTGCGGCGTCGTGGCGACCGTCGCTGGCGGCAGAGCCTCGGCGGTACGCGACAGTTGCCCCTTGTCGCGGTCCAGCGCCACGGAGAAGCGGTCCTGCTGCTTGTCCTTGGCCTGCGGCTTCTGTGCGAGCTCGGCGACCGGCACGGCCCCCTTCGGCGGCAGCACCTCGGCAACCAGATCCGTGGTCACGACGTTGGTGAGCCGCAGCTCGGCGCGTGACAGCTCATGCAGGTCCTCCCAGGGCGGCACGTTCAGCGCCAGCGACAGCAGATCGCCCGCTCCGCCCATCTCGAAGGTGTATTTGGCGAGACGCCCGATGTCGCGCTCGACGATCATCAGGTCCTGCGCCGTATAGCTCGCCGCCTTGGCGTCGTCGGCGCGGTCTCCCATCCAGATCTGGTGAACGCGGACATGGGCCGTGTCCGGAACATAACGCGTGGTTCCAGCCAGCAGCAGGAACACGCACATCGACTCGCAATAGGCCTCGGGCATGACGCGCGGCCGGTCACCCGCGCGGCTCGGACGCTGGGTCATGCCGACGGTGGTGCGCATCTTCAGCCCACGGAACCGGCGGCCCAAGGTGATGGCGTCGTTGACCGAGCCGCCGCTGGAGTCGAGCACCAGGGTGGCCCCCGTCAGGTCGCGATCCCTCGCGAAATCCTCGAAATCCTTCGGCGTATCGCCGGTGACGATCCCAACCGCACTGACCCAGCCGCAATTCGGCTCGCAGGCGACCCAACCGAACCGCATCGGGAGTTTGCGCTCTTCGAGCGCGCCGCCGGCGCGCGCCGTGTTTGACATGATGGTGATCGCGCTACCGACCACCGCACCAAGCGCTGCAACACCAAGTAGCATCCAGCGCAATTCACGCGACCGCAGCAATCTCACGCGCAATCCGTCCCCCTCGTCAAGCTCGGTACGCAGTTCCTCAGTTTTCTCGCGGAAAGACCTGACAACCTGGCCTCAAATCCGTTATTAGTCTGTCACATCCTTGTCGGGAAACGTATCCGGGCAATCACCGACCGTCCAGCTGCGGCGTGCTGCGGCGCCGCTGAAAACCGGCCATTGTTGCATCACATCACCACAAATGAACGCGAGCCGGGTTCCCTGCCGAGGAACCGGTCAAAAGTTCGCACATCCATCTGGCATCGCGCTCATGAAGCACTCATGCTCTGACATCGGCTGCCATTCTGCGCACATCGGGTCGCTGCTGGCCCGACTCCCGCGGCGCGCTGCTCACGCGCTGATCTGGCTGTACCGCCACACATTGTCGCCGCTGGTCGGCTACAATTGTCGGCACCTGCCGACCTGCTCGGTCTATGCCGATGAGGCCATCGAACGCTTCGGACTCTGGGCGGGCGGGTGGATGACGCTCGCCCGTCTGCTGCGCTGCCAGCCCTTTGGCACCTCGGGCATCGACAACGTCCCAACAACGGCTCCCGCAGGCGCTCACTGGTATCTGCCTTGGCGCTACGCGCGATGGCGCGGCGTCAACGGCCCGGGCTGATGTGCAGCGCAACAGACGTCGCGCTCGTCAATTGATCTGCAGCACATGGCCCTGGCGAAATCTCGGGCTACGATTATTCTTACGTCACGAGCCGGCGCTCCCATCAGGAACCGCGCTGCCTCGACCTGCATTGATGTGATGCTTCCTTCGGGAGGAAAACAACGATGCGCTGGACAATCAGCCCCAGAAGCAACCGTTCCCGCAAGAGCATCGGTCCCGATCAGGCCGGCCACCACGACGCACGCCAGGTGGATCTACTCTGCATCATCGCTTTGTTGATCGTCATTGTCGGTGCCTGGCGCTATCTTGCCGACAGCACCGCCCTGCCCCCGCCGACGACGTCCTACATCGTGCCCAGCCAGAGCGTGCACTGGTGATATTCACCCCCTACCATCTCGGCCAGAAGATGAAATCGTCGCGCCGCGGCGGCGGATAGAGAGGAACCGGCTCCAGCGGCCGCGGCACGCGCCGGGCGCGCGGCGGTGGCTGGTAATCCGTTTCTGCAGGGGCGCTCGCTTCGGCCGAGACCGTCGCGTCGGCCGGAGGCGATCTCACCGCAAGCAGGACATTCGATTCACGCGTGCGCCAACGATAGCCGATCCCGAATTCCAGCGGCTGCGCACGCTCGAACAGCCTCGCATAGCTCCTCTGGTACATGTCCGGGAATTTGTCGATCGGCCCGGCATAGCGCCCGAACGGCAGGAAACGCCAGGCCCGCGCCTCATAGCTCGCGAGCGGGATGCCGGAATCGTCCTGGATGACGGTGGCGCTGTTCTTCAGCAGCCAGCTGCGGACCCGTGCGAAGCCGTTCTCATGCAACAGATAAGACGCGCTCTTCAGGAGACTGTCGCCCGGCCCCAGCGGCTCGCAGAACTTGAACAACCCACTGGCCTTCACGCCGGAATCGGAGAGATCAGCGGAGAAGTAGTAGAGCGTCTTCGCGACCCCGTCGGCGCCGGCAAACAGGATGCGCGCGCCCTTGGTCGCATTGCGCGTCGGCGGCTCGTTGTTTCCGTGCAATCCGCCATTCTCGTCCAACCAGATCAGACTGGCCTCGCGGATCGTCTTGCCGGTGCGCGCCAGGAAGACGTAGAGGATTGGCAAGGTCCCTTCGAGTTCGCCTTCGCGCAAGTCGACCTTCATGTCCCTGGTGATAAAGAAGGAGAAACTCAGGATCGATTGCAACGAGCGTTCGACATAGGACAGCGCAGGGCCGATGCTGCCTCGGGGCAATCTGGTCAGGTCCGGGATCGGGCCGGTCGGCTCGAGCGCCACCAGGACATAGGTCGTTGCCTTCGGATGAAAGGCATCGGCATAGAGAAAATCCGGCCCGGAGAAGAAATAGAACATCGCCGGCCGCGGCGCGGCCAGATTGGCATCCGCCCAGGCCCTGATCTTCGACAATTGTCGCTGCTCGAGCTGATTGAAGGCGTTGTCGAAGAACGCCGCGTGCCGCCGCCATGCCGGATCCTGCACGAAGGGCACGAGCGGCGAGCCCGCCGCTGGCGCCATGCCCGCCAGCACCCGCGCCGTATCGTCCGGCGTGATGGTCTGAGCTCGAGCCTCGAAGCTCATGGCAAGGATCAGACATGCGACGGCGAACCAGACTCTCGAGGCCAACAGCATTTCAATCCGAACCCGATGCGAGCGTTGCGGTGATACGGCGCGATCGCGCGTGAGCGAGCCAATAGATCAGCAATCCCGACGCCATTGCGCCTGCGCCGAGCCCTGCCTGCAAGGGCCGCGTCGCGACGAGATAGTACATCATGAAGAAGGTCACGCTGAGGAAGATCAACGGCGTGACCGGATAGCCCCAGGCGCGGTAGGGTCGCGTGAGTTCGGGCTGCGCGATGCGCAGCTTGAACAGTCCGAGCACAGCGAGAAACGAGCAGGACAAGAGCGAGAACTGGACGAGATCCAGCACCGCCTCGAAGCTCTCCGTGAACAGCATCAGGGTGGCCACCGTGAGCTGGAACAGGACGGCATATGCCGGCGCCCCGTTGCGCGAGCGCCGCGCGAACACCGACAGCGCCGGAATGTCCTCGCCCATTGTCATCAGCACGCGCGGGCCGATCCACATCATCGCGGCAATGGAAGGAACCAGTCCGATGCAGATCATCGCGGCCACGAAGCGCCCGCCGGTCTCGCCGAAGATATGACTGCCCGCGATGCTCGCGACCTGGAGTTGGCCCGCGAGCGCGTCCATCGGTGCGGCTCGCAGGAAAACCGCGTTGAGCGCAATGTAGAGCACCAGAACGATCACCGTGCCCAACAGCAGCGCGCGCGGCAAGGTCCGCTCCGGCGCATGCAACTCGCCGATGATGTAAGTCGCCGCGTTCCAGCCGGAGAACGCGTACATCACGAACACCAGTCCGGTCGCGAACGCCGCGCTCGTCACGTGACCGACATCGGTCACGGTTGGCAGGAACGTCACCGGTTGCGGGGTGGCGATGGTGTAGCCGGCGATCAGGAAGGCGGTGATGAGCCCGAGCTTCAGCACGGTCGACAACAGCTGGAAACGGCTCGACTGCCTGATGCCGCCGAGTTGCACTGCTGTCACGAGCCAGACAGCGCCGGTGGCGAGCAGCAGCGGCGGAGCGCCCGGGATGACGGCACGACCATATTCTCCGAACGCCATGGCCGCGAGCGCCACCGGCGCCGCGAAGCCCACCGTCGCCGAGACCCACCCGGCCATGAAGCCGATCGCCGGGTGGAACGCCCGCGTGAGAAAATTGTACTCGCCGCTCGAGCGCGGAAACATCGTGCCGAGTTCGGCATAGGACAGTGCCCCGCAGATCGACACCAATCCCCCGACCGCCCACAGCACCAGAATGGAGAAGCCCGACGGGATGTCCCGGACCTGGAAGCCGAGGCTGGTGAAGACGCCGACCCCGATCATGTCGGCGATGACGATAGCAGTCGCGACCGGAAGCGACACGGATGGAACCCGGTCGCCGTCTGTCCGGCCCCGGCCGGGATCGTCCGCCTCGGATGCAGCCATCTCGTCGAAGGACGCCCGGCGCCCCTTCCTCTGCCTCGGCCCAGGTTCCCGCCGAAGCATTCAAACATCGTTAACGGGCGTTAAATATGACCTTCATCAAGGGTATTTATGAACCGATTTCGGACAGGCTGGGCTGCGACATTGCATTGGGTCGCCAGGCGTCCCACAATCGCGACACGTTCGCGTGGTGTGTCCCGGTGCGCCCGGGGTTGACCGGACACGATCCTTAACGCGACCTCAATTTCGGCGGCGCAGGTTGAACGAAATCCGCTGGTTGAAGAGCCGTGTTGCGCTCGAACTCGTCTTTGGGGACGGATGATCGGGGAAGACCATAACGTCTTGAGGTCTGTGCGCAGAGGTTGGTGCCTCTGGTGGCGCGCGGCATTCGCGCTGGCGATCTGCCTTTCGTTCACGCATTGCGGCAAGGCCCCCAATCCCGAGGCGTTGGCCGCCAACGCGTCGACGGCCCAGGGGCTGACCTTCGACGATCGTTTTCCGGCACCTGAATTCAGCGACCGTTTCCCGTCTGCGCAGGAGAGCTTTCGGCTTCACACGCCCTCCGACTTCGCCCCGAAGCCGGCGCCCTCTCAGATCGCATCGCTGGAGCCGCAGCGGCCGGGACGGCCGCAGCGTGAGGAACTGACGACCCTCGTCAGCATGAAGTCGTCGGCCTTTCCCTATTTCGGCAACAATCCGGCGTCCGACGCACCGTTCCTGAACGTCAGCAGCGGTGAGCGCCGCGGCCACCGCAGCTTCTCCGGCCGCGTCTACTGGCAGGACCAGACCTACAACGACAGCCGTGTGCTGGTGCACGTCCCCGAACAATTCGATGTGCGCAAGCCGGGCGTGATCGTCGTGTTCTTCCATGGCAACGGCGCCACGCTGGAGCGCGACGTGCGCGACCGCCAGTTGGTGCCGCAGCAGATCACCGCGGCCGGCGTCAACGCGGTGCTGCTCGCGCCGCAGATGGCCGTCGACGCCGCCGATTCGAGCGCCGGCAAGTTCTGGCAGCCCGGCGGCTTCAAGCGCTTCATGGACGAGGCCGCGGCCAGCCTCGCCCGCCTGACCGGCGATCCAGCAAGCGCGAAGACTTTCGCCGGCATGCCCATCGTAATCGTCGGCTACAGCGGCGGCTTCCTCCCCACGGCATGGAGCCTCGAGGTCGGCGGCATCAGCGACCGCGTGCGCGGCGTCGTGCTGCTCGATGCGGTCTACGGCCAGCTCGACAAGTTCGCCAACTGGATCGAGCGCAACCGCTCCGGCTTTTTCATCAGCTCCTACACGCGCTATACCGCGCGGCATGATCAGGAGCTGATGACGATGCTGCGCGATCGCGGCATCCAGGTCTCCGAGGACATGGACCGGCCGCTGCGCCCGGGCAGCGTCGTCTTCGTCGAGACCGACGAGGGCATCACCCATCGCGACTACGTCACGCAGGCCTGGACTCGCAACCCGATCAAGGATGTGCTGGTCAAGATGGCGGCCGCCCAGCCGCCGATCCGGATTGCGGCCGGAGCCCAGGACATGTCGAACCGCGTGTCGAGCCGCTGAGAGAGCGGCCGCCGCAACGCCTCAGGACTTCGGCAGCTTCTCGACGAAGCCGTTGAAGCAGGCGAGCCGCTCGTCCTCTTCCTTGGTGAACTTGCAGTCGCCGACCGCCTTGGCCTTCATCGCCTTCGGCTTGGCGGCTGGCGGAATGACGGCGTCGTAGCAGTTCAGGCGCTCCTTGGTTCCGTCATCGATCTCCAGGCAGGCCTGGAGCTTGGCGGCCGCCGATTGCGGCTTGGCCGGCGCTGCGGCGGCGGTCTTCGTCCCCTTCGGCTTGACCTGCACCAGCGGTCGGTCACCGACCATCGGCGCGCTCTGGGCCAGCGCAGGGGTGCACAGCAGCACTGCAGCCAGGCTCAACATCATCTTCTTCATGCCATATCTCTCTCATCCGACCCGTGGGCACGCGAGGACGTCCGTCGATGCTACTCGCCGGCCGTGGCAGAATCCACGCCCCAGCAGCCCCCACGACATCGGCCTTTAATCCGGTCGGGCCGGCTTTGCCAAGCGTCAACCCGCTGCTCAGGCCGGAACCGCGATCCGCGCGCGCTGGCGGCTGGCCAGGATTGCCAGCAATGCCAGGGTCAGGAACATCAGTGCGACGTAGCCGGTGGCGCCGAGCAGGTCGCGCGCGAACAGGCTGCCGCCGATCGCGGAGCCGATGGCTTGGCCGATATAGAGCACCGAGGTGTTGAGCGACACCGAAGCCGAGGCGAGCGGCGGCGCGGCTGCCACCAGCCGAACCTGCTGCATCGAATTGGTGGACGCAAACCCCAACCCCCAGATTGCGACCGCCACCGCCATGAGGCCGTAGGTGCCTGCCGCCAGCGTCCAGGCCGACACGCCGGCGAACATCAGGCAGGTGAACAAGAGCGATGTCCGGTAGGCCCCCCAGCCATCGACGATCCGGGTTGCGATGACGACGCCGAGAAAGCCGCAGGCGCCGTAGATCGCGAACACCAGGCCGATCTGGTTGGAGTCGGCGCCAGTCAGGCGCTTCAGCAGCGGTCCCATGAAGGTGAAGATGACGAACTGTCCCGACATCTGCAGGGTCGTGACCAGGAGCAGCAGGACCACCAGGCGGTTGCGGCCGAGTTCGGTCCAGGTCTTCAACGCGACCGGCGCGCCCTTCAGGCCGGATGGCAGGCGCCACGTCAGCAGCACGAAGCTGACCGCGCCGGCCGCACCGACCGCGAGATAGGCGGCTCGCCAACCGGAATGACTGCCGATGAAGGTGATCATGGGCAGCCCCACGGCGGCCGCCAGCGACCAGCCCAGGAAGACATAGGCGATGGTGCTGCCGCGTCTCTCGACCGGGCTGATCAGCGCCGCCGTTCCGGCGGCCTGCGGTGTATAGAGAGCGCCGACCGCGAGCATCACGAGGCGCAGCGCGAGCAGGCTCGCATAATCGGGCGCAAACGCCGAGCCGAGATTGCCGAGCGTGAGCACCAAGAGCGTCGCTGCGAGCAAACGGCGGCGGTCGAAGCGGCTCGTCAGCCAGGCGGTCAAGGGCGAGCAGATGCAGAGCACCACCGCGCCGAAGGTGATCAGGAGCCCCGCCGTCTGAACGCCGACAGCAAGATCTGAGGCGAGCTCCGGCAGCAGGCCGGCGGGCGCGAGCACCGAGCAGCCGGTGACGAGATTGCCGAGCATGAGCGCGGTCGGCGCAAAGCGCCCGGGAGCGGATGTGGATGTCATCGCGCCTCAATAGCAGAGAATTCCATGCATTTGCATGAAAATGTCTCATGCCGTCCATGACTTTCTCTCGTCCTGCCTCCTTCGTCCATTCTCGTCAGCGCGCGGGGGCGGACTGCGCCGCCGAGGCCTGCGGCGAGGGAATCTGCGTCCACGGAACCGGCGTACTCGTCGGACGGGCGATGGCCTTGGACGGCGGGCAGCTGTCGGTCAGCATCTTCAGGGCAGATTGCAGGCCTTCGCTGCTCACCGGAAATGTCGAGACATTGCGACGCGCGACATTCAACAGGGAATCGCTCAGCTCGGCCGACGGCATCAACGACAGCGTTTTCACCTGGCTTGCATTCAGGAACACGCCCCAGGTCTCGCGATCGCCCGACCGCCGCGGCGGCGAGAGGAAATTGAGCCGCATATCTCCGCTCGCCATCGCCAGCGGACCCGGCGGCGAGCCGGCCGGCGCGATGCGCTCGACGTCGAGCTCGAAGCGGTCCTGATCGAAGCAGACCATCTGCAAGCGCGTGGTCTGGAACGTGCTCTCACCGTCCCTACGTGCGAGAATGGTCTTGTAGGCAATCCCTCGGCTGGCGGTCTCGAACATCCAGGGGCTTTCCACCCGCTGCCGCCTGTCGAGCGCAAACCGCGCGATCTCCTCCCGCGTCAGGATGCGCATGCTCTCGAACGGGACAGACCGCGCCACCGTCAGCAGACCGGGATCCGCGCCGAGCTTGGTGATGTAGTCGAGCACCATCTTGTCGGCCCGAGCCATCGCCTGCTGCATCGCCTGCGCCCGCATCTCGCGGGTCGGCACGCCGCCCGTGAAGTTCAGGATGACGCGCGGAGAATGCACCGCGAGCGTCGCATCCGCTGCGATGTCACGTGTGGACGCGCCGAGCAGCAGGTAGGGACAGGCCGAATTGCACGTCGCCCCCCGCGTCCAGACCTCGCCATGCAGCTCGCGTCCGGACAGCTTCAGCTTGCTACAAGCTTCGCCCTCCTGAGGCTCGAAGCCGCACTCGCGCAAGGTGGTACGTCCCACCCGCACGGCGGCCTTGCGCTCGCGCAGCATGTCGCCGATGGCGAGCGCCTGCTGCAGATTGCCGCCTGGAGAATTGAAGTAGATCGGCAATCTGCGCTCGCCGATCTGCTTCATGAACTTGCGGAAGCGCGCGGCGGCGCCGCCGTCGATCTTGCCTTCGGCGGCGATCCAGCTGTCACAGCCATGTCCACAGGCGTCCGAGGAGCCCTTGACGAGCGCGAACGCAATCGGCGCCGAGCCATCTGCGATCCGCGGCGACGGGGCGCGGCGCGCGGCCGGCCTGGACTCCGTTGCAGGTCTGGCCGGGGGCCTTGGCTGCGCCGCCGGCTTCGGCTGCAAAGCCTTTTGCTGCGAAAGAGGTCTCGGCTGGACCATGGATCTGGACTGGTCCGCGGGCCTTGTTGCCGCCGGAACGGCCGCGAGCGACGACAGGCTCGACAGCACGCACATGATCAGTGCGGCCCCAACATGAATGCCGCCGCGCCGACAAACGGAGAGCGGCGCCTCCCCTGCAGACTCCATCGCCAAACGCGTCCCCACGCCCCGAACACTTGAAGTTGTATCATACCGGCCCGCGGCAGCAATCTCCGCATCGCCGCACCGGCCGCAATTGGGCGGTTTTCCCGTCCCTCTCCCGGTTGCAGCCTGAAAATCCCCTGCTATACCCCTTGCTCCCGCTTACCTGCGCTCGTTCGCAGGAGTGAGCTCAAGGAGTGACCCATGTCCGATCCGAAATCGCCTGATTCCAAGTCCGACCAGCAAAAGTCCAATTTCCAATACAGCCTCAGTAACCTGAAGCCCGCCACCCCGGTCGAGAAGATCACCATCAGCTTCCCAGACGGCGCCCGGCGTGAATATCCCAGGGGCACCACCGGTCTCGACATTGCCAAGGGCATCTCGCCCTCGCTCGCCAAGCGCACCGTCGCGATGGCGCTGAACGGCGACCTCGTCGACCTCGACGATCCCATCACCGATGACGCCAAGCTCGAACTCGTCGACCGCGACGACCCGCGCGCGCTGGAATTGATCCGGCACGATTGCGCGCACGTGCTCGCCGAGGCCGTGCAATCGCTGTGGCCGGGCACTCAGGTCACGATCGGTCCGGTGATCGAGAACGGCTTCTATTACGACTTCTTCCGCAACGAGCCGTTCACGCCCGAAGACTTCGCCGCGATCGAAAAGAAGATGCGCGAGATCATCGGCCGCGACAAACCCTTCACCAAGGAGGTGTGGGACCGCGAGAAGACCAAGCAGGTGTTCCGCGACAAGGGCGAGGCATTCAAGGTCGAACTGGTCGACGCCATTCCTGGCAGCGAGCCGATCAAGATCTACTACCAGGGCGACTGGTTCGACCTGTGTCGTGGTCCGCACATGACCTCGACGGGGAAGATCGGCAACGCCTTCAAATTGATGAAGGTGGCGGGCGCGTATTGGCGCGGCGATTCCAACAACCCGATGCTGACCCGCATCTACGGCACCGCCTTCGCCAAGCAGGAGCAGCTCGACGCCTACCTCAAGCAGATCGAGGAGGCCGAGAAGCGCGACCACCGCAAGCTCGGCCGCGAGCTCGACCTGTTCCACTTCCAGGAGGAAGGTCCGGGCGTCGTGTTCTGGCATCCCAAAGGCTGGAGCATCTTCCAGGCGCTGATCGCCTATATGCGCCGGCGTCTCGCCGGCGAGTATGACGAGGTCAACGCGCCGCAGATCCTCGACAAGTCGCTGTGGGAGACCTCCGGTCACTGGAACTGGTATCGCGAGAACATGTTCGCAGCGCAGTCCGCCGGCGACGAGGCCGAGGACAAGCGCTGGTTCGCGCTCAAGCCGATGAACTGCCCGGGTCACGTGCAGATCTTCAAGCACGGCCTGAAGAGCTACCGCGACCTGCCGCTGCGGCTCGCCGAGTTCGGCGTCGTGCATCGCTACGAGGCCTCCGGCGCCATGCACGGCCTGATGCGCGTGCGCGGCTTCACCCAGGACGATGCGCATGTGTTCTGCACCGAGGACCAGCTCGCCGACGAGTGCCTGAAGATCAACGACCTGATCCTGTCGACCTACTCGGATTTCGGCTTCGAGGGCGAATTGACGGTGAAGCTCTCGACCCGGCCGGACAAGCGCGTCGGCACCGACGAGATGTGGGATCACGCCGAGCGCGTGATGGCCACCGTGCTGAACGAGATCAAGGCGCAGAGCAACCACATCCGCACCGAGATCAATCCGGGCGAAGGCGCGTTCTACGGGCCGAAGTTCGAGTATGTGCTGCGCGATGCCATCGGCCGCGACTGGCAGTGCGGCACCACGCAGGTCGACTTCAACCTGCCGGAGCGGTTCGGCGCGTTCTACATCGACGCCGACGGCGCCAAGAAGGCGCCGGTCATGGTCCACCGCGCCATCTGCGGCTCGATGGAGCGCTTCATCGGCATCCTGATCGAGCACTATGCCGGCAGCTTCCCGCTGTGGCTGGCGCCGACGCAGGTGGTCGTCACCACCATCACCTCGGAAGGCGACGAATACGCCAAGCAGGTGCTGGCGGCGTTGCGGCGTGCCGGCCTGCGGGCCGAGATCGACCTGCGCAACGAGAAGATCAACTACAAGGTCCGCGAGCATTCGCTGCAGAAGATCCCGGCCCTGCTCGTCGTCGGCAAGAAGGAGGCCGAGACGCATTCGGTCTCCGTCCGCCGGCTCGGCCGCGACGGCCAGACCGTGATGCCGACCGCGGACGCCATCGCCGCCCTGGTCGACGAGGCGACGCCGCCGGACGTGCGGCGCCGTCAGCGCGAGGCGGCGTGAGCTGTCCCGGTTCGTAGCCCGCATGAGCGCAGCGACATGCGGGAACAGTTTCCCCGGGTGTCGCTTGCGCTCACCCGGGCTACGGGCGCTGCTATGCCGATAGGCTGGCCGCTGCATCCGTCGCACTCCCATCCCGGCCCGCCGCCTGCCGCGCCACCTCGGCGCATTCGGCCATGTAGAGGAACATCGTCGCGAGCATCCGCTCGATCGCCTCGCGTCCCCTTGGCAGGATGGTGATGGCCTCGGTGCCGCGGACGAGCAGGCCCTTCTCCTCCGCATCCCGCAGCAAGGTCAGCACGTGCTTGCGCGACACCGAAAAGCGCGTCGCCAGTCCATTGATGGAGAGCGGCACGGGACCAGCGGGCGGGAACGGCTGGTCCGGCCCGCCCCCTTGGGCCAGGCTGAACAGGATCACCATGCCAGCGGTGCGCTCGGCAAACGGCTCCAGCTCCGGCGCGCCATCGAGCACCCGCACGCCCGCGATGAAGCGGCGGCCAAGCTCGAGCACGAAGGTCTTCACGAAGGCCGGATCGTTCAGCGCCGCCCGATAAGCCACGGCGGCCGGCAGCACCGCGCTCATCGCGTCGAACTGCACGCCCCACCGCTCGCGATGCAGCGCGATGAGCTTGTCGGTCGGCACCAGCGGACGCCGGCGTCGGTCGAGATTGGAGGCGGACGCGACCAGCCCGGCCGCGCGCATAAGCGCCAGCATCGCCTCGCAGCGGCCGCGGCTGCACAGGCCGAGCCTGACGCACATCTCCTTCATGGCGCCGACGGTGAGGCCGAGCTCGCCATCGCGCTGCTCGGCGAAGTGCAGGTACAGCGCGACATGTGGAAACAGCGCCCGCGCCCGGTCGCTCAGCAGCGCATTGAGGATGCGGTCGCCCCGGTAGAGCCTGACGGCAGCCTCGGTCGACGCCCGCATCGCCACGGCGAAACCCGGCTCGCGGCGCAGCCGCACGACGGCATCAACTGAAGGCGTCAGCGCTGTCATTCCCACCGCAAGTCTGCTGCCCCGGCCGGCCGCGAGCTGCGGTCTCCAGCGTCATCTTTTTACCGATCCACCCAAATTTCCACAATTGCCACGGCCGAGGCTGGCGGCGGACCGATGGCCGCAGCCAACCAGGCCGGGGCCGGCGTGTGAGGCGAAAGATTGCAGGATTCACGTCACGGCTGCACGGCAGCTTGAGCAGAGCGCGCACCGCCTGCGGCTGCGGCAACACGCGGTAGAACCGATCAAAACGCCGTTCCGTGGTCTCGTTGCAGGCGAAGGCGCATGCTATCTGTCCCGCGTGCAACCAACGAGACATCACGACGTGACCGATGCGATTGAACTGCTGAAGACCCGCCGCTCCGTGAAGCCGCGCGAGATGAGCGGCCCCGGCCCCTCGCCCGCCGAGCTCGACACCATCCTGACCATCGGCGCCCGCGTGCCCGACCATGGCAAACTCGCGCCGTGGCGCTTCATCGTGTTCGAGGGCGACGGCCGCCGCCGCGCCGGTGAGGTCATCGCGTCCGTCTTCGCCAAGAACAACCCGCAGGCCAGCGCGGCCGAGCTTGAGGTCGAGAAGAACCGCCTGATGGAGGCGCCGCTGGTGATCGGCCTCGTCAGCTTCACCCGGCCGCATCCCAAGGTGCCGGCCTATGAGCAGGAGCTCTCCGCCGGCGCCAGCGCGATGAACATCCTGACCGCCGCCACCGCGCTCGGCTATGGCGGCTGCTGGCTGTCCGGCTGGTTCATGTTCGATCGCGATGTGATGAACGGGCTCGGCCTGAAGCCGGAGGAGAAGCTCGCCGGGCTCATTCATATCGGCAAGCCGACCAAGCCGAACGAAGACCGCCCGCGGCCGGCGCTGGCGGAGATCGTGACGCGGTTCTGACAACGAAGCCCGCAGTCCGTAGCCCGCATGAGCGAAGCGACATGCGGGGACGGTGTTCCCGGGGCCGCTCCGCTCGCCCGGGCTACGCACTGCGCACTCGTCAACCATCACGCTGCCTTCGACGACCGCGCGCCGAATTGCGCCAGCAACCCCGCGATCTCCGATGCCGGCTTTGCGGCGCTGAACAGAAAGCCCTGGACCTGGTTGCAGCCTTCGGCGCGCAGCCAGTCGAGCTGATCCGATGTCTCGACGCCCTCGGCGGTGGTGATGATGTTGAGGCTCTTGCCGAGGCCGGAGATGGCCCGGACGATGGCGAGGCAGTCGGAGCGCTGCGCGAGGTCCTTCACGAAGGAGCGGTCGATCTTGATCTTGTCGAACGGGAAGCTGCGCAGATAGCTCAGGCTGGAATAGCCGGTGCCGAAATCGTCCATCGAGATGCGGATGCCGAGCTGGCGCAGCTGATGCAGCGTCGCCAGATTGGCCTCGGTCTCCGCGAGCAGGATCGACTCGGTGATCTCCAGCTCGAGCCGCTCCGGCGCCAGCGCCGACTGCGCCAGCGCCTGGACCACGACCTGCACCAGGTTGCGGCTGCGGAACTGCACGGCGGAGAGGTTCACCGCCACCTTGATGCCATCGGGCCATCGTGCCGCCTCGTGGCAGGCCTCGCGCAGCACCCATTCGCCGAGCGGCACGATCAGGCCAATGTCCTCAGCCACAGGGATGAAGTCGGCCGGCGAGATCATGCCCTTGTCGGGATGACGCCAGCGCAGCAGGCATTCGAAGGCAGAGATGGCGTTGGTCGCGACATCGACCAGCGGCTGGTAGTGCAGCTCGAACTCGCCATGCGCGAAGGCGCGGCGCAGATCGTGCTCCATGTCGCGCCGCTTCTGCGCCTGGCGGTCCATCTCCTTTTCGAAGAAGCGATGCACGCGGCCGCCGTCCTGCTTGGCGCGATACAGCGCCATGTCGGCGTTCTTCATCAGCTCCTCGCAGCTCGCGCCGTCGCCCGGCGACAGCGCGATGCCGATGGAGGCGCCGATCACGAGCTCATTGCCGTCGATGTCATAGGGCGCGCCGAGCGCCGCGATCAGGCGGGCGGCACATTCGCTCGCGTCGTTGACGCCACTGCTCTGGCTGATGATCACCGCGAACTCGTCGCCGCCGAGCCGCGCCGCCAGCTTGCCGCCATGCATCTGCTGCGTCAGGCGGCCGGCGACCGCCTGCAGCAGCCGGTCGCCCATCGGATGACCGAAGGAGTCGTTGACGGTCTTGAACAGATCGAGGTCGATGCACATCACCGCGATGCGCCGGTCGGCCGCGCCGGCGCCGTCGAGCTCCTGCGTGAGGCGCTGCTGGAAGAACTCGCGGTTCGGCAGGCCGGTCAGCCCGTCATGGTGCGCCATGTAGGCGATGCGCGCCTCGGCGCGACGGCGCTCGGTGATATCGACGATCGCAACCAGCACGCCGTCGCGGCCATCGAAGGTGATCTCTCGGCCATAGGTCAGCACCTCGATCTCGCTGCCATCGGCCTTGCGATGGCGCCAGTCGCGATGAAACAGGTCACCGTCGGCAAGCCGCAACAGCGCGTCATCCAGGCTTTCCCATTCGCCCGGCGGCCAGAGATCCCAGACGTTCATGCAAAGGAGGTCCGCCCGGCCGTAGCCGTAGTGGCCGACCATCGCATCGTTGACATTGAGGATCTGCGCGGTCTTCGCGTCGAGAATGCACATCGGCACCGGATTGGCGTCGAACAGCAGCCGGAACGACGCCTCGCGCCGCTTCAGCGCGGTCACGTCGGCAATGGTCAATGAGATGATGTCGCCAAAGGCGTGGGCGCCGAGCCTGAGACTGCGGGCTTCGCTGTCGAGCTCGAACTGGTCGCTTCGCCCCTGCGTGACGACATCGAACAGCCGCGCCATCACCTCGGGCGTGCACAGCATGTTGCCGCCCTGCTTCAGGCGATGCCATTGCAGCGTCGCCGATGGCAGCCTGAGCAGCTCGGCCGCCGCGCGATTGTGATGGACGACCTGAAAATCGCAGGGCATGCCGACGCTGTCGCGGATGGTTGCGAGCGAGACCACGCCGTCATCCGTCGTCGAGAAGATCGCATCGAGCAGATTATATTGCGCGTCGCGCTCGTTGACATAGGTCCCGACCAGCGTGCTGCCCCACCGCGAGTTGGTCGGCAGCGCCAGGACGTCATAGCTGCGAACCATGCCGTCGCGCACGCAATGCGCATGGGCGAGATAGGGCTGGCCGCTGGCGAGCGCGCAGTTGGCGGCCTCCACCAGCACGGTGGCGCAATCCGGCGACACGGCCTCGACCGCGACGCCCGAGCGTTCGTCCTGCAACCATTGCTGGACGTAGCGGCCGCTGCGCGAAATCTGCAGACCGCCGTCTTCGTTGTTGAGCACCGCGATATGATCGGCGAGACGGCCGAGGCTGCCCAGCATGACGTCCTCGTAGCGCGGCAGGCGCTGGCCGGGCTTCAACGCGGCCTGCCATTTGCGCCTGAGCACCGGGATGTCGTCAAACAGATCGCTGCTGATCGTCGTCAACGCCTTGGTCGTCGCGGCACTCATCATTTCCACTCAATCGCCACCCTGTCGGTCCCGGCGGTATCTGAAGCAGACGCGGCTTTAACGAGCTGTAAATGCATTGGCTTCGCGCGTGGCGCGCAGCCATTGTGACAGTTTTAAGTGGTTCCATGGTTATCGCGCATTAGCGACTGTGACAGCATCGCTTCACGTTCGTCGCCTATGTCGCAACGGCGAGGTCGATACCGATACGGCATAGATGCGGATGTGAACCTGCGATCTCGCGACAATATCTGCCCGAGTTTTGCTAATCGAACCGCCCTCTTCGAACGGAGGGCGCAGGGAGAGCCGGACCTCGACTGAGGTCCGTGGCCCGCCTGCGAAAAAAAATGCAGGCGGCAGGTACCACGGGTCAGCCGGAAACCCGGCCCTCCCTGCGCGATGGCTGAACGGCTGCTTCGCGTTCTCCCTGGCGCGCCGGGCTTTCTGGCCACCATCCCCACGCGAAGCGAAGCCTCAACGTGAGTTGATATCAGCATCGGGATATCAGGACCGCGCGACTTGACCGTGCGCAGCGAATTGTTCGTCGGCGCGAGAGACTCGCGCTGCAATCCACCACGCCCACCGCTCCCCGCCTCGCGTCTCGTGACGACCGCGATACGCCCCTCATCTCGAGGCGGGATGCGCGGAAAGATCGACCTGATTTGCCCGACGGCGCAAGAACTAATAAGTGCGACAAAGTAACCCGACGGGCAGATGTGGCACGACTTAGCGAGTCGCGTCGCGCACCACTGCCTCGACAATCACCGCTGTCGTCCCGGCCTTGAGCCGGGACCCATAGTCACCGGCCGCGGTGATGCGGGCCACTGACAGCGACGTCCCCCGATAGCATCCGCGGTATGGGTCCCGGCGTTCGCCGGGACGACACCCGTGGTCAGGCGCGCTCCTGCCAAAAACGCTGTTCTTGCATCACTCCTCCTCCAGACGGATGCCTGCGTCGCTCAGCGCCTGCATGATCCGCTCGATGTCCTCGGGTTCGACTGTGTTACCCGGGCAAAGTGCGTTCAGCTCGTCGAACGTGATCCAGCCCTTGCGCTCGCCGATCTCGATGGCATGGCGGATGACGTCGGATATCTGCATGCGGCTCTCCCGGAGACTGGCTCTCATAGATGGCGGGGAGAGTCGGTGTCCTTCTGCGGGGCCATTTCGCGTGCGAGCCGCTTACCGCGCGAGCACCTCGACCTCGCCGTCGACGCCGTTGACGACGCTGAAGGAGCGCTCGAACACCTTGCCTTCGTTCTTGGCGATGGCGCGGTAGTCGCCTTCGGACAGCACGACCTTGGGGAAGGCGCCGATCGATTCCTTGATCACGTCGCCGCCGGGGTTGATGACCGACCAGGCCGTGTTGGCGAGCGCCTCGCCGCCCTTGTCGGAGACGAGCTTCAAGGTGATGACCGCGGCGCGATGCGTCACCGTGACATCGGTGAGCTTGCCGGCCTGGACGCGGATGTCGGAGCGCACCACCGAGTTGGCGTCGCCATAGTTGGAGACGATGTAATAGGTCCCCTCCGGCAGCATCAGCATGTCGCCGGCGGCGACGTTCGGCACCAGCGGCGCCCGCTCGCGGCCGTCGAACTGGCTGCCCTTGTAGATGGCAAACGAGATCTGGTTCTGCGGGATCTTGCTGGTGCCGACCCTGCCCTCGAGACGCAGGCCCCCGGCCGGCAGCACGAAGGATTCGCGATCGGTCTCCGGCTTCAGGTTCACGGACCTGACCGCGCTGACGAGGCCGAGCGCGACATGAACGACATAGGTGCCGGGCGGCAGCACGATGTTCGGCGTTGCGCCGCGATCCTCGCGCAGCATCTTGAAGGCGCCGGATTCGTCCGGCCGGTCGGCGAACACGCGCCAGACCAGCCCGCCATTGATGTTCGGCAGGTCCTTGCCGAACCGCGCCGACAGCGACAGCACGCCCTGATTGGGGGCTGCGGCCGGCGGAGCGGCAACCGGGGGGATCGCAGCCGGCGCGCCGGGCGGAATCGCGGCGACCGGCGGTCCCGGCAGCGCCTGGGGTGCCGGCGCCGGAATGGGGCCGGAGGGTGGTGCCAGGCTGACCGCTGCCCCGGGATCGGGCACCGAGGCCGGCGGAACCGGCGGCGGCCTGTCGCTGAACAGTTGCGCTGCGGCCGGCGACATTGAGAGTCCGGTCAGCGGGCACGACAAGGCAAGCACAAGCCATAGCCGCCCGCTGCGCCGGAATCTGGTGAACCCGCGACCTGTCGTCATCGTCCTGCTTTTGACCGAAAACGCGGCAAATTCAAGCCTCTACTCAACTGTCCCCGAGGAACCGCATGAGCGGCGTGCGACTTGGTCGCATTCTCCGGCGGTGAGCGGCCGGGGCGCGCAGTTCCGTCCAGGGGAGCGTTCACATCAGCGGCATCCGATGCTTCCGTCGACCCGGCATAAAGGATGCTTCTGGTAGGCTGGTGCTAGACTGTCATGCGTCATGAGTCCGTTGCCGACTCATTGCACACAGTATGCGTAGGCGTGGAGATCTCGGTGCTGGATATTCTGAAAGGACGCCGTGCGAGCGGAACCGAAGGTTCCGATGTCGGTCTTGGGACGATCCGCAAGCCGGTCATCGGCTTGGCACTCGGCGGCGGTGCGGCGCGCGGCTTTGCCCATATCGGCGTGCTCCGAACCCTGATGGCGCACGGCATCGTGCCCGACGTCGTGGTCGGCACCTCGATCGGGGCCGTGGTCGGCGGTGCCTATGCGGCCGGCCAGCTCGATACCCTGGAGGAATGGGCGCGCAGCCTGCAGATGCGCAACATCCTCGGCTATCTCGACATCCGCCTCAACGGCTCCGGCCTGATCGGCGGCGAGAAGCTCGCCGCCCAGCTCGAAGCCTCGCTCGGCCGCGTCACCATCGAGGAGCTGCCGATGAAGGTCGCAACCGTAGCGACCGAAATCCGCACCGGTCACGAGATCTGGCTGACCCATGGCAGCCTGGTCGATGCGATGCGCGCCTCCTACGCCCTGCCCGGCATCTTCGCGCCGGTCCTGATCGGCGACCGCTGGCTGGTCGACGGCGCCATGGTGAACCCGGTGCCGGTGTCGGCGGCGCGCGCGCTCGGCGCCGAGATCGTGATCGCCGCCAACCTGTCCAGCGACGTGTTCACGCATTCGACGACGATCTACTCGCATGGCCAGCCGGTCGAGGTGCCGGAGACGGTGATGGAGAGCGCGCCGCCCAAGCGCCGCTTCGGCAGGCTGTTCTCGCCGGAGCGCGCGGTGAAGCGGCAGTTCTTTGGCGGCGGCGGCCGGCCGGGCATCTCGTCGGTGATGGTCGATGCCTTCAACATCATGCAGGACCGCATCACCCGCGCACGTCTCGCCGGCGATCCGCCGGACCTTCTGATCTCGCCGCGCGTCGGCCAGATCGGCTGGTTCGACTTCCACCGCGCAGCCGACCTCATCGCGTTCGGCACCAGGGCGGCCGAACGTGCGCTGGATTCGATCCAGGAGACCATCGGCCAGGCGACCGGCGCGGTGACGCCGACCGGCGGCGGAGCGAGGACTACGCCGTCTTGATGTACTGACGCAGGGCTTCCTGCTCGGTCTCGTATTCCTGGACGCGCCACTTCACGACGTCGCCGATCGAGATCAGGCCGACGACGACGCCGCCCTCGATCACCGGCAGATGGCGGAACTTGCCGTTCGTCATCACTTCCATGATCGAGGCGACGGTATCCGCCGGCTTGCAGCTCACCACCCGCCGCGTCATCACGTTCGACACCGGCTCGGTCAGCGCCGAGGCGCCGCGCTCGCCGAGCGCGCGGACGATGTCGCGCTCGGATAGGATGCCCTCCATCCGGGAGCCCGACATCACCAGCACCGCGCCGATCTTGCGGTCAGCAAGCCGCTTGGCGGCTTCGGCGAGTGTGGTCTGGGACTCGACGCTCTCGACCTGATGGCCCTTGATGTCGAGGATCGCACGTACTGTCATTGCTCGTCTCCTTCAGGGGCCGGTGTGCCTTCTTGAGCGAGGCGTCGTTGCGGCCGATGCTTCCAGCGATCGTCAGTCAAGCGAGTCTTCAATCAACAGTCTGGCAACGCAACGGATCCAATCCTCCCGATCACGCTTTGGTTGCATTGCACTCGGCAGGCTGGCCTGCGCGGCACAAAATGGCCTGCTTTCGTTCATCCGGAATCGTGCTCCGGTTGCAGTGGACGCAAATGATGAATGAAATCACCTGCGCTCGCAAGCGCAGGATTGCGGCAACTAACGGTCGACCACGTCGGACGGCAACGCAGGCGCAGCATCGTCACGCACATGCGGGGTGGGATCGAACAGCGCAAACAGGATCAGGCCGGCGATGAAGCCGCCGATATGAGCCTGCCAGGCGACGTCGGCGCCCTCGGCGCCGGGCGTGATGCCGCCGATGCCGAACACGATGTTGACGCCGAACCACACTGCCAGAAAGCCGAGGACGCGCGGATTGCGCAGCGCACGCGACAACGACAACGCCGGAACCCTGGCCGCCGCCTCGGCATCGCCGCGGGTGAACGACAGGAAGCTGCCGCTCACGAAGGCAAAGCGCATCGCGGCCGCCATGGTGCCGGACACCGAGGCCGAGGCGCCGATCATCGGCGCCAGCGCGTGCTCATGGGTGAGCAGATGAGCCAGCGCACCGGCCGCCGCCGTCACCGCCATGAACAGATAGAACCGGGCCGCCCCGAAGCGGCGCGCGAGCGCGCTGCCGAATGGCAGCAGCCACAGCACGTTGAAGCCGATATGCGCCAGATTGGCGTGCAGCAGCGAATAGCTGACGAAGGTCCAGATCTTGGCCGGCGTGCCGCCGGGAAACGCCCCGTCCATCAGGGTCTGGTCGTATCGTTTCGGGACGAAGGCGAACAGGTCGATGATCCAGCCGTTCCACTCGTCCGGCAACAGCACGCGCAGATGGATCACCGCGATCAGCAGGATGTAGGCGGTCAGTGCGCCCGGCAGATTGAGGATCGGCTCCCGCGCCTGCTGGAGCGGCGGATCCTGCGTGAGGTCTGACGAGGAGGAATCCAACGGAACGCACGCCTTCGACGAGAGGAACAGATCCGTCAGATAGGCGGCTTTGGCCGGCCTGTGCAAGCGCACGGCGGCAGAGTTGATGTGCGGCGCGGTGGCAGCGGTGGAGAAAGGGCGGCGGATCCGCAAAAAGAACGAGGGAGGGTCCTGAGAAAACCCTCCCTCCGAGACTTGCCGGCCTTTGCCGCGTCCGGAGCGCCCGAGGTTGTTTTCCCCACCCCGCCCCGTCGCGACGACCAGACTTGTTTGACGCCGCCTGCGTGTACCTCACCGTATCGCGGCGGACCTTCCACCGTCCGGCCGCGATCTGATGAACGCATTGTTAACGATCGCTCGGCTGCCGCCAAGCTCATCGTTAATTTAACCTTAACGCGCGGAAGGCCGGGGGAAAGCCGGCACGATCGCACCATCGGCATGGACGCTGCACCGCCCCTCCTGCGAAAACAAACCAGGGAGGCGCCTGGACGAAAGCGGGACAGCAATGTCCTCCGTGACGTCGAGGGCGCGAGGGATCACCGAGATGAAACATCCGTCCAATCGCGAGCTCTTCGCCTATTGGAACGACAGGCGCGGCCATGCCAAGGCGCCAGAGCGCTGCGACTTCGAGCCGTCGGCCGTGCGCGAGCTGCTCGGCGACATCTTCGTCTTGTCCTGCGACGCCGACAGCGGCTTTCCGTTCCGCATGGCCGGCACGCGGCTGTGCGCCCTGCTGGGCGGCGACGTCAAGGACAGGAGCTTCCCGGCGCAGTTCGCGCCCGCCAGCCGCCGCGAGATCGAAGAGATCACGATGGTCGTGTGCGAGGAGACGCTGCCGGCGATCGCCGGCGTCAAGGCGCAGGGACCGGATCGCACGACGGCGCATTTCGAGCTGCTGCTGCTGCCGTTCGCGACGCGCGCGCACGAGCCGATCAGCCTGACCGGCCTGCTCGCCCCGTTCGAGACGCCGCGAGGCGCGCTCGGACCGCTGGAGATGGTGTCATGGCGCTACATCCATCCGCCGGCCGAGCCGATCGTGCCGCGCGCGCTGCGCAAGCTCGCGCTCGCCCGCGGCTTGATGGTCTATGAGGGCCTGCGCTGACTGCGGCGCGCGTAGTTAGGACTTCTGTGCAGAAGCAACCGCAAATACTCCAATTGCGCTACCGCTAGCGGATTGTTGTAAGGGCCGAGAGTTTCGTCTGGAACCTTTCGCGCACCTTCTCTGCCCCGCTCTTCGGGTCGTTGGCTATGAGTGCGTTGACGACGACGAGGCCCTTGCGATAGGCGTCGACGGCGTCTTGCAGGGAGCGGTCATCTTTTCCCGGCTCGCTCTGCTCGCGCGCGGCGTCACCGATGCGCTCGTAGCCTTCCGCCAGCTCAAGTTGACGCTTGCTATCGTCGGGAAACCTTCCCGCGAGCTGCAGCCGGATTTGCAGACCGGCATCATATTCCTTGAGCGCGTTTACGAAGTCGTGCTGCCTTCGCCAGGCGCTCCCAAGCCTATCGTGTGTGTCGGCTACGTCGCGCGTCCATGCCACTTTATTGAGGTCCTTTGCGGTGATCTCCTCGCGAATTGCCAGGGCACTGCGGTATCTTTCGATCGCGCCCGCCGGGTCCTGCTCTGCCACCGAATCGCCGATGATGACGTATTGCCGGGCGAGGCGAATTTTCCAGTCGACCTTGTCGGGATCGTCGCGGGCGAGGCCGGCTGAGAGGTCGACTGCCATCTGGAAGTACTTCAGTGCGTCGTCGAGCTGGTCTTGCATCCTGTGCACTCGGCCGATCTGCTCGTAGATCCTCGACAAATTGGATCGATAGATGTTGTTTTTCGGCTCCCTGCGGACCAGGGCTTCCCGTATCGTCATTGCCTGCTCGTATTCCGCCAGAGCTTCCTTCGCACGATCGTGCGCAGCAAGGACATCGCCGATCCGGGTCCGAGCATCCGCCACGGCCTTCTGGGCATCCGGATCGTTCCGGTCCTGAGCCAGGAGAGCGGTGCCAATCGCAAGGGATTTCCGGTACCAATCCAGAGCCCCCTTCCAGTCCGTATTCAGGAGGCTGTCCGCAATCTTGTTCTCGACGAATGCGATTCTTGGGCGCGCTGCGCCGTCCGCGGGGTTCTTGTCAGCCAGCCGCTGCGCAATCCGTAGCGCGTAATCAAGTTCCGCTGCGGATCGCTTTAGGTCACGGCCCTCGAAGGCGTCTCCGAGTCGGAACGCAACCTCATAACGCAGCTTCTTCCACTCGTCGTTCTCGGCGTCGTTCTCGAGGAGCTGGTCAGCGAGGTCTTTGGCCTCTTCGATTTGTGTTAAGGCAGCGTCATGTGCTCCAACCAGCAGGTACACATCCGAGAACTTCGTCAGCAGCTTGGCGCGATACTCCATGACTTCCGGCCGATTCTCGACGGCACCGAAGATCTTCTCGGCGCCGCGCAGCAGCCGTTCAGCACTCGAAACCTGGATTGCGCCGGTATTGAGCTGATCCTGAATTACATCGAGCACGCTCCCGACGACGGAAAATGCACTTTTCGCGCTCCGCAGCGCGGATTGCTCCTCCAAATCCGCCTTTCGCCAGCCCCACACCGCAAAAACGAGCAAGGCCGCCATGACAATCAGCGCGCCGTTCCTGGCGCGGGAATATCGTCGCGCCTGCAGCTCGTTGTGGGCCCGACTGGCCGCCACGAGCTCCTTGAGCTCCGGCGCGCCCTCCATGTAGGACGCCGCGTCGTCCAGAGCGGCGCCGGAGAGCAGATAACCGGCGTCGAAGCCGGATGCCTGCCAGCGCTGCGCCGTCGCGATGAGCTGCAGCTTCGCCTTGGAGCGGTTCCGCTCGTCCTGCAGCCAGTCGCGCAATCGCGGCCAGCCGTCGATCAGCGCGCTGTGGGCCAGATCGAAGCGATCGTCGTCCCAGCCGACGCCTGGACTACGCCGGATGAGCTCGGCATCCACATATCGCTCCAGAACATGGTCGACGCGACCGGCAGGCGCGATCTGCACCAGAACGTCCCGCCGCACCCGGCGGCGGATGAACCCCTCCACGTCGGGCTGCACCAGTTGCAGGAAGACGCACCTCGCGGCCGCCTGGTCGTCAGACGTCAGACCGGCGTAAATCGCTTCTGCCGTACGGATCAGAGCGTCTCGCGGCTTGCCCACCTTATGATAGGCTTCCCAGGTGATGCGGTTGCGCTCGCGCTGGTCCCACAGCCTTCCAAGGGCAAATTGCAGCATGGCCAGCGCGCCCGCATCGCCGGCAACACTCTTGGCGAGGTCCTCGACGATTCCCTCGTCGAACTTGAGCCCGACCGTGGTGGCCGCGCTCTCGATGATGTGCTGCACTTCGGCAGCGTTGGGCGGCGCAAGCGAGAAGCGCGCGGCCGGGTTCTCCCCGAGTGACTTGAGCGCGGCGAGCTGAAGCGCCGGTTGCTGGTACCGCTCCTCGATAATGAGGATGGTCCGGTCCGGCTGGCCACGCGCTCCGACCAGTGCCTGAACAAAGCCCTCCCTCGTCTTCTCGTCCGAGCAGATCGTAAAGATCTGCTCGAGCTGATCGACAACCATGATAACGGGCCGCCCCGGAAATACGCCGTCGAGCAGGGCGCCAAAAAGCTCTGGCGAACGTTCGAGCTTCTGCTTCTGCTCGGTGATCCATGTTTCGAGTTTGGGTAATGCGGGATTGGCAGCCGCCTCATATATGCTCGTGAGCAACGCGGCGAACGGATCTGCTCTCGGAACTACGACCAGAACGAGCGGGCTCTTGCCTTCCCCGACAATCTGCGACTTCATCCTTGGGATGGCGCCGGCCATTACAATCGATGTCTTGCCGCTTCCCATCGGGCCGGTGACGAGCACTACTCGCTGTTCGCGAAGCTGCTCCAGAAGTCTTCGGACAGCCTCCTCGCGCCCGAAAAAGCGCCCTGCGTCGCCTTCGTCGAACGGGTTCAACCCTATGTAGGGATTGGCGGCGCTGGTGAGGTCCGGGGCGTGCGATGGGTCGAAGGGGGCGAGGGCGGGCAGCGTGGCAGAGAGAGCCTCCCGATCGCCGGCCGAAAACTGATACGACGTCCAGTAGGTAATGATGTTCTGGGCAGCCTCGCGGTCGGCCGGCGAATCTATCCATCGTCCCGCCGCCTGCGCCCGATCGACGAACTTATGGACGTCGGCAAGCAGATCTTGGTCGTTCTCTCGATCGCGGGCCGCGCGCATCAACGCGATGTGTTCGGCGCGCAATTCGGTTAGCGAGGTGAATGTTGACGGCACCGGTCCTGAGGCGTCCGGCGCAACTTGGTGATCTTTCGACATGGCTCACACCTTGTCAGACAGTTCTCGCAAAGGCTCACGGATCTTCAGGATGTCTCCACACTGCGCCTTGAGATCTCGATCGACATTGAAGAAGTGAAGAAGCGCCGTATCGCGGAATAGTTTGAAATTTCTGCGCAGCGTGCCGAAATTGGTAACGTGGCTGGCGATCGTCTCGTCGACCCGGCTGGCGTACTCCTTCGCATCCTTCGCCCAGTCCGCTTCAGCCTGCGTGGATGCGATCTCGTCGACGCGCGACTTGATCGCCGGCCAGAATTCCTTGAACAGGTCGAGCGATTCCGGTGTGTTCTTTTCGATGTTGTCTTCAGCCTCCCAGAAATCCTTCTCGATTCTCTGCCATTTGTCGTGTTCCGCAACCCGGCTACTCAGTTGCGACTTGATGTTCCTCAAAGATGCGATCGCCTCTTGAAGGTCGGCAGCCGACGCATCCCCTGCCGGTTTGGCGGCGACAGCATTGGCGAGGATTTCGCTCAGCTCTCGCAACGGGAGCTCTTCGGCATATCGGTTGAGCGATGCATTGACCCTGCTCTGTTCGGAGACGATCACGCTCCGAAACGGGAACACCGCAGTGATCACATCGTGCGTATCCTCGTCGCGAACGGCCTTCCGCAATTTCGGAATCGCCGATTCGAGCTCCTCTATCCAGCCCCGCACATGCGTCCTATCGGCGCCGACCTCCGGGAGCAGCTCGGCCGCCTCGCGCACGCGGCTGCAGATTTTCGCGAGGTCGATGACGTGTTGTTGGAGCCCGAACGATGCTTGCGGATCGCGCCCCAGTTCCTTGGCACAATCGATGATCTCGCGGTAATGTCGCAATTGGATGTCGTGCAGGCAATCGTGCAGCTCCTTGTAATGAAAAAGAGCGTCGATTCTGCTGCTGACCTGGTCGAGCGTTTTGCGCGAGGCCGCGACGACGGAGCGTATCCCGGCGTCCTCCTCGACTTCCCGACGCAGGCTATTGATCCCGGTGTTGAGTGTCTTGACGCTGGCCGGGGTGGAAATGCGATCGAGGTGCTCGTCGACAACCCTCTGAAGGGCCTCGTTGGACTGTTGATCCTCCCAGTTCTTGATGCCATTGAGCAGGTCGAGAAGCCGGCCGTCCCCTTCGACCATATCCAGAAGATCGAGGACGATGTTCGGTTTCGGCTGGTCCCAGGACAGTCGATTGAAAACGACTTTGCCCATCGTCGTGCGAACCAGGATCTTCAGATCGTTCATGTTGAATGCATCGCAGATGCCATGGAGCAGCTTCTTGTCCAAGAGAGAGTCCGCCCCTTTCGCGGAGCCGGCAGCGTCTGTCTCGACCATGGCCTCTACGCCCTTTCACTTGAAGCGAAGCGGACCCAGCGCATCATGGCGCCTCGAACTCGATCTTGCCTGCAAGCCGCTGGCGGATCATTCCAATCGGAATGCCCTGATTGAATTTCGGCGAGCCCCAGGCAGGGTCGCCCATGTGATGCATCGCAACCAGCGACCATTCCATATTGAAGCACGGGGATCCCGATGAGCCTCGGTCGCTGTTAGTGGCATAGCGAACCCGTGTGCCGTTGCCGTTCACGCCGAGCACAGCTTGCGTGTCCACGGCGAGCTTCAAAGGGCTCCCGTCCGGATGTTGGGCTATCAGCAGCGGCATGTCGATCTCAAGTGGCGGCTGTGTCTTGGGCATTGCGATCCAGCGCCGTCGCGGGGCACCAGAGCCGGCGTTCTTGTCGATCGGTTCGTTGCCGATGGATCGCGCCAAGCGGGCGAGTACGAAATCGAGTTCGTCGACCGCTGGAAGATCTCGGTCCGGCTGACCTTCGGCCTCGGCCTGGCTGTAACGCGCGAAGTCGATGCGCCAATCTGAATCGTGCAGCGGCACGACAACTCCTTCCGAGCGCGAGCCATCGGTGAGAACCTTGTAATCAAAATGGCAGGCGATCGCGGCCGGACGTGCCGTCCCCTCGATCGCGGACTCGAGCACGTGATAGTTGGTCAGGATGAGATCCGGTCCGATCAAGAAGCCGGTCCCCATCGCGTTGCCGTCAAACTCAATGCGGCAAACTTGGCCCTCGATCTGTGCCATGCATCCCCGCCACACGCCCATATCGAAGGTCTTAAGTCGCGGACGCACGATCGCTTCGAGGCCGCTTGCGGTGGCACGCTCGGGTGCCGCGGTGACGGACTTGCCCGCGTTCTGTACCGACATCGTCGGCGCCATGCCGAATTTCTCGTAAAGGCGTCGTATCTTCTCGTGGTCAGGCTTCGCAAGATACGCAGCGCGGGCCAAATCGACGACGATCGTCGCGCCCTTTCGCTCCGCCCAGTCGATCAGTTGAAACGCCACGTAGTTGTTCGGACCGGGTGTAACAATGTCTTCCAGCCGTTCGTTTAATCGAACGCGGACCATCATCTCCAATTCTCTAGGATTAAACGCTGCGACAAGCGCTTCCTGGAACTCGCCGAAATCGATGCCCGGTATCATCGCACCAGATCCTGCGCGAACTGAGGTGCCCGCCCGGCCGATGACCGGCACACGACGTCTCGTTGAAGCCGATGGGCTCGTCGTCTCGGTGCCCCTCATTGCTCCAAAGAACAATGTGCTGCGCTCAAGCTCTACTTTCAAGAGTGTTGTTTACGGTATGTAACCTCCCGATGAAGTCACCGGAGGGACGGGAGGCCGCCAGATCCGGTCTGGAGAGTGTGGATCTTGTCGCGACGACCTCTGGTCGCATCGCATGCGGGCCACGCGATCGGGGCTACGTCCCGCGCCTCACCGCGAGCCGGTCAGCGGGGTGAGCCGACTGCCGTCGGAAGCGAACGCGGCGACGTGATCCGAGATGACGAACGAAGTAAGATCGCGCCCGACGACAAGCGGGCCCTGATAGGCCGTGCGCGTGCGCGCGACCAGCGCACCCTCCGGCACGTCCTGGACCGGCTTCACGGTCGCAAACACGACGTGCGAGTAGACTGCGAGCTTCGGCTTCGCCTCGCTGAAGATCCTGCCGGCCTCCTCGGGCGAGGTGTGGTGGTCCTCGATGGCGCGGTAGTTCGGGTAGGATTTCAGCAGTTCCGGATCGATGACGGCGACCTCATGGATCAGAAGATCGGCCCCCTCCGCCGCCTTCTCCACCCGCGGATCGGGCTTGGTGTCTCCGGACAGCACGACCTTCTTGCCGTCGAACTCGACGACATAGCCGAGCGCCGGCTTGATCTTCTCGCCGTGATTGACCTCGATGGCGCTGACCCTGACGCCGTTACGCTCGTAGACGACGCCCGGCCCGATATCGGCCGCGGCGAAGGCGACGCCTTCGGGCGGATAGTGCTCGTCATCGATGCGGATGCGGATGTCCTCGGAGAAGGCTTTGGTGAGATTCTCCGTCATCGCCACTGTCCCCTTCGGTCCGAACACGACCATCGGCCCCTTGCGCGAGGCCCAGGGCGTGCCGATCCATCCGCTCAGCCACATGTCCGGCAGCCCCACCACGTGATCGGAATGCAGATGGGTGAGGAAATGCGCGGTGACGCTGCCGAGTGGGATGTTCTTCTGGAACAGGCGGATCGTGGAGCCGCGTCCGAGGTCGAACAGCAGCCGCTCCGGCCCGGCCTCGATCAGGGTGGAGGCGCTGAAGCTCGACAGGCGCGGCGTCGGCGTGCCCGTCCCGAGCAGGGTCACCTTCATCTCGGCCGCCGCGGCCGGCGACGATCCAACCGCTGCGCAGACCACGACTGCCACGGCTCCCAACCAACTCCGCATGAACGTCTCTCCCGTCTTCACTGGTGTCATTGGCGCGATGCCGCGCCTGCCCATTCTATCAGCTCGTCAAAGGCCGTGGCAGCGTGCTGCAGGAGCACAACGTAACGCTGAATTAACCGTGCAGGACTTAGTTTCAACACTGGATCATCCGGCACGCTAAGAGCCGGCTTTGAGTGGCGAAACATGGCGTTGCCGAACAAAAAACTCTCTCTTCCGGCCGCCGAGGAGCGCCGCCGTTTCCAGCGGGTCAAGGTCCACCTGCTCGGCCGCTACATGCTGCCGGACCGCCGTGAGTTTCCCTGCCAGGTGATCAACATGTCGCCGGGCGGCCTCGCGCTGCTCGCGCCGGGCATCGGCAATGTCGGCGACCGCGTGATCGCCTATCTCGACCATATCGGCCGCGTCGAAGGCAAGATCACCCGCATCATCGACAACGGTTTTGCGATGACGATCGGCGCCACCGCGCGCAAGCGCGACAAGCTCGCCGCGCAGCTGACCTGGCTCGCCAACCGCGACATCCTCAACCTGCCGGAGGATCGCCGCCACGACCGTATCATTCCGCGCAACCCGATCGCGGTGCTGACGCTCGAGGACGGCACCAAGATGACCTGCCGCATCATCGACATGTCGCTGTCGGGCGCGGCGATCGCGGCCGAGACCCGGCCGCCGCTGAAATCGCAGGTCATGCTCGGCCGCGTGCAGGCGCGCGTGGTGCGAAATCTCGAAGGCGGCTTCGCGATCGAGTTCCTGCACGCCCAGATCGCCGAAACGCTCGAAGACAGCGTTACCGCGCGGTAAAGCCGCAAGCCTCTGAAATCCCGCAACTTCACGGAGCACACGGCGTCCGCCACCGCGGGCGCCGTGTGGCGTTCGGCCAGCGCACAGGTGGTCCGGCGCGGTTAATGGCTGGCGGGCAAAGCGCGGCAGACCCTGCAACGGCAGCGGTTCCCGGCTTAATGCCGCGCATTCGATTCAACCCCGAACGATTCAAATTTTAGCTAAGTTCGATTCAAGTGAAAGTCGAATAAGCCCTTTGTTTTACTTGGATTTGCGTCAAATCCATCGTGGCGATTTAGCGGCAGCGAAAAATCTTTATGAGACACATGGTCCCAACGAAAACGGGGGGCCAAAAATGGTCAAGCGGACGGGACAGGCAAAAGGGTGGGCGGTCGCAGCCTTCCTGATGGCGATGGGCGGGATGGCGCATGCCGGCGATGACCGGGTGCTCTATGCGAGCCTTGGCGACACCGCACGGGCGCCGATCGGCTGGGTCGAGTTCTGCACCGAGACGCCCGAGGAATGCCGCGGCGGCGCGTCGCAGCCCCGCGACATCGTGCTGTCCCAGACCGCCTGGCGCGATCTGCTAAAGGTCAATCGCTGGGTCAACGAGAACGTCAAGCCCATCACCGACATGGACCATTGGGGCGTGGTCGAGAAATGGTCGCTGCCGACGGACGGCTACGGCGACTGCGAGGATTACGTGCTGCTGAAGCGCAAGCTGCTGATCGATGCCGGCTGGCCCCGCGAGGCGCTGCTGATCACGGTGGTGCGCGACAAGAAGGGTGAAGGACACGCCGTCCTCACCGTGAAGACCGACAAGGGCGAATACGTGCTCGACAATCAGAACGAGAGCGTCGTCGCCTGGACCGAGACCGGCTACCGCTTCGTCAAGCGGCAGTCGCAGGGCGATCCCAACGTCTGGGTCTCGCTCGGCGACGGTCGCCCGGCAGTGGCCACCGCCAGCGCAAGAGAACGCTAAGGCGTCCGCGAACGCTGATCAGAGAGGCGAGACACGAATTCGAGTTACGCGACCCGGTCACATCCCCACCCCTCCCCGTCCCAGACCGGTTCGCGCGCGGCCAGGCCTCCCCCAAGGCCTGGCCGCAACTTTTTTGAGCCAGCCGAAATTCACGAAAACCGCTTGAATTCCACGGCTTGGCAGCACCGTTCCGGTCCCGCTCGCCGGTCCACCCGTCACTTCGGCCGCTCGGGCCAGGCCCGACTGACCTGATCGCGCAGTTCCTCGAGCCCGCACGCGAGGCGCAAGTCCATCGGTATACTCGTTCTTTTTGAGGAACTGGCGGCCGCTGCAGCCCCGCCATACAATCCAAGATCAGTGATGCTCCACATCAACACGCGAAGATTGATTGCGCTGAGACTGTGGTGCTAGAGTGCTTCTCCTTTAGCGTGGGGCATTGCTATGGGGATGAACCTCGATGCCGTGATCTACTTGCAGCGGAACGGACATCTGACCGGCAGCAAAAACAGAATTCTCGATATCGGGCCGCAGACCATCTATTTCGCACGCGCCGAGCAGATCACGGAAATCGTCGAGCGCCTGGGACAGCCGCGTCCTGACGCAATAACCGTTGATCGGCTCGTCCACTTCTCGACGCCAAGAGCGGACGAGAGAACGACGATGCTTTCCGAGATCACGGATCTCGCAAACATCGAATATGAGGCGATCGATGTTTGTCCCGGGCTGAAGAACACCAACATCCTGGATCTCAACTTCGACGAACTCCCTTCGCAGCTCCGTGGCCATTTCGACGTGGTTCTCAACTTCGGCACCACCGAGCACATCGTCAATCAGTGGAACTGTTTCGAAGTGATGCATGACGCCATGAAGGTCGGCGGCGTGATCTACCATCAGCTGCCAGCGAGCGGCTATCTCGACCACGGATACTTCTGCTACACGCCGCTCTTCTTCCGGGAGCTTGCCCAGGCCAACGGCTACGAGATCGAGTGCCTCGCAGTCACCCATGCGGGCGAAAACCGGATCGACGCTCTCGGCATCACTTGTCTCGGCGGCGATACGATGTTGAATGAGCCGGCCCATCTCGCCGACAACAATCGCGTCCCCCAGCTCAATCTTCACGTCATCCTGCGGAAGACGATCGACCAGGCGTTCCGCCCCTCGCTCGAGATCGCTACGACCCACAGCCAACTGAGCGAAAGGATGCGAGCTCGCTACAGCGACCTCCTCCAGTTGCAGGATCGCATCGAGGCGCTTGAGTCGGAACTCGGCAGAACGGTGAGCCCCCGCCTTATCCGCTGGCTGCAGAAGAACTACGCTCTGCTGCGTGGGAGTGGGCGCGCGCCCGTCCGGCTGCCATAGCGAAAGGTGGCCTACCGTTTCTCGAATTGTGATGCCAGAGAAGCGTAGCTGGCATCAGTATCTGCCATCGGGCGCAGCCGCGCCTTCAATCGACCAGGCCGTGGCAAAGGCTGCGGCCAGGATCTCTCGCGCGTCGGGCACGATCGACTGTCACCGTGAATCTCTCGACGACGCCGTGCTGAGAGCAGGCCGAGATGCAAGCGTCCGCCGTTAGAGGCCAGCGGCGATCTCGACCGTCCTAGCTCCATCACCCGCCAGGAAGCACGGAGGCTTGAGCCGGCAATGGACCATTGTTCAAGCACGTCTGCGGCAGTCGGTCGAACGCGCGAACAAACTCCGACGAGAACCGCTTCGAGCTGTCAAATGACAGATGAGCCTCGTCGACGAAGGTGAGATCGTCGCCGGTATCAGCATCGATATACATCGCCCCGATCGTCTCGGCGAGTTGCTTGGTCGGATCCGGCTTTGGCCAGATTTCGGTCGTCGGCATCGGGACCAGAACGACACAGTCGGCAGGCATGCCAATTCGCTTCAAGAAGTTGTTTGCCTCGATCGCCGAGAGCGGCACATTGACCTGAAAGTCCCGCAACTGGCTCCGACGAACTCGCGGACGCTGGCGATCCGCCATCAGCACATCCCGCCAACGAAAATAGCCATCCACTGAGGATCTGAAGGCCGTCGGCGCCATTTCGCAGTCGACAAACCGTAAATTGCATAGGGCTGGCTGGGCCCACATCTCCCCCTTCTTGACCAGAGCCCGCCCGAGCTCCCATCCATCATGCAGCGCGGCCAGGGCGGGCTCGCTTACCCGATCGTTGAAATAGGGATCGACGCCAATCACCAGCACACGCGGACGCAGATGGTGCTTCACCGCAAGCGCAGAGAAGAACGTCTGCTGGTCTTCATAGCCGAATCCGAGATTAAACTGCCGTAGACCGCGTGCGGCAAAATACGACCGCACTTCGGCCGTGCTGAAAGCAAACATCGTGCGGCTCGACCCAGTAAAGACCACATCGGCTGCCTTCAGGTTGGCAAGCGCCCTGCGCTCGATCCCGAACCAAAACGCAGCATGCTCGAAGTCTCCAAATCGGCGCGCACTGCAGTAGCTGATGAACTGATCAGGCTCCGGCGCCGGCTTGCATCCCGCGATCGAGATCCCCCTGCCGCTATATGCGATCGGAGCCGCCAGGCAGCCCGATACAACGACCATGGCAATATAGATCAACAACCAAAGTTTGTGCCCATCACGCACGCACGCGCCCCCTGCCGGCCGGAACAACGGTTAGCAAATACCACATGGTTGGCCGTCACGCGCAAAAAAATCGACTTAAGATTGAATTCAGAGTCTGACGCAATCAATAACGGTATTTTTATACTTATCTAAGCCGAGTTTCCGACAAGCCGTGGTGAGCTGCCGGAACAAAAAAAGCCCCGCGGCGCGGGGGTCGCGGACTTCGTAGTTCGGCGTCTTGCCGTGGGTCGCGGACGGTGGGAGGCACGTCATCGCCTCGCGTAAGGCCGTCTCGATGCGCAACTTTTTTTGGCCTTGCTTTGACGATATGTCGCAGGCGGGGCGCGGCAATGGCCGGCCAACCTTGTTTTCCCTCGACCGTCGGGTTTAGGTTGTCGGCATGATGATGATCCTGCGAAGCGCGACCCTGCTGGCCGCGGCCTTGACCCTGGCGAACTGCTGCATGTCCGGCACCGGCTGCTCGGGACCGCTGGCCTCGGCCGGCGCACCTGCAGCCACGCCGGCGATGGCCGCTGCGCCCGCCGTGATTGCCGCGCAGCCGACGAGCGCTGCGGCCGACTGGGACGGCCGTGTCGCCACCTCCGACGCCGACACCGAGATGGCGACGGAGCCGGACATCGGCACGCCGCGCAAAGGCGCCAAGCGCCGTGGCGACTCGCGGGTCGACGTGATGTCCGCGCAGTCGAGCTCCGGCTATCGGGGCCGGATGAGCTGGGAGGAGGAACAGGCGGCCGACCTCGCCGACGAGGCCCGCCTCAAGCAGAAGCTCACGATCTGCCGGAACTGCAGCGCAACGCAGTAAGCATCTGTCCCGCCGCATTTTTCGGCCGGTCGCGACCGCCGCACGGAACCGGCATGGTGCATGGCGCGGCGGCGCCCTTTCGGACTTGCAGGCCTCGCTTTTGTCGGATTTCCTAATCAAACCTTGACGACTTGGTTCGTCCGTCAGACGCTCGATTTGCGGGCTGGGCGAACAGCGTTCTCTGCTCGAGTTTTCGCCTCTCCCAGTTTTCGGGAGGAGCATCCGAAGCTTTTTCAATTTGGGTGGTTTCGTGATGAATCCGGTGACGCGCGACACCAGACGCTACCCCGAGAAGCTCAGCCCGAGCCCCGTCAAGGGCGCCCAGCCGATCGCGCTCGCAGCCGCGACGCTCGTGGTGCTCGTCGCAGGCATCGGCGGCATCATGTTGTGGCGTGCCCATGGGGGCGCGCCGGAAGCCGAGCGCGGCGCGGTGACGCGGCAATTGCAGGCGCGCACTGTGCAGGCGTCCGAGCAATTGGTGGAGAAGACCAAGGGCCTGGAAGCCACCCAGCAGGAATCGATCGATCAGCTGCAGATGATGCAGGAGCAGATGCAGAGCATGCGCCGCCTGCTCGCCGCCCAGCAGGCCGACACCAAGCGGCTCTCGGACCAGGTCTCGACCTTGAAGGACTCCATCGACGGCCTGCGCCAGTCCTTCGCCAGCACCCAGAGCTCGGAGCAGGCCGCGCCGGCCCCGCGCAACCGCAGCATCCGCGCCCGCGCCCATGCCAGCCGCAGCGGCCATCGGCATCGCCGCAACCGGTCCTGATATGGCCGGTCCTGACACCTGCTCGTAGAATTTCCCGCCGAATTTTCCCGGGCCCCTGTGAAGTGCTTCACAGATTGAAACCGGGAGTCACGCCATCCTGCCTTCACCGGATGGCGAGCCAATTTCAGGATGGCACAGGGCCAATTTCAATATCCGGGGCTGGCAAGGTCGTTGGCGCCATACTGCGCCGACGGCCTTGTTCTTTGTGGGATCGCGTTCGACCGCCCGGAACGGACCCGACTGCCGCGGCTCTCCGGCTGGTGACTTGCTTTTCCCAGTCAATTCTCGGCTCAATGCGCCCGCAAGACGCAGAGGAGCCCCCATGTCCGCCGATCCAGCACTGACCTCCGATGTCATCGGGCTGACCACGGTCGCCCCCTTCTCACGCCGCGGCTTCATGACCGCGTCCGCTGCCGTGACGGCCGGCTACACGCTGGCTGCCGGCCCGGTGCGGGCCGAGGTCATCACCACCGACAGCAATGGCCTGAATGCCGGAGATGCGAAGATCAAGGTCGGCGACCGCGACATGCCGGCCTATTTCGCCCGCCCCGCCAGCGCCAGCAGCCCGCCCGTCGTGCTGGTCGCGATGGAGATCTTCGGCCTGCATCAGTACATCAAGGACGTGACCCGCCGTCTCGCCAAGCTCGGCGCGTTGGCCGTGGCGCCGGACTACTACTTCCGCAGCGGGACCGACCTCACCAAGATCACCGAGATCAAGGACCTGCTGCCGATCGTGAATGCCAAGCCCGACGCGGAGCTGCTGTCGGACCTCGACGCGACCGTGGCCTGGGCCAAGTCGCAGGGCGGCGACACCTCGCGCCTCGGCATCGTCGGCTTCTGCCGCGGCGGCCGCAACGTGTGGGAATATGCGGCGCATAGTTCGGCGCTGAAGGCGGGCGTCGCGTTCTACGGCCCGCTGATCGATCCGCCCAATCCGGCCTGGCCGAAGAGCCCGACGCAGCTTGCACCCGAGATGAAGGCGCCCGTCCTCGGCCTCTACGGCGAGGCCGACACCGGTATTCCCGTCGCCAGCGTCGAGGCCATGAAGGCCGCGCTCGCCGACAACAAGAAGACCGCGGAGTTCAAGATCTATCCCGGCGCGCCGCACGGCTTCCACGCCGATTATCGCCCCAGCTATCGCAAGGACGCCGCCGAGGACGGCTGGGTGCAGATGCAGGCGTGGTTCAAGAAATACGGCGTGCTGAGCTGACGGCCGCCGCCCGGGCGAGCGAACCGGGGAAGACTGCCCTTCCCCCCCCGCGAGACGTCCCGCTTGTCGCTTGCGCTCATGCGGGCTCCGGGCTGTCGGCGGTTAGCGCAGGCGATGATCGTCGCGACGGATCTTCGCCAGCTGCCTGCCGCCCTGCTCGAGCTCCCAGGCCATCCAGACCAGCGCTGCGCCCAGGCCGACGACGACGCCCATGAAGACCAACGTGAGTTCAGGGGATGTGAGTGTGTTCATCATGCCTGGATCCCATGCAAGCGTTGCGCCAGCTACTTCTCCGTTGCGCGCCGCCGATCGGAGCGACAACAAAAGGTGACGAGATGTCGTTAAGGCGAAGTGACCGGATCGGCCGGTCACCTCGCCCAAGCTTCATTCACACACCTCGACGTTCCGATAGCGCCAGCCGTGCGCCGTGCGCACGCGCTTGCGGGCGACGTAGCAGCCGCCGAGATCTTCGTAGGTGTACGGGTAGTAGTAAGGATAGCCTCCGTAACCGTAGTAGCCGGGATAGCCGAAGCCGAACCCGATTCCGAAGCCTGGACCAAAGCCATGATGATAACCGAATCCGTGATGGAAACCGCCGCCATGAAAGCCGCCCGGCCCGCGCGCCGATGCCATGCCGGGCACCATCGCCGCCGCGATCACGGCACCCGCCAGCAATCCCATTAATCTCTTGCGCATCGATCCGTCTCCAAATTCAACCGGCATGACAATGTCATTGCACTCGGTACTCTCAGCCGGATGTCTCTAAGCCGAATTTGGAACGGCGCGGGGGCAACCCCGCTCACATCTGCGCGATCTCGATGTCGTTGCGTGACGTCCGGAGCCGCGGGCAATATTCAGCAACCGCGGCAGATGCTCTTGACCTTCCGGTCGACCGTCTTGTTCTCCTGCTGAATCTGCTCATCGGTCGCATCACCGGCGTGGTTCGGTCCCGTTGCCGCGGTGCCTCCCGCCGCTCCACGACCCGTGCCGGTCGTGACGCCGGAATTGCTCGACCCCGCCCCGCTCGCGCCGGAACCGGACGACTGCGCCGTGCCGAGGCTGTTAGTCCCGTTGGTGCCTGCCGCCCCCGGTTGCGACAGCCGCGAGGGATTGTTGCCGCTTCCGGCTTCGTTCTGCGCGTTGCCGAGACCGGCGGCGTTCCCTGATCCCGCGGCGATACCGGTCGTGCCGGTGCCGGCGGCCCCCGCACCCGGCGCGCCGCCGCCAGCGCCTCCTCCACCGCCCGCACCGCCTTGCGCGAACACCGCTGTGGCCGTGCTGAGGCCTGCAATCACGATCAAAGTGCCCAACGAAGATCTGGCCATGTGACCGTCTCCCTTTACGCTTCAACCCGACCGGGCGGACCGCGTTCCGGAACGAATGTTGATCGGAGAGGATTGATGGGCGAGGAGACCGAGGAGCCGTGCGCAAGCTGATCGCCTTCGACGAGGACACGTTCGGCAAGCTCAAGCAGCTGGGCCGCGATCAGATGCTGAGTCTGCAGGATCTCGCCGACGAGGCGTTCATGGACCTGTTGGAAAAGCACGGCGTACCGGCGGATCTGAAGGACGCGCTGCGCAAGAGCGCTGCGGAGGATGGCGATGGCACAGGCAAGCCTGCGCGCAAACGGAAAAGCGAGACCGACGACAAGTCCAGAAACCAGTCGAAGCGCAAACCGAAGCAGAGAAGCAGGGCATCAGCATGAGCACCGACCCCGATCCTTTCGAGCAGGGCGAGCGCGCCGCGCGCGAGGCCGAGGCCAATCCCTATCACGACGGCAGCGAGCAGCATGCGCTGTGGGCGAGCGGCCACGAGCGTGTCGCCAGCGCAGCCGAAGCTGGCGAGTCCGAAGGGACGTGAGGGATCTCCGATAGCCCGACAGTTCGATCGGCGGCGAGGTCAGCCGATCTTCTTCAGGCCCTTGGTATAGCGCGGTCCCTTGGCGACATAGGCCTTGGCCGCGATACCCATGCGCTCGACCTGCGCCGGCTCCAGCGTGCGCACGACACGCGCGGGCGCGCCGATGATCAGCGAGTATTCCGGAAAATCCTTGCCCTCGGTGATGATGGCGCCGGCGCCGACGACGCTGCCGCGGCGGATGTGCGCGCCATTCATGATGATCGAGCCCATGCCGATCAGGGCGTCGTCCTCGACCGTGCAGCCGTGCAGGATGACATTGTGGCCGACCGTGACGTTGCGGCCGACGCGCAGCGGAAAGCCGGGATCGACGTGGCAGGTGGCGTTGTCCTGGATGTTGGAGCCTTCGCCGATCTCGATCGAGTCATTGTCGCCGCGGATCACCGCGCCGAACCAGACGGTGACCTCCTTGGCGAGCTTCACCCGGCCGATCACGGTGGCATTGTCGGCGATGTAGTAGTTGCCGTCCGCCGGCAGCTCGGGCGCCTGCCCGTCGAGTTCGTAGATGGCCATCGAGGTCTCCCGTTCGCAGGTGACCTTGGCACAGCCGCCAGAGCGATTTCAAGCAACCGCGGCGGCGGCGCCCGGCACGGGAACTAGGTCAGCACGCCCGCGGCGCGCAGCGTCATCACCACGAAGGTGCCGGACATCATGCTCCAGAAGCCGGCGATGACGGTCGCCAGCATCACGAACTCGAAGCGGCGGCGCTCGATGCGCGCGCCGCGTAGCGTGTTGCGCATGATGATGAAGGGCGCGGCGAACACCAGGAACGGCACCGCGGCGAAGCGCCGGGGCGTGACGCCCTCCTGCAGCAGCTCAAAGCCCGGCGGACGTTCGGCATACGCCTGATAGCCGCTCGCCAGGGCACCGGCCAAGGCGAAACCGATGAGGAGCGAGAACAGGGAATTGAACGCCTCTGCCGACATCGTACGCACTCACACACTTGCAGAACTGCCCGATGCTGGTTTGGCAAAAAGCGCTCGCGCCCGCCACATTATCCTTAAGGAACGGTTAACGGCGGCCGCAGCCGGTGCGCGGCTCCCTGCAGGTAAGTTTCTGCAGAATGCCGCATCGCCGTGGCATAGTCGCCGCTGATTCGGCCTTGAGATCCCCTGCCCGCCATGACGATGTTTTCGGTCCGCAGTGCCCGCCCTTCGAACGGACATGGCCATGCCGTGCCGATCATCCTGGGCTGCGTGCTGGCGGCGGCGGCGATCGCCCTCGTTGCCTACCTGCTCTGGCCGACCTGGCGCGCCAGCACCTTCAAGGGGCCCGAGCGCCTGCCGGTCAGCATCGGCAGCACCGTGTTCAACGTGCCGGCGGCCGCCATCCGGGTGAAGGTCCAGCGCCACACCGGCCCGCAGGAGCGCGTCGATCTCGGCTTCGAATATCCCTCGCTCACGCCGCCCGAGGCGCCGCATCACGTCAGCGCCGACCAGATCGATCAGGCGCCGCACCCGATCGATCGCATCTTCGTCTCGATATCGGCGCATCACGACGCGATGTCGCCCGAGACGCGACTGAAGACAATCTATCCGCGCTACCTCAATCCGGCTGCCGTGTCGGTGCAGGACGGGCTGAGCATGCGAAGCTTCCGCGCGGGCACACCGTACGACGTGGAGGATCTGTTCACGGCCGAGCAGCCTTTGCTGGTCGCCCGCTGCACGCGTGACGCCGCCACGCCCGGCATGTGCCTCAGCGAACGCCGCGTCGAGGGCGCGGATCTGATCTTCCGGTTTCCGCGCAGCTGGCTGTCACAGTGGCAGGACGTCGCCGCCGCGATGGAGCGGCTGACGGCGCAGATGCATGCGACGAAGTAGTCAGTAGTCAGTCGTAGCCCGGATGAGCGCAGCGATATCCGGGGTCTTTCGCCCAGCGCGTGTGAACCCGCATGTCGCTTGCGCTCATGCGGGCTACGCGCTCTAGGACTTACTCCACCAGATCGTCTTCCAGGATCGCCATCTGGAACTGGAACGAGCGATCGTCGTCCTCGTCGTCGACGAACAGCACGCCGATGAACTCCTCGCCGATATAGACTTCGGCGGAGTCCTCCTTCTTCGGCCGCGGCACTACACGGATCTTGGGATTGCCGAACACGCGCTTCAGATACGCGTCGAGCTTCCTGACTTCCTGAACGTCCACGGTGATCTCCAATCGACAGCGAGGTTTGCGGATGATGAGGACGTTGCAGCGCGAACGTCCGTGTCCTTGTGATTTCGACATTGTGATTTCGACATTCCGGCCCACCGATCGAGGCAAGACGAGCCGGCGATGTCGAACGACCTGAAAGGGACGCCGTGGATCTCACATTCACTCCGCCAAGACAAACGGCGGATCGTCAAATCCACAGACGCCGATGTGTTGGCACGAATTTCCCTGGATGAGAAGGTCTTGACTTCGCTGTCGCCGACGCGCTCGCGGCTCAGATCCCGATCGCGTTGATCATCTGATCCATGGTGCGCGACGGCTCCGCACAACCGGCCTCGCCGACGATCTTCGCCGGCACGCCTGCGACGGTGACGTTGTTCGGTACCGGCTTCACGACGACGGAGCCAGCAGCGATGCGCGCGCAATGACCGACTTCGATGTTGCCGAGCACCTTGGCGCCGGCGCCGATCAGCACGCCATGACGAATCTTGGGATGCCGGTCCTCGTTCTCCTTGCCGGTGCCGCCGAGCGTCACGCCATGCAGAATCGAGACGTTGTCCTCGATGATGGCCGTCTCGCCGCAGACGAAGCCGGTGGCGTGATCGAGGAAGATGCCGCGGCCGATGCGCGCCGCCGGATTGATGTCGGTCTGGAACACGGCCGAGGAGCGGCTCTGCAGATAGAACGCGAAATCCTTGCGACTCTTGCGATACAGCCAATGCGCCAGCCGGTGCGTCTGCAGCGCGTGAAAGCCCTTGAAGTAGAGCAACGGATCGATGAAGCGCGAGGTGGCGGGATCGCGATCGTAGACGGCGACGAGATCGGCGCGAAACGCATGGCCGAGGTCCGGCTCGTCGCGCAGCGCGTCGTCGAAGGTCTGGCGGATCAGGTCGCCCGACAGCGCGGAATGATCGAGACGATCGGCAACCCGGTGCACGACCGAATCCTCGAGCCGGCCGTGGTGCAGAACGGTTGAATAGATGAAGGTCGCGAGTTCAGGCTCGCGGCGCACGATCTCTTCTGCCTCGTGGCGGATCCGATCCCAGATCGGATCAAGCGTCGCCAGCTTGCTGCCCTGCTGCGGATTGGTCTGGTGCATAGCCATGGCTGCTTCTCGCAGTTTCAGTGGGCGAGCCTTATAGCACGGCGCTGGGAACGATGTCCTCCGCGGGCTGCGCGAGGCCGGCGATCCATCCCAGCCAGCCCGCCTCCCAGAGAACACGGGATTGAGACATTTCCGTTACGCCCCGCCGCTGACGTCCCGGTTGCGCCGCCATGCCGTTCGGCACCGCGTCGGCTCAAGGTGGGCAGCCGGAACCCGAAATCAAGACGATCGTGGCGGAAGAAGCGGCGGACACCGTGGCTGCGGCAAAAGGAACCACCCGGGCACAGAAGGCCGACCATTCCCCCGTTCAATCCCGGGATCGGCTTTACCATCCATCGCTCTGCGTCTACTAGTGAATATCGCCCTGACCATATTGCGGCCATGGTGCTCCTGATCGGGGGGACACGGGTATCAGTAACACTCAGATCCTGGACGAACGCACGACCGAGGCCGGATCGGCCTGGCTCCCCGTCATCGTCATCCCGCTCTTCCTGGTCGCGCCGGCGCTGTGGAACGGCTACCCGCTGCTGCAGTGGGACACCGGGGGCTACCTCGCGCGCTGGTACGAAGGCTATCTGGTGCCGAGCCGCTCCACCGTGTTCGGGCTCTATCTGCATTGGGGCGAGGGCTCGAGCTTCTGGCTCAATCTCGGTCTGCAGGCGCTGGCAACGCTCTGGATCCTGCAGCTCACCTTGCGCGTGTTGGGACTGGCCCAGCCGCTGCGCCTGCTCTGGATCGGCCTGCTGTTGGTCCTGACCACCGCCCTGCCCTGGCTCGCCAGCATGCTGCTGACCGACATCTTCGCCGGGCTGTCGGTGCTGGCGCTGTACATCATGGTCACGCAGGCACGCCGGACCTCCCTGCTGGAGAAATGCGCGCTGTTCGGCTTCGTGGCCTTCGCCTCCGCCACCCACAGCGCCACGCTCGGCGTCCTGTTCGGCCTGTGCTGCGTCGGCTGGATCGCCTATCCCCGGCTGCGCCGGCAGATCGCGCTCTCGGGCCTCGTCCAGGCCAGCATAACCATCGTCGCGGGGGCGGCGATGCTGCTCGCGGCCAACTTTGCCCTGTCCGGCCAGCTGGCGTGGACGCCGGGCGGCACCGGCGTCGCCTTCGGCCGCATGCTCCAGGACGGTATCGTGGCGCAATATCTGAAGGACCATTGCGCCCGCCAGAAGCTGAAGCTCTGCCCCTATCGCAACGAGCTGCCGCCCACCGCCGACGACTTCCTGTGGGGCAACAGCATGTTCAACAAGCTCGGCCGCTTCGAGGGCATGAACGACGAGATGGGCTTCATCGTGAAGCAGTCGCTCGCGGCCTACCCGCTGTGGCAGGCCAAGGCCGCCGCGGTCGCCACGGCCGAGCAGTTGATGCATGTGGCGACCGGTGAAGGCACCAGCGGCTGGGTGCCGCACACCTACGGCATCATCGAGCGCTACATCCCGTCGCAGGTCCGGGAGATGCGTGCGGCGCACCAGCAGCATTGGGAGATCAATTTCGCCGTCGTGAACTGGCTGCACGTGCCGGTCGCGCTGGGCTCGATGCTCGCGGCAGCAGCGATCGCCGCTCACGCGATCTGGCGGCGGCGGCGCGACGACGTCGCCCTGCTCGCCAGCACCGTGACGCTCGCGCTGCTCGGCAACGCCGTGATCTGCGGCGTGATCTCCGGCCCGCACGACCGCTATGGCGCGCGGCTGGTGTGGATCGCCACCTTCACGGCGCTGATCGCAGCCGCGCGCTGGTTCGGCGGCGAGCGTGCGGACGTGCCGACGGCATGAGGGCCCCGTAGCCCGCGTGAGCGACAGCCGAAGCCGCGAGGCTTCGGCGAAAGCGACATGCGGGTTCACACGCGCTGCGCCGGAAAACCCGTGCGCTCCGCTCGCCCTGGCTCCGCGTTCAGCGCCGCGCCAGGAAATCCACCACGCCGGCCTTGTAGACCTTGTCGCCGACCGCGCGCATGTGGTCGCGGTTGGGAATGTCGAGCACCTCTGCACCCGGGATGAGCGCACCGAGCGCGGGCCCCGAGCCCGACACTTCGTCCGTCGTGCCGACCGCGACCAGCACCGGCACCGCGATGCGGCCCGCATCCTCCCGCGAGATCAAGCCGCGCGAGCCGCGCATGCAGGCAGCCAGCGCCAAGCGGTCCGAGCGGGTCTGGTCGGCGAAGGCGCGGAAGGTGCGGCCGACGGGATCGGTCACGTCGTCGATCGACGGCGCCTCGAGTGCCGAGGCGACGTTCTCGCCGGGTCCGCCGCCTTCGATCATCGCCATGCCGATGCCGCCGAAGATCGCCGAGCGCAGGCGTTGTGGAGTGTTCAAGGCAATATGCGCGGCGATGCGGCCACCGAGCGAGTAGCCCATCACGTCGGCGCTGGCGAGGCCGAGATGATCCATCAGCGCGGTGACGTCGCTCGCCATCTCCGCGATCGAATACAGCGCGGGGTCGTAGAGCTTGGCCGAATCGCCATGGCCGCGATTGTCGAGCGCGATCACCCGGCGGCCGTCCTTGCGCAACTCGGAGGTCCAGCCCGGATAGATCCAGTTGACGGTCTTGGTCGAGGCGAAGCCGTGGACGAGCACGATCGGATCGCCCTCCCCCTCATCGATGAAGGCGATTTCAACAGCGCCGTTGTGAAAGCTCGGCATCGGTCGCGGATCCCGGAATGTGCAAGTATTGATCTTGAGCCGCAGTCTAGCCGCAGGGCGCGGCCGCGGCCAGTTCGGGACGGACCGCAGCGGCCTGCATCTGGCGCAGGCGGCGCCGCTTGCTCCGGTCGAGCCAGGCCTGGGTGGACCGCTCGGCCATCGCCTTGAGCGAGGCGACGAAGCTGAGCAGCGTCATCAACGCGCCGAACAGCCACAGCGCAAGATTGAACGCGCCCGCGGTCAGCAGCAGCGCGCCGCGGCCGAGCAGCTTCAGGATCGCGCGGGTCTGCCCGCCCTTGGCCTCGGCCAGGCGGGCCGCACGGGCAATGTCCTTCGGCCCTTCGGCGAGCTTGAGCGAATCGAGCGCGCCACGCGTGCCGGCCTTTTCGGTGACGCGGCCGACATCCTTGGCGAGCCGCACCAGCGCGCCGGCCTTCTCGGCGCGGAACGCAGCCCGGATCGCGGTCGCGGTCTGGCCCGGCCGCAGCACCGAGCCGGAGGCCACCGCCTGCTGCAACAGCGGCGCATCGACAACCTCGCGCGCCGAGCGCCCGGCCCAGGCGGCGAGCCCCTCGCCGAGCCGGCCGACTTTCCGCGCGTCCTTGACTAGCGTCAGCCCGGCCCGCACCGGCGCGGCAGTCCCGACCGAGGCATAGGTCGCGGCCGTGACGGCAAGGCCCGCAGTCGCGAGACCCAGCACCAGCCGGTCGGTCTCCTCGCCCATCACCAGATGCTTGCCCTCGCGCACCGCGTCGCGGATGTCGCCGAACACGAAGAGGTCGCCGGCCACGGTGCCGGACAGGCTCGCGACGTCATCGGCCTGGCCGGTGACGAGCCCGCTGGCGAAGCGCTTGGCGACACTCCCCGGCGCCTTCTCGGCGGCCACGGCATCGCTCACCCGCTGGATCAGCGCCTCGTCGAGCGCAACGCGATGATCCTGTGCGAGCGCGACGAAACTCTCGGCGAGATCGGGATCGCCAGCCGCGAGCGCATCTTCGATGTTGCGAACAATCCGCGCCGGATCGTTCTGCAGAACGGACGCGATCTGAAGCTCCGACAGCCTCGCCGGTTCATCCTGTGCCACGATGATGGCTCCGGCCCCATAGGCGTGCGGCCATATCGCAGCGCCGACCGCGGCGCTGACGGCAAGCCCGGCCAGCGCCAGACTGATTCCCAGCTTGATTCGCTTCGAGATCACGCCGCCTTCACGTTGTCGCGGGGACGATGCCGAAAGACATAGGATGTCCCGTGCCTGACACAACGGCCCCGACGAAAGAAGGGCTTCTCGGCGGGCCTGAGTTTGTGTCGAATCCACAGGCCACAACATAACGGCGTGCGTTGCACCAAACGCGGGTTCCCAACACTAGGAATTGGCCTTAAGGCTCAGTATGGTCGCGCCGTTTTCGACGCGTGCGGCCCTGCGACCTCAGTCCCGTCCTGCTCCGTCGTGCTGACCGCATACGCTCCCGTTGCCACGCGAGGTGATACCGATGGCCGATAACATCGTCCCGCATTTCCACAATGATGCCGGTGTCCCCGTCATCGAGATCGGCTCGCATGAGTTCATGTGCGTGGGCGCCAATCCGCCGTTCGATCATCCGCACGTGTTCCTCGATCTCGGCAACGACAAGGAAATCATCTGCCCGTACTGCTCGACGCTGTACCGCTATGCGCCGGACCTCGCCGCGGGCGAAGCGCGGCCGCCGGAATGCGTGCTGAAGGACGTTGCCTGATCGGCGTGTCGTGGCATCGCGTACCGTCTATGTGGCTGGAGCCGGGATTGGCGGCCTGACGGCTGCGCTCGCGCTCGCCACCAAGGGCTTCCGCGTCGTCGTGCTGGAGAAGGCCGAACGGCTCGAGGAGGTCGGCGCCGGCCTGCAGCTGTCGCCCAATGCCAGCCGCATCCTGCTCGATCTCGGCCTGGGGCCGCGGCTGACCGCGCGCGCCGTGGTGCCCGACGCCGTCAGCATCATGAGCGCGCGGGCCGGCGGCGAGATCGCCCGCCTGCCGCTCGGCGAGGCCGCGAGCCAGGCGGCTGGCGCGCCCTATTGGGTCATCCACCGCGCCGACCTGCAGGCGGCGCTGGTCGCGGAGGTGATGGCGCATCCGGACGTCGAGCTGCGGCTCGGCTGCCAGTTCGAGGACGTCGCCGCCCACGCCAAGGGCCTGACCGTCGTGCATCGCCGCGGCAATGAGCGCCGCCAGGACGTGGCGCTGGCGCTGATCGGCGCCGACGGCGTGTGGTCGGCGGTCAGGCACCATCTGTTTCCGCAGGTCCGCGCCGCGTTTTCCGGCCTGATCGCCTGGCGCGGCACGCTCGACGCCCGGCAATTGCCACGCGAATTGACCGCGGCACGGGTGCAGCTGTGGATGGGTCCCGAGGCCCATCTCGTCGCCTATCCGATTTCTGCCGGCCGGCAGGTCAACGTGGTCGCGGTGGTGCCGGGGACCTGGAACCGGCCGGGCTGGAGCACGGAGGGTGATCCGAGCGAGCTGAAGGCGGCGTTCGCCCCACCGCGCTGGCCTGCGACGGCGCGGCTGCTGCTCAACGCCGTCGACGGCTGGCGCAAATGGGCGCTGTTCGGCGTCCCCGAAGGCATCGAATGGACCGACGGCAGCGTCGCGCTGCTGGGCGATGCCGCGCATGCCATGCTGCCCTTTGCGGCGCAAGGCGCGGGAATGGCGATCGAGGATGCGGTGGTGCTCGCCAAGAGCCTGAGCGAGGCACGCCCGGACGGTCCCGGCGCGATCCCGGCTGCGCTCAAACGCTACGCCAAGCTGCGCCGTCCGCGCGTCGGCCAGGTGCAGCGCACCGCGCGCAATCAGGGCCGCCTCTATCACATGACCGGGCCGCTGGCGCTGGCCCGCGACCTCAGCATCAAGGCGCTCGGCCCGCAGCGCCTGTCGGCGCGGCAGAGCTGGATCTACGACTGGCGGCTATAGGTTGCCGCTGCGGCTGCGGTCAGTAGACCGAGCCGTCGCGCGGTAAGATCGATGGTGCGCCGGAATTGCTCGAGGCCATCGGCCGCGCATTGCGCGCCGGCTTGACCGGCTTGCCATCCTTCGCGGCCACCGGCGCCGGCGGCGTTTCCACGCATTTGTTGCGGCGCCAGGCCTCTTCGGCGAATTGCGACTGGCCCCTGATGGCGACATAATCGTTGCGATACGCGACCTCGGCGACGATGGCGCCGCCGGCTCCGGTCTCCGCCTTGGCCATCAGGCCCTGCAGCTCGGCCGCGCGCGCCGCGAGCGCCTTGCGCTCGGCTTCGAGCTGCTTGCAGTCGTAGAGATCGTATTTGGCGGGATCCGCGAAGGCCGTCGACACGCTGTCGCTCATGCCTGCGCAGCCTGAGAGCAGCCCTCCCAACACGAACAGTCCTGCGGCGAGCGCGAGACAGTGGTAAGCTGGGCGATGGCAGTCGGTCGTCATGAAGCCTCGATGTTGCAGCCGTCTTAGAGCCTTGTGCCGTTGATGACCGGAGACGGGCCGGTCAGCAAGGCCGCCGTTCGACCGGCAGACCGACCGCCGGAGCGCGCCACCGCCGATTTCGTCACCCTCACCCCCGCCGCGGGATTTCCGCCAGAATCGTTTTTTCCCGGTGCCTGCGTGCCTTACAACGACCGCCTCGTCCATGTCTTGCATCATGCCGTCGCCGACCTGTCACTGCAGACGTGCCATCAAGGACGTGGCCGATCACGTCGGCTTGGACACCATCTCAAGCAGGTGGTGACGGCCGGATTGAGGCTTTACCAAGGCAGCTCGGCTGGCTTAAGCAAAGGATGAGCTGAGGGGCTGCGCGCAACCTCATTCCCGATCACGGGATGATGCGCTAGGTCTCTGATCCCAAAGGCGGACGTGTCGCAGGCAGGAGCCCCTTCCCTCGCTCGGTGATCGCACAAGGGGTGCTTCGGGCACCTGACCTCGTCGGCCGCGCCTCCCCGTGCTCCATCGCGGGATGCTTGCGGCGAGCAAGTGAGACAAAGTCTGTCCGGGACGGCGCGCCAGGCACGGAGCGCCGCCTTGGACGAGATCAACGGTCCGCGCCGCCGATACGAACGAAGGTGCGCGATCCATTGCAGATCTGAGCGTACTGGTTGCCATCCGAACGGCTGACCATCAGGACGACCGGCGCAGGCTGGGCGACCGTGATCGTCCGCGCGCCCTCGCCGATCAATCCACTCACGTCTGCAACGTCCGACACTTGCGTCAGCCCCGCGATCGGACCGGTGAGGATCGTGTGGCTGTAGGTACCCGGCACCAGCTTGAGCGATACTCTCTCATCGGCGGAGATCGTGTAGGTGAACTGGTATGAGGTCACACCCGTCTCACCTCCACCGGTGTCAACCGTGAAGTCCTGGACGTTCATCGTCCCTGTGCCATCGGCGTGAAGCACCATGACGCCTTGGACGGTGAAGGAGAAGAGCTTCAGGGGGCCGCCCTTTGGCGTAAAGTTCGGGTTGAATCCGAGAGCGGCCGGATCCCGGATGCACAATGATTTGCCGGTCAACGCATAGGTTCCGCGTAAACGGACATGATCATCCGCAAACGCGGTCGTGCTCGCCATCGCGGCGGCGACGACCGGAATGAAAAAGCGGTGCATGAGCTACCTCCCCTGGTCAGAACAATGGCTCGCCCGTGTTCTCAGCGATCGTCGTCGCTGATGCGGGTCATGATGAGCGATCCGTTGCAGATCCGCGCATACTGGGTTCCGTTGGAACGGCTGACCGTCAGGACGCTCGGCGCCGGCGGCGAGAGGATGATGGCCCGCGCGCCCTCGCCGATGAATCCGCCGGTGTCGGGAACGTCGACGACCTGCGTCAGCCCGGCGTTCGGGCCGGTCAGCGTCGTGGAGCTGTACGTGCCCGGGACGGCCTTGACCGACAGCTTGCCACCGGGGTCAATCGTGTAGTTGATCTGGTAGGAGACATCGCTGGTCGTCCCTTCGCCGACGTCGACCGTGAAGGACCGGCTATTCACCGTGCCGGTGCCATCGGCGCGAAACACCATGACGCCGTCGACGGTGGTGGCGAAGAACACGACCGGACCCTTTGGCAAGAAATTCGAATCGAATCCGATCGACGCCGAGTTCTGGATGCAGTCCGATGCGCCCGTCATCGCATAGGTCCCGTGGAGCCGACTGGGGTGATCATGAGCAAACGCGGCCGCGCTTGCAGTGATACCGACGAGGACCAAAATAGAAGAGCGATGCAAAGTAGCCTCCCTGATCGAACGATCGCCCTTGCGTGGGCTGGAGGTTTCATATGCCGCAAAGATGACGATTAGTCGTTGTTAGTAAATAAGGCTGCAAAATTGCGCCACACCCGCAAGAGTTGTACGCTCTGCGGCAGTTTCTCATGCGAACAGCTCGACGCCAGCAGGCGCAATCTTCACATCAGTCCCCGCTCCTCGTGCATCCACAGCCAGCCGTGCCGAATCCGAGCTGTGGGCGGGCTGCCGTTGCGGGGGTTGCCATTGGGCTGAACCAAGGCCGTTCAGATATCGGTGCTTCAAGCCGAAATCATCGGCCATCTCTGGCGAGAGACGGCGGCGTTACGTCCAAGGGAGGCCCATTCCTCTAGCGCTTGACACGAAAAACGGTAGCGAAATCAAAGCGCGGACGTGGCGGAATCGGTAGACGCAAGGGACTTAAAATCTTGCGCACTCATTGAAATTACTTTGTTTTTTTGTCTAGCGTCGATGCTCTACGCGATGCAAACCGATAGAACAAAGTGAGATTTGTCTAACAGATTTGAGTAGCATTCCGAACGGGATCGATCCCGACGCGACCTCGCGTGATTTTGTCTTTTAGCCGACGAGAATTCCGTGACTGACAAATGCCTTTGCCTAGTCTTCGATACCCAGTTTGGCGAACGCCTTCGGGATATCGACTCATCCAGCCCTATATGGATTGTCCAATCGAAGGACAATGGTCCGATCGTTTCGGATCTTTGGCAGGCCAACGTCGGTAACATTACAAGCTTTAAACCGCAGAATTTCGATCTGTTGCTGGGTACGGTCGATGAGCATCACCCCGGCTGGTCTGAGTTGGAAGTCATTGGGATTAAAGCTGACGCGGCCAAGGGCACGCTCGAACAGTACGGAAATGGCGAGGTTCGCGAAACAACCACCGGCTTCCACTTTACGAGGGACAGTGGCGCTCTTTCGTGAGCCGAACTGAGCCACTGCCAGATCAAATTAGGCAGCTCAACCAACTTTCGTTCGTATCATCAATATGCGCGCGATTAGTCCGGGCCATCTGGCCGTTGCAATGACCGCACCTTCTCGCTTACCCCTTCCCGACTGCCAACCGCCGGCCAGAAAGGGCTGGATACCGGTTTGTCTGACGCGAGGGTTTTTATTGTCTAACGGATTGCACCCGAGGCCGAAAAGTCGTTAGAGATCAACGATGCGGACGTGGCGGAATCGGTAGACGCAAGGGACTTAAAATCCCTCGATGGCAACGTCGTGTGGGTTCGAGTCCCACCGTCCGCACCAGCCCTGTGCACGCCTCGCTCGACCGCCCTGCCCGGCTCAGTTCAACGCCGCCAGCCGCTCGAGCTCGGCGAGATCGGTGACCTCCAGCCTGCCCTCCGAGATCGTCAGGATCTTGCGATCACGAAACAGCGCCAGCACGCGGCTGACATGGACCGAGGTCAGGCCGATGGCGTCGGCGATGTGCTGCTGCTTCAAGGGAAACGGATAGCGGTGGTGCTGGACCACGCCGTCGACCGCGACGCGCCGCATCAGGCTGAGCAGCAGATGCGCGATCCGACGCTCGGCCGGACGCTGGCCGAGAACGGTGATGAGCTCGTAGGAGGCCCGGCCGTTGTCGCCGAGCGAGCGGAACACCTCCATCATGACCAGCTCGTCGGCGCGACACTGCTTGCGAACCTCCTCGCCATCGAGCCGGCTGACCTGGACCTGGGTCAATGCCTTGGCCGAGAAGCTCATGCCTTTGGCGAAGATCGCCGCCGGCGAGAAGATATCGCCCGGCAGCAGGAAGCGCAGGATCTGGCGGCCGCCATCCGACAACTGGATGTAACGGAATGCCCAGCCGGTGCAGAGCACGAGCACATCGTCGCGCGCCTCGCTCTGGCATTTGATCTGCTGGCCGGCCCGGACGGTGAAGAACTGCTGGTGGAGCCGCGGCAGCGCCGACTGCTCCCCGCAAGCATTGAACAGCGCGGCACAGAATCCGGAATTGAGGTGAGTGCAGGAGACGCAGCGGGCGGCTAGATCGGGGTCTGATCGCAGCATCAAGGGGGGTGCTTGTGTCCAATCTGTCCGCAGGGCCGGCTTCGTCGCGCGGCCGTCGGCACGCAGCGGCGGCCGCTCCGAGTGAGCGGATGCCGAAGCCTCCGGCATGCCTGACAGCTAAGATGGAACCGGTCCGCAGCGATATAACTTGGATTAATGACGTGGCTGAAAGTCGCGCATTCGTCCGCCCCAGCGGCCTTCACGGCGCGATCAGTCGTTTGGACGCGGATCTCACGCCCAAGCAATGATCGACGCGGCTAGCGCCTACGCCGCCTGCGCTCGTGCCATCAGCTCCGCCATGGTGGTGGACTTGAAGCTCGGCCGCCCCTCCAGCCGTTCGATCCAGGCGACGAGATTGGGATGGCCGGCGGTCAGCTCCATCCAGTCCGGCGTCAACGACAGGAAGCTCGCCTGCGGTGCGGCCTGCAGATCGGCCAGCGACAGATGATCGCCGACCATGAACGGCTGCTCGCCGAGCAGCCGCGACAACTCGGCGATGACGGCTCTCGCCTGCGGCATCGCGCGTGCGATCGCGGCTTCGTCGGTGGTCGTGCCGAAGAATTGCGGGCCGACGATGCGCTGGAAGATGATGACGTTGCAGACGCCCTGGAACAGGTACCAGTCGCTGATGTTCATCACCTGGTCCATACGCGCGGCCTGCCTGACGTCCGCGGGCGTCAGGGCCGGCTCGGGCAGCATGCGGTCGAGATAGCGCAGGATCGCCTGGGTCTCGTACAACACGAAGCCGTCATGCTCGAGCACCGGCACACGCCCGAAGGGATGACGCGCCAGATGCGCCGCTCCCTTGGAGTCCCCCGGCGCCAGCGCGGCGAACCGATACGGCGCGCCCTTCTCCTCCAGCGCGATCAGCACGCTGCGCCCGAACGGGCTTCCCGGCACGGAATGGACCACGAACTCGGACATCACGGTCTCCCCACTCTTATGATGATTTGCTCACGATGACGTCGGCGACCGCTCGGCCTCGGCCACGAAACGCAGCAGCAGCCCCGGCCAGCCGCCGTCGACGTCCCGCCGCATCGATGCGCCCGCCTCGCTGCCCATGGTTTCGAACTTGTGGTGCAACAGCTCGACGCGGGTCACGTCCGCGCCTTCGACGACGAATTGCACATCGACCTCCGAGCGCATCGCCGCGTTCGGCTTCCACTGCGCATCGATCTGCCACAGCACGACGAAGCGATGCGGCGGCTCCCATAGCGTGATGGTCGCGACCGTGGTCGCCGTGCCGTCCTCAGCGATCTCGAGCCAGCGACCGCCGAGCTTCGGCTCCAGCAGCACCTTCTCGATCGGCTTGCGGCCGACCCCATGCGTATGCGGCCACCAGCGCGTCAGGCCGCGCGTGAAAACGTCGAACGCATGGTCGATCGGCGCCCGGACATGGACGAGCTTCCGAACCGGCGCGATCACGGCACCCTCACTCATCGATCCTCCCTTTCGTCTGCCGGAGCGTGCGCTCCGCCTCGATCTTGAAGGCGAGCAGTGCGTCGTCCCAGAAGCTGTCGAGCCAGTCGCGGAGCTCGGCCAGCCCCTCACGGCGCAACGAGTAGATGCGCCGCACGCCTTCGCTGCGCTCCTCGACCAGCCCGGCATCCTTCAGCACCTTCAGATGCTGCGATACCGCCGGCCGCGACACCGGCATCCCGGCCGCAATCGCATGGACCGGGCGCGGCCCGCCGCGCAGCCGCTCGAGCACTTCCCGCCGCGTCGGGTCCGCCAACACGTTCAGCGTCGTTCCGTAAGCCATAGCTTACTGTAAGCTGCGACTTACATAATGGTCAAGGGCGGCAGGTCGGGGTACGCGAGAGCCTGATCCGGCAGATCTCGCCACCACCGGTTGCAGGAAGAAACCCGCCATTAACCACAACCGACGAGGGTGGAACCGAACGGCCGCCGGCGTCCGGGCCGGTCACTGCGTGTGACCTCGCTCAGGCCAGCCGGGCTCGCCATCAATGAGAGGCACGATGCTGGGATTCCGCCGAAAGAACGAACCATCGGACGCCCCGCTTGCATCCGACACCTCCGCACACGACGCCTTCCAGGACGCGCTGGCGCAGTGCCTCGGCGACTGGGCGGACGGCAAGCTCAATCGCGATGTCGCAGGCGTCGATGCTGCCGCGCTGCGCGCCAAGCTCAAGCCGCAACTGATCGAGGCCATCCATCGCCTCGGCACCGCGCTCGCGGCCCGCGCGTCCCAGGATCTCGATTCGGTCGTCGACCTCTGCATCAACAGCAACGAAGCCTCGATCAGCGCAGCGCGCCTGATCGGCGCCTCCAACAATCAGTCCGAACGCTGCCAGAGTCTCGCTTCCGCATCGGTCGAGATGCAGGCCTCCGTACACTCCATCCGGTCGACGTCGACCGAAGCCGCTGCCGAGGCCGCCGCGACGCGCCAGGCCGTCGAGAACAGCGTGACCGCGGTACAACGGACGTTGCAGACGATGAACGGCATCGCCAGCTCCGTGCGCGATACCTCGGCGAAGATCGCCGATCTCAGCGCCGCGTCCGCCGAGATCGGATCCATCGTCGGCACCATCGACGCAATCGCCAATCAGACCAACCTGCTGGCACTCAATGCCACCATCGAGGCGGCGCGCGCCGGCGAATTCGGCAGGGGCTTCGCGGTGGTCGCAGCCGAGGTCAAGAACCTGTCGCAGCAGACGACCAAGGCGACCGAGGACATCAAGGGTCGCATCGAGCGGCTGCAGGCCGAGATGAGCGGCATCGTCGAGGCCATGGCCGGCGGCGCCAAGGCGGTCGAGGTCGGCATGTCCGAGATGAACGATCTGGCGCAGGCGATCGATCAGGCCGGCACCCGGACCGCGGTGGTCAGCACCAAGATGGACGAGATCTCCGGCATTCTCGCCGAGCAGTCCGCCGCGACCGACGAGGTCGCGCAGGGCATCACCATCATCGCCGATCTCGCGACCGCCAATGCCAACGAGGTGATGTCGCTCGCGGACACCATGGGCAAGACGGACGCAAAGGTCGGCAAGATGCTGGGCGAGATCGCCAAGCTCTCGCTCGACAACCAGGTGGTGAGATTGGCCAAGGCCGATCACGTGATCTGGAAGAAGCGGCTGGTGGACATGTCGGTCGGCCGGCTGCAACTTCGCGCCGACGAGCTCTCCGATCATCACACGTGCCGGCTCGGCAGATGGTACTATGGCGAAGGCGGCCAGCGTCTGGCCGGCGATCCGGCATTTCGCAACCTCGAACGCCCTCACGAGGCGGTGCATCGCCACGGCAAGGAAGCCGCGCGCCTGTTCAGTTCGGGGCGCATCGATGAAGCCCTCAACGAGATCGGCAAGGTCGAGGTCGCTTCCAGCGAGGTGTTGGCGGCGCTGGACGAGATCAGTGCCTCATAGCTACGAGGCCTGTCGACGTCACGTCACTCCATCCGCGCATCATTCCGGGGCGTGCGCAGCACGAGCCCGGAATCCATAGCCCCAGGACAGAGTGTGGTGCGAGATGGCCGTGGCGCTTGTCTTCGCCACATGACGGCGCGTGGATATGGATTCCGGGCTCATCGCTGCGCGATGCCACGGCATGACGGCGAGAGAGCCGGCCCCGTCGGCAGTCGACGTAGCCCGGATGAGCGCGGCGACATCCGGGTCTCCTCCACAGCGCGTTTGAACCCGGATGTCGCTATCGCTCATCCGGGCTGCGGCTACGGGCCGCGGCCGACATCACGTCACTCGCTCTTGTCGACGTTCCAGAACACCGGCACCGCCTGTCCTTCCAGCACGCCGGTGATCGACTTGCGCCAGGCGCTGGGCATGAACCATTGCCCGAGCGGCACGTAGATCACCTGCTCGTAGATCTCCTGCTGAATCTCGGCGGCGATCCGCTTCTGGTCCTCGGGCTTGGTGGCCTTGGCGAAGGCGTCGCGGAGCTCCTCCATCTTCGGATCATCGGGCCAGCCGAACGGGCTCTTCTGGCCGCGCGCGCCGACGAAGGTGCTGCCGATCGGATTGCCGGAGTCGGCGATCACCGAGTTGGTGAAGAACATGTTCCAGCCGCCCTCCTTGGGCGGCTTCTGGCTGGCACGCCGCGTCACGACGGTCTGCCAGTCCGTCGTCTGCAGATCGACCTTGAAGCCGGCCTCGCGCAACAGCTGCGCGGCGACCACCGGCTGCGCCTTCAGGGTGATCGCATCGCCCGGCGCGAGGATCACGACGGGCGTACCGTCGTAGCCGGCCTCGGCCAGCAGCTTCTTGGCCTGCTCCATGCCGTTGCCCTTCACCAGCGTCTCCGAGCCGATGTCGGATTCGAGCGGCGTGCCGCAGCCGAACACGGCGCCGCAGATCGTGTAGTACTTGGCGTTACCGACGAGCGCGTCGAGCACATCCTTCTGGTTCAGCGCCAGGAACGCCGCACGGCGGATCTTCACATTGTCGAACGGCGGAAACAGGAAGTTCATGCGTCCCAGGGTCTGGTAGCCGAACTTGTTCAGCACGTTCATCGAAAGATCGGGATTAGCGGCGAGCACCGGCTCGAGGTCGAGCGGCGGGAATTCCATGAAGTCGATGTCGCCCGCCTGCAGCGCGTTGACCGCCGTCTGCGCATCGGGCATCGAGACCCACTCGACGCGGTCGACCTTCACCACCTTGCCGCCGGCCGTCCAGCTCGGCGGCTCCTTGCGCGGCACGTAGTCGGTGTTCTTCTCATAGACCGCCTTCACGCCCGGCTGGAATTCCGCCTTGACGAACTTGAACGGTCCGGAGCCGATCTGCTCCGAGATCTGCTGGTTCGCGGGCGTCTCGGCGAGACGCTTCGGCATCATGAACGGCACGTAGGAGGACGGCTTGCCGATCGACTCCAGCACCAGGCCGTAAGGCTCCTTCAGTTTCAAGGTGATGGTCTTGGCATCGGGCGCCTCCAGCGAGGCCGTGGCCTCCATCAGCTTCTGGCCCATGCTGTCGTTGCGGCTCCAGCGCTTCAGCGAAGCGACGCAGTCCTCGGCGGTGACCGGCGCGCCGTCGTGCCACTTCAGGTCGTCGCGCAAGGTGAAGGTGTAGGTCAGCTTGTCGTCCGAGACCTTCCACTCCGCCATCTGCGGCTGGACCCGAAACTTGGCATCGGTCCCGAGCAAGGTGTCGTACACCATGTAGCCGTGGTCGCGCGTGATGTAGGCCGGCGTGAACACGGGATCGATGACGCGCAGATCCGAATGCATCACCGCCGTGATCATCTTCTTGCCGGCGGCGAGGGCCTGGGTCGTCACGCCCGCCATCGACACGGCCATGACCGAGGCGACGAACCATGAAACGAGCGCGGATGAGGTCCGGCGCGAAGTATGTGACATGCGATCTCTCTTGGCGTGGCTTCCATCCGAAGGCCCTGATACCGATCAAGGCCTGACGAGGCGTCTTGCGTCGCGTCTGCAAACGCGGAGCAAAGAGTCTCGACAAGGAGACTTGCAGCAGTTCCATCGCAGGTCAATCGCCATGGGCGCATGGGTCACCGCATCGCACGGATGCACATGGCGCGGCTGCGACGATGGCGTCCCGCCATCTGGAACTCGGCTGCACCTGGTCCGTTATGCGCACCAGCAAGGAGCTTGACGATGCCGAATGAAGTCACCGAACCGCGGGATAATGGCCGACGTCCGGCCGCACCTATCCGCACCGGCAAGACGCCACCCCAGGATCAGATCAGCCCGCCCTTGATGGTCGACGGCCTGGAAGCGGTCCGCGATCCGCACTGCTGACGCGCGGCTCATGCACAAGGCGAGCGCAAGAACAAAAGAGAGACGCGGCGAAGTCTCCGCTTCACCGCGTCTCTCGTTGCGTCACGAGTTCGGCGCGCGGCCTACTCGCTCTTGTCGACGTTCCAGAACACCGGCGTGGCCGGGCCGTCGAGCACTCCGGTCAGCGACTTCCGCCAGCCGCTCGGGAGCAAATACTGGCCGAGCGGGATGTAGATCACCTTCTCGTAGTTCTGCTTCTGGATCTCGGTGGCGATCCTCTTCTGCTCGTCCGGCGAGGCGGACCGCGCATAGGCGTCGCGCAGCTTCTCGATCTCGGCATCCTCGGCCCAGCCGAACCAGCCGCCCTTGGTGCCGCGGCCGCCGATCGACACGTTCGCCACGGGATTGGCGACGTCGGCGCCGACCCAGTTGGTGAAGAACATGTTCCAGCCGCCCTCCTTCACGGGCTTCTGGCTGGCCCGCCGTGTCACCACCGTCTGCCAGTCGGTGGCCTGCAGGTCGACCTTGAAGCCGGCCTCGCGCAACAGCTGCGCCGCCACCACGGGCTGCGCCTTCAAGGTGGTGACGTCGCCCGGCGCCATGATCGCGATCGGCGTGCCGTCATAGCCGGACTCGGCAAGTGCCTTCTTGGCTTCCGCCATGCCGTTGCCCTTGATCAGCGTCTCGGCGCCGACATCGGTCTCGAGCGGCGTGCCGCACACGAACACGGCGCCGCAGATCTTCTGATACTTGTCGTTGCCGACGAGCGCGTCGAGCACGTCCTTCTGGTTCAGCGCGAGGAAGGCCGCGCGGCGCACCTTCACGTTGTCGAACGGCGGGTTGAGGAAGTTCATGCGGCCGAGCGTCTGGTAGCCGAACTTGTTCAGCACGTCGATCTTGAGCTCGGAGTTCGACTCCAGCACCGGCAGCATGTCGTAGGGAAGGTTCTCCATGAAGTCGATGTCGCCCGATTGCAGCGCGTTCACCGCGGTCTGCGCGTCCGGCATCGTGACCCACTCGACGCGGTCGACCTTCACCACCTTGCCGCCGGACGTCCAGCTCGCCGGCTCCTTGCGCGGCACGTAGTCGGTGTTCTTCTCGTACACCGCCTTCACGCCCGGCTGGAATTCCGCCTTGACGAATTTGAACGGGCCCGAGCCGATCTGCTCGGAAATCTGCTGGCCCTGCGGCGTCTCGGCGAGACGCTTCGGCATCATGAACGGCACCAGCGAGGACGGCTTGGCGATCGACTCCAGGACGAGTCCATAGGGCTCCTTCAACTTGAGCACGATGGTCTTGGCATCGGGCGCCTCCAGGCTCGCCGTGAAGTCCATCAGCTTCTGGCCCATGCCGTCGTTGCGGCCCCAGCGCTTCAGCGAAGCGACGCAGTCCTCGGCGGTCACCGGCGTGCCGTCATGCCATTTCAGGCCGTCGCGCAGGGTGAAGGTGTAGGTCAGCTTGTCGTCGGAGACCTTCCAGTCCGCCATCTGCGGCTGGACCTTGAAATTCGAATCGGTCGCCAGCAGCGTGTCGTAAACCATGTAGCCATGGTCACGGGTGATGTAGGCCGTCGTGAATCCGGGATCGATGACGCGCAGATCCGAATGCATCACCGCCGTGATCGTCTTCTTGCCGGCTGCGATGGCCTGGGTGCTCAGCGCCGTCGAGAGCGAAAGCATGGAAACGGCGAGGCTCGTCGCGAGCGTCAGACGTTTCCAGCGCGGGCTGTGGAACATTACGAGGTCTCCTGAGTGGATGGTTTGACCTGAAACTGATCAGATCCAGATCATTCGTTGGGCGTGCAGATCAATCCTTGTGCGAACTAACATGCTGTAAGTCGCAAGCTTTCGACAGTTGCAGAGGTCGCCTTTCGCGTCAATCCGCATTCAGCGCATGCGGCCCGTGGCTGACAATGCCGTTAACGTCTGCATAGCTTTCGCTTTACAAAGCGCGCCCGCCTGCGTCTCGTATCATGAGATCGCGACAATGCCTTGAGAGAGCACCAATGAATCCAGCCCATCTTCCCTTTGATACCGAAATCATGCTGCAGGGCTTGCGCGGCTGGGTCGAGTGCGAAAGTCCGACCTGGGACGCCGCCGCGGTGGAGCGCATGCTGGATCTTGCCGCGCGCGACATGGCGATCCTGGGTGCGACGATCGAGCGCATCGCCGGACGCCAGGGCTTCGCCGGCTGCGTGCGCGCCCGCTTCCCGCACCCGCGGCAGGGTGAGCCCGGCATCCTGATCGCCGGCCACATGGATACGGTTCACCCCGTCGGCACGCTGGCCAAGCTGCCTTGGCGCCGCGAGGGCAACAAATGCTATGGGCCCGGCATCTGCGACATGAAGGGCGGCAACTATCTCACGCTGGAAGCGATCCGCCAGCTGATCAAGGCCTCCATTGCGACGCCGCTGCCGATCACCATCCTGTTCACGCCGGACGAGGAGGTCGGCACGCCCTCGACCCGCGACATCATCGAAGCCGAGGCGCAGCGCAACAAATACGTGCTGGTGCCCGAGCCGGGCCGTCAGGATAATGGCGTGGTGACCGGCCGCTACGCGATCGCCCGCTTCAATCTCGAGGCGATCGGGCGCCCGAGCCATGCCGGCGCGCGGCTCGGCGCGGGTCGTTCCGCCATCCGGGAAATGGCGCGACAGATCCTCGCCATCGACGGCATGACAACGGAGGACTGCACCTTCTCCGTCGGCATCGTTCATGGTGGCCAGTGGGTCAACTGCGTCGCCACCACCGCCACCGGCGAAGCGCTCAGCATGGCGAAGCGGCAGGCCGACCTCGATCGCGGCGTGGAGCGCATGCTGTCCCTGTCCGGCACCACCGACGACGTGACCTTCAAGGTGACGCGCGGCGTGACGCGGCCGGTGTGGGAGCCGGATTCCGGAACCATGGCGCTGTACGAGAAGGCGCGCGGCATCGCCGAGCAGCTCGGCATGGCGTTGCCGCACGGCTCGGCAGGCGGCGGCTCGGACGGCAACTTCACCGGCGCGCTCGGCATTCCGACCCTCGACGGCCTCGGGGTGCGCGGCACCGACATGCACACCCTGAACGAGCACATCGAGATCGACAGCCTCGCCGAGCGCGGCCGCCTGATGGCGGGTCTGCTCGCGACGCTCGACTAGATCGCGACACACGACGGCGCGTAGCCCGCATGAGCGCAAGCGAGATGCGGGTCCCGCTCGTCCGCGCGGTCGCTCCGCTCGCCCGGGCTACGCTGCGCAGCAGCACGGTTTCATTTTCCGGGACCTGCGCGGGGCGAGTGGACAATCACTCCGCAGCGCGCGCATGATGGCATGCGGCTTGCAAAGTTTCGCGCAAGGTTCGCCGCAAAAGTGCTGCGACATTGTTCGCATATGCGATGGTTCGCGCGGATCCCGAACACCGTGTCGTCGCGTGTGCACGAGCAGATGAGCGAACACCGGAGACCTTGAAAGCGATGGATATCGGTGACATGCACACTCTCTCACGACGTTGCGCGCGTCGCCCCAGCACCATGAAGGCGGTTCTCTCGAGATGATCGGTTATCTGCTTCGCCGCATCCTCGCATCCATCCCCGTGATGGGCGTGGTGGCGCTGTTCGTCTTTCTCCTGCTGCGGCTGACGCCGGGCGATCCCGCCGCGATTCTCGCCGGCGACAACGCGACCCCTGAGCAGCTCGAGCGCATCCGCGCCACGCTCGGACTGAACGAGCCGCTCTACATCCAGTTCTTCACCTGGATCAATCAGCTGCTGCATGGCGATCTCGGCGTATCGCTGATCTCGAAGGTGCCGGTGCTGCAGATGATCGGCCAGCGCATCGAGCCGTCGATCTCGGTCGCGATCTCGACCATCATCCTGTCGATCCTCGTCGCCGTCCCGCTCGGCGTCATCGCGGCCTGGAAGCACGGCACCTGGATCGACCGTTTCGTGATGGCGCTTTCGGTGATTGGCTTCTCGGTGCCGGTATTCGTCATCGGCTACATCCTGATCCAGTTGTTCGCGATCAACCTGCGCTGGGTCCCTGTTCAGGGCTTCAAGAGTCTCAGCGCCGGCTTCGGCCCGTTCTTCGAGCGCATCATCCTGCCGACCTGCGCATTGTCCTTCATCTACGTCGCGCTGATCGCGCGCATGACGCGCGCCGCGATGCTCGACGTGCTCGGCGAGGACTTCGTGCGCACCGCGCGCGCCAAGGGCGTCAGCGAGATCGCGGTGCTGTTGCGCCACGCGTTGCGAAATGCGGCCGTGCCCGTCATCACCGTGATCGGCTCCGGCTTCGCGCTGTTGATCTCCGGCGTCGTGGTCACCGAGAGCGTGTTCAACCTGCCCGGCATCGGCCGCCTCACCGTCGACGCCGTGCTGGCGCGCGACTATCCGGTCATCCAGGGCATGATCCTTCTCACCTCGTTCATCTATCTCGCGGTCAATCTCCTGATCGACCTCGCCTACACCCTGCTCGATCCACGCATCCGCTACTGAGGCCCTCATCCGATGGCGATCGTTACCACCCCTGAGCCGTCGATCCCGGTCACCACGCGACTGGGTCCCCGGTTCGGCTTTCTCACCTCGACCCCGATCATCGCCGTGGCGACCGTCTGCCTGTCGCTCATCGTGCTGATCTCGATCCTGGCGCCGCTGCTGGCGCCGCACGATCCCGTGCTGCTCGCTCCGGCGCAACGGCTCAAGCCGTCGAGCGCGCAACACCTGCTCGGCACCGACGCCTATGGCCGCGACCTGTTGTCGCGCACGATCTATGGCGGCCGCATCTCGCTTCTGGTCGGCGTCGGCGCCGCGATCATCTCGATCGCGATCGGACTCGTGATCGGCCTCGTCTCCGGCTTCTTCCGCTGGGTCGACGCCATCCTGATGCGCGTGATGGACGGCCTGATGGCGATCCCGAGCATCCTGCTCGCCATCGCCGTGGTCTCGCTGTCGGGCGCCAGCGTCGGCACCGTGATGATCGCGATCACCATCGTCGAGATCCCGCGCGTCGCACGCCTGGTCCGCTCGGTCGTGCTGACGGCACGCGAGGAGCCCTATGTCGAAGCTGCGATTTCGCTGGGGACGTCGATGCCCAAGATCATGTGGCGGCATCTGATGCCGAACACGATCGCGCCGCTGATCGTCCAGGGCACCTACATCTGCGCCGCCGCGATTCTCACCGAGGCGATCCTGTCGTTCCTCGGAGCAGGCATCAGCCCGGAAACGCCGACCTGGGGCAACATCATGGCCGAGGGCCGCTCCTACTTCCAGATCAAGCCATCGCTGATCTTCTGGCCCGGCCTGTTGCTGTCGATCGCCATCCTCTCGATCAACCTGATCGGCGACGCCGCGCGCGACGCGCTCGACCCGCGCATGAAGCAGCGCGAGGCCGGCAAGTGACAATGGTTTTTCGTCATCGCGAGCGAAGCGACGCGATCCAGGGGCCGCACCCGGAGCTCTGGATTGCTTCGTCGCTATCGCTCCTCGCAATGACGGTGGAGAAATGAACACATGACCGACACCATCCTCGACATCGACAATCTCGTCGTCACCGTCGGCAAGACGAAGAACCCGAACGGCCCGCGCATCATCGACGGCGTCTCGATCAAGGTCGAAAAGGGCGAGACGCTCTGCGTCGTCGGCGAGAGCGGCTCCGGCAAGTCGGTGACGTCGCTGACCACCATGGGCCTGCTGCCGAAGAACGCGCTGCATGCCGTCGGCGGCAGCGTCAAGCTGGTCGGCGAAGAGCTGCTCACCGCGAGCGATCGCCGGCTGCGCGAGCTGCGCGCCACCCGGATGGCGATGATCTTCCAGGAGCCGATGACCGCGCTCAATCCGGTCGTGCCGGTGGGCCGCCAGATCGACGAGGTCCTGCGCGCGCATACGTCCCTTGATGCGCGCACGCGGCGCAAGCGCATCCTCGACATGATGGAACAGGTCCACCTGCCCGACGTCGAGCGCATTTTCGGCTCCTATCCCCATCGCCTGTCGGGTGGCCAGCGCCAGCGCATTATGATCGCGATGGCGCTGGTGCTCGAGCCGAAACTCCTGATCGCCGACGAGCCGACCACCGCACTCGACGTCACCACGCAGAAGCAGATCCTCTCGCTGATCCGCGAGCTGCAGCGCGATCACGGCACCGCCGTGCTGTTCATCACCCACGACATGGGCGTGGTCGCCGAGATCGCCGACCGCGTCTCGGTGATGCGCCAGGGACGCCTGGTCGAGACTGGAGCGCTCGACAAGATCCTGCGGGCGCCCGAGATGGACTACACGCGCAACCTGCTCGCTTCCGTGCCCAGCCTGATCCCGCGCCCGCCCCGGCCTGACAGCACCGAGCCGGTGGTGCTGGAAACCAACGAGCTCGGCAAGGTCTATCGCGAGCGTTCGTTCCTCGGCAAAGCGCGCGAAGTCGTCGCCGCGCAGAACGTCACGCTCACCCTGCGCAAGGGCCGCACGCTCGGCATCGTCGGCGAAAGCGGCTCCGGCAAGTCGACGGTGGCCCGCTGCATCGTCCGGCTGATCGATCCGACCTCCGGCGGCGTCCGTCTGGCCGGCCATGAGATCTCGATCCTGACCCGGCGGCTGCTGCAGCCGCATCGCAAGCGGATCCAGATCGTGTTCCAGGATCCCTACCGCTCGCTCAACCCGCGGCTGACCGTCGGTGAAAGCATCGCCGAGGGACCGGTCAACTACGGCACCTCGCATGACAAAGCGATGGCGCGGGCGCGCGAGCTGCTCGAGCTGGTCGGCCTGCCTGCGGACGCGATCTCACGCTACCCGCACCAGTTCTCCGGCGGCCAGCGCCAGCGCATCGCCATCGCCCGCGCGCTCGCGCTCGATCCCGACGTGCTGGTCGCGGATGAAGCGGTGTCTGCGCTCGACGTCTCGGTACAGGCGCAGGTGCTGGAGCTGCTCGACGAGATCCAGCGCCGGCTCGGCATCGCCATCCTGTTCATCACGCATGACCTGCGCGTTGCCGCGCAGATCTGCGACGACGTCGTCGTGATGCAGAAGGGGCGCATCGTCGAACAGGGTCCGGCCGGCGAGATCCTGACGCATCCGAAGGAAGCCTACACGCGCGCGCTGCTCGAAGCGGCGCCGGGACGGAACTGGGACTTCGCCAACTTCCGGCCGGTGTCGGAAGCAGTGGCGTAGCAACGCCACCCACCGCCGTCGCGGCAAGCGGTGAAGCAATCCAGACTGGATATCTAGACGGATCCTGGATTGCTTCGCAGCAAAGCAATCCAGGCGGCCCGGGGACTCTGAACTGCGTCGCTGAGCCGGCAAGGACCCACGACGAGACGCCACCGCGCCAACGCGCCGTCATCGTGGCCCGCATGCAAAACGGCATCGCTCGATCGCTTGCGTGGGCCGCGATACGCGGTCTAACGTCATCGCACCACCAACAGCCTGAGGCGGAGTGATGACGCGCGTCGCGATCGGCGGCTTTCTGCACGAGACCAATACATTCGCACCGACGAAAGCGGACTACGACGCGTTCATGCATGGCGGCGGCCGCGCCTCGATCGCCGATGCGGCCTCCGTGCTCACGACGATGCGCGGCATCAATGCCGGCCAGGCCGGCTTCATGGCGGTCGCAGAAGCCAACGGTTGGGACGTCATTCCCACCATCGCCTGCGCGGCAAGTCCCTCCGCGCATGTCACCAGGGATGCGTTCGAGCGCATCACGACCGTGATGGTCGAGCGCATCAAGGCCGCCGGCCCGCTCGACGGCGTCTATCTCGATCTGCACGGCGCGATGGTGGCCGAGCATCTTGACGACGGCGAAGGCGAGATCCTGGCGCGCGTGCGCAAGGTCATCGGCCCGAACGTGCCGCTGGTCGCGAGCCTCGATCTGCATGCCAACGTCACGCCCGAGATGATGGCACATGCCGATGCGCTGATCGCCTACCGGAAATATCCGCACACCGATATGGCCGACACCGGCCGCGCCAGCGCCGAGCATCTCTCCCTGCTGCTGCGCGCAAAGGCGCCGCTGGCGAAAGCCTTCCGGCAATTGCCGTTCCTGATCCCGATCAGCTGGCAATGCACCAACGACCAGCCCACCAAAGGCATCTACGAGAAGCTTGCGGCGCTGCAGAGCGAGGCCGTGCCGACGCTGTCGTTCGCGCCCGGCTTTCCCGCCGCCGATTTCGCGCATTGCGGCCCGAGCGTGTTCGCCTATGGCCGGACGCAGGCCGACGCGGACGCCGCGGCGGATGCGATCGCGGCGATCGTCGCGGGCCACGAGAATGATTTCGACGGCCGCATCTACACGCCCGATGACGGCGTGCGCCATGCGATGACGCTGGCGAAGACGGCGACACGCCCGATCGTGATCGCCGACACCCAGGACAATCCCGGCGCGGGCGGCGATTCCGATACGACCGGCATGCTGCGCGCGCTGGTGCGCAATCGCGCCAGCCGCGCCGCGATCGGCATGATCTACGATCCGCAAGCGGCGCTCGCCGCGCATGCGGCCGGCGAAGGGGCCACCGTGACGCTGTCGCTCGGCGGCAAGAGCGGCATCCCCGGCGATGCGCCGTTCGAAGAGAGCTTCATCGTCGAGAAGATCTCCGACGGCCGCTTCGTCGCACCCGGCCCGTTCTACGGCGGCCGCAGGATGGAAATGGGACCGTCAGCGTGCTTGCGCATTGGCGATGTCCGCGTCGTCGTGGCCTCGCACAAGTCCCAGCTTGCCGACCAGGAGATGTACCGCTTCGTCGGCATCGAGCCGACCGCGCAGGCGATCCTGGTCAACAAGAGCTCGGTGCATTTCCGCGCCGATTTCGAACCGATCGCGGAACATCTCCTGATCTGCGCCGCGCCCGGCGCGATGCCCGCCGATCCCTCCACCCTGCCCTGGACCAGCCTGCGTCCGGGCATCCGCCTCAAGCCGAACGGCCCGGCGTTCAAGGCTTAAACCTCTCCAGGGAAACGCACCCATGCCCACCATCGATCGCATCCAAGGTTACGCCGACGAGCTCACCGCCATCCGCCGCGACCTGCACGCCCATCCCGAGATCGGCTTCGAGGAGACGCGGACCTCCGGCATCGTCGCCGAGAAGCTCGCGCAATGGGGCATCGAGGTGCATCGCGGCCTCGGCGGCACCGGCGTGATCGGCGTGCTCAAGGGCAAAGGCGATAGCGGCAAGAGGATCGGCTTGCGCGCCGACATGGATGCGCTGCCGATGGAGGAGAACACCAACCTGCCGTGGCGCTCGACGATCCCCGGTCGCTTCCATGGCTGCGGCCATGACGGCCACACCACGATGCTGCTCGGCACCGCGCGCTATCTCGCCGAGACGCGCAATTTCGACGGCACCGTGCACTTCATCTTCCAGCCGGCCGAGGAAGGCCTCGGCGGCGCGCGGGCGATGATCAAGGACGGCCTGTTCCAGAAGTTCCCGTGCGACGAACTGTACGGCCTGCACAACGCGCCCGACCTGGAGCATGGCGAGATCGCGATCCTGCCCGGTCCGGCCATGGCCGGCGCCGATTTCTTCGACATCCGCATCTCCGGTTACGGCGCCCATGGCGCGATGCCCGAGCGCTCCAAGGACGCGGTGGTGATCGCAACCAGCGTGGCGCAGGCGATCCAGACCATCGTCAGCCGCAATGTCGAACCGCTGCAGGCGGCCGTTGTCTCGATCACGCAGATCCATGCCGGCTCGGCCTACAACGTCATTCCCGGCGATGCCTGGCTGTGCGGCACCGTGCGCGCGTTCTCGGACCCCGTGCGCGCACTGGTGCGCGAGCGCATGCGCGCGATCTGCGCCGGCATGGCGGCGGCGTTCAATTGCGAGATCGATGTCGACATCCGCGACACGTTCAGCGTGCTGGTGAACCAGGAGGAGCAGTCCAAGGTCGTCGAGCAGGTCGCGCGCACCGTGGTCGAGCCGTCCAAGGTGCTGACGCGCTCGACGCCGAAGATGGGCAGCGAGGATTTCGCCGACATGCTGCAGACGATTCCGGGCGCCTATTTCTGGGTCGGCCATGACGGCTCGGTGCCGGTGCACAATCCCGGCTACGTGCTCGACGACAAGATCCTGCCGATCGGCGCCAGCATGTTCGCCCGCATCATCGAGACTCGTCTGCCGGCAGCTTAGCGCTGATCTACGTCAATGAGCGGGCGCGAATTGAGATGAACTTCGGCAACGGAGCACCAGTATGCACAAGCCCGCCTCTGACGACATCACGTCGCTGCACGATCTCTCCGCGGTCGACCTGATCGCCGGCTATCGCGCGCGCCAGTTCTCGCCGTCCGAGGTGATGGACGACGTGCTGGCGCATGTCGCAGTGTGGGAGCCGCATATCAAGGCGCTGTATCTGCTCGATGTCGACGGGGCGCGGGCGGAAGCGAAGGCCTCGACCGAGCGTTGGGCCAAGGACGAGCCGGCAGGCGTCTTCGACGGCGTACCGGCGACGGTGAAGGACAACATCGCCACCAAGGGCCAGCCGATGCCGCTCGGCGCAGCCAGCGTCACGCGCGCGCCGCTGGCGGCCGACGCGCCGCCGGTGGCGCGGCTGCGCGAGGCCGGTGCGATCATCTTCGCCAAGACCACGATGCCCGACTACGGCATGCTGTCGTCGGGCCTGTCGAGCTTCCATCCGCTGACGCGCAATCCGTGGGACCTGCGGATGAACCCCGGCGGCTCCAGCGCCGGCGCGGGTGCCGCGGCCGCAGCCGGCTATGGCCCGCTGCATGTCGGCACCGACATCGGCGGCTCGATCCGGCTGCCCGCGTCGTGGTGCGGTCTCGTCGGGCTCAAGCCGAGCTTCGGCCGCGTGCCGATCGATCCGCCCTATGTCGGCCGCGTCGCCGGGCCGATGACGCGCATCGTCGACGACGCTGCGCTGATGATGAGCGTGCTGTCGAAGCCCGACCGCCGCGACGGCACCAGCCTGCCGCCCTCGGACCTGCACTGGAAGGTCGCGGAGAAGCCGGTGCGCAAGCTGCGCATCGGCGTGATGCTCGACCTCGGCGGCGTCGGCCAGGCGCTCGAGGAGCCGGTGCGTGCGACGACGCTGGCGGCCGCAAAAGCCTTCGAATCCGCAGGTGCCGTCATCAGCGAGGTGAAGGGCTTCCTCACCCGCGAGATGCTCGACGGTCTCGACAATTTCTGGCGTGCGCGGCTGTGGGACGACCTGGCGCGGCTCGCGCCCGACGTTCGTGCCAAGACCCTGCCCTACATCCTGCAATGGGCCGAGCGCGGCGCCGCGCTGTCGGGCGTCGAGGTCATCAGGGGCTTCAACGTCACGATGACCCTGCGCGCCGCCGCAGCAAGACTGTTCTGCGACTATGACTACATCATCTCTCCGACCTCGCCCGGCGTGAAATTCCCCGCCGAGTTCGCCTCGCCGCTCAACGACCCCGAGAGGCCGTTCGAGCACATCACCTACACCGTGCCGTGGAACATGTCGGAGAACCCGGCGATCTCAGTCAATGCCGGCTATGACGCCGACGGCTTCCCGATCGGCCTGCAGATCATCGGCCGCCGCTTCGACGACGTCGGCGTGCTCGGGATGGCGAAGACGTTCGAAGGATTGCGCGGTGAGCAGCGGCCATGGCCGGTGGCGCCCTGACGGATTCGTAGGGTGGGCAAAGGCGCGTACACGGCGCTATCCACGCTCACCGCTGCTGACGGGCGCCGTGCCCACCGCCGGACCATCGGTGAAAATGGTGGGCACGTCGCCGCGCGCGATGCGCGCCGCGCCTTTGCCCACCCTACGGAATACCATACGCACTTGCCGCATGGCCTGATGCTTGCGCATCGGTCCGGAATGACGTTTCTAACAACGAGAACAACAACACATCAGGAAACACCCATGGCGTATCAGACCATTCTCTACGACGTCGCCGACAAGATCCTCACCATCACGCTGAACCGGCCGGAGAAGCTCAACGCCTTCACCGGCACCATGATGGAAGAGCTGATCGACGCCTTCGATCGCGCCGACAAGGATGACGGCGTCAGGGCGATCATCGTCACCGGAGCGGGCCGCGCCTTCTGCGCCGGAGCCGACCTCTCCTCCGGCGCCGACACGTTCGATCGCGATGCCAAGCGCGGGCCGGTGAAGCGCCACGCCGATGGCCGCGTCGACTATTCCGATCCGCAGGTGCGCGACGGCGGCGGCCAGGTGACGTTGCGCATCTTCAAGTCGCTGAAGCCGGTCATCGCCGCGGTGAACGGCCCGGCCGTCGGCATCGGTGTCACCATGCAGCTCGCGATGGACATCCGCATCGCCTCGGAGGGCGCGCGGTTCGGCTTCGTGTTCTCCCAGCGCGGCATCGTGCCGGAGGCGGCGTCGAGCTGGTTCCTGCCGCGCATCGTCGGCATCTCGCAGGCGCTGGAATGGTGCTACACCGGCCGCGTGTTTCCGGCGCAGGAAGCGCTCGCCGGCCGTCTCGTCAGCAAGGTGGTGCCGCCGGAGGAACTATTGCCCACCGCGCGCGCCCTGGCGCGCGAGATCGCAGACAAGACCGCGCCGGTGTCGATCGCGCTGATCCGTCAGATGATGTGGCGCATGATGGGCGCCGACGATCCGATGGAGGCGCACAAGGTCGACAGCCGCGGCATCTACGCGCGCGGCCGCTCCGACGACGTCAAGGAAGGCGTGGTGTCGTTCCTGGAGAAGCGCCCGGCGCAGTTCAAGAACACCGTCACCGCCGACATGCCGGACTATTTCCCGTGGTGGGACGAGCGCGAGTATAAATAGAACGCTGTCATCCCGGACAAGGGCGCGGCACGCGCGCGCCGATCCGGGATCAATAGCCACCGGATGCCGTTTGGCGAAGAACGACGTCCAGGGTGCCGCACGATGGATCACGCAGTATGGGTCCCGGCGCGGAGGCCGGGACGACAGCGAGTGGCGCCCGCGTCACTCCTTCATCAGCGCCACGATCATCGGCGCCACGCGCTCGGCCGCTTTCGCTCGATGAGCAGCCAATCCCATCGCGTGCGATCGCTCACGCCGCCTTGATGCCGCGAATGAAGTCATCGACATGGCGGCGCATGCTCTCGGACTGGCGCAGCAGCTCCGCCGACGCCCCGAGCACCTGGCTGGCGGTGACGCCGGACTCGTTTGCGGCGGCCGTGACCTGCTGGATGTTCTGCGAAATCTCGTCGGTCCCCTTGGCCGCGTGCTGGACGTTGCGCGCCATCTCGCGCGTGGCCGCGCCCTGCTCCTCGACGGCATTCGCGATCGACGACGCGATCTCGTTCAGCTCGCCGATGGTCGTGGTGATGCCGCGGATGGCCCGGACGGCCTCGCTCGACACCTCCTGCATTCCGGAGATCTGCGCGCGGATCTCGCCCGTCGCCTTGGCGGTCTGCTCGGCGAGCAGCTTCACCTCGCCGGCGACGACGGCAAAGCCGCGGCCGGCTTCGCCCGCCCGCGCGGCCTCGATGGTCGCATTGAGCGCGAGAAGGTTGGTCTGGCCGGCAATGTCGCTGATCAGCCGCACGATGTCGCCGATCCGCTCGGCCATGCTGGAAAGGCCCTGCACGGTCTCGTTGGTCCGCTGCCCCTCCGCAGCCGCCTTCTGCGCGATGTCGGCCGACTGCGTCACCTGACCGCCGATGCCCGCGACCGAGCTCGACAGTTGGTCCGTCGCAGCGGCCATCGTCTGCATGTTGCTCGATGCGGCCTCGGTCGCCTGCGCGACGCTGCTCGCTTCACTGCAGGTCCTGCTCGCCGTGCGGTTCATCACGGCGGCCGTCGATTCAAGCTGTGCCGAGGCTGAGATCACGCTGTCGATCACGGCCGCGATATCGCCGCTGAAACGGTCGGTCAGTTCGCCGACGCGCTTGGCTTTTTCGGCGCGCTGACTCATCGCTTCCGCATCCCTGGCGGCGAGCTCGGCGCCATGGATCATGTTCTCCTTGAAGACCTGCACTGCCCTCGCCATCAGACCGACCTCGTCGCGCCGATCGACCGCGTCGATCGCGGTGCTCACATCGCCCTTCGCCAGCCGCGTCATCGTATCGGCCAGCGCGTTGATTGGCCCGGTGATGCTGCGCGCCAGCGCGACGACGATCGCGAGGCTCAGCGCCAAGGCGAGCAGCAGCAGCACGCCGACGGCGGCGAGGCTGGCCGTGGCCGCGGCCTGCTTGCCGGCCATCAGCTCCGACAGCTCAACGGCCAGAGCGTCTTCGACCTGCTTCAGGAGATCGATCCGCAGCGTGGCCGCATCGAACCAGGCTTTGCTCGCAAGCCCTTTGAAATCGCCGCTGACGCCGCCCTGCTCCACCACCTTGCGCATGGCAACGACGCCGTCGATCGCCGGTCCGGTCATCGCCGCATCGAACGCCGCGCGCCCTCTCGCCGAGACGGCGGCGCGAAATGCCGCGAAATAACTGTCCTGTGCTGCAGCCAGCCCTATGGCACGCGCATAGGCGGCCTGCTCGAAGCGACCGGCGGCAAGTCCTCCCGCCACGACGGCGCGCTCCAGGCCGGCGCGCTCCTTGCCTTCCGTCAGGTTGCCATAGGCGATGATCGCCTTGGAGATGTCGTCATCATCGCTCAGCGTCGACATGCTGCTGATCAGACTGGTCAGCCGGCTGACGATATCGGTGAGCGAGCTGACCGCTGCCGCCGGCGTGACGGCTTGGGCATCGATGTCGCCGCGGCGGCGATCGAGCTGCGCCAACGCCTGCTCGCTCGCCTGCGCCGCCTCGGCCAGCGCGCCGCTCCGGCGCAGCCCGTCCAGCGCGGCGACCGCATGCGCGCGCTCGCCGTCGGTCAGCCTGCGCTGCTGATCCAGCTCGGCGCGCATCTGCGTGCCCTTGCTGCTGAGAAACGCCGACGACATGCCGCGCTCACGCTGCAGCTCATGAACGAAACGGCTGAGCTTGCCGACGGCTTCCGCCACCGGCTGCATGTGCATCATCTCGACGCGCACCGCCCATTTCGTGGAGATCTCGTAGGCCGCCAACGCAGCCAATGTGAGGATGGGCAGCAATGCAGACAGGGCAATGCGGTGAAGTATCTTCGACGTCTTCAACATGATCGGCCTCAACCTGTCCGATCATTCTATGAATCCAGTGGTAAAAAAATACATAGACCCGTCCGCCACATTTTTGGGCAGGCCTGCAAACTAATCCATCACCAGCGCCACGCGGCCGATCGCCTTGCGCTCGATCAACAGCCGCATCGCCACTGCGTAATCCTCGAACGGCACACGGTGCGACACGTTCGGCCGCAGCTTGCCCTGCTCGGCGAAGGCCAGCAGCGCCGCCATGCGTCGCTCGCCGAGTTCAGGGTCCCTGCGCACGGCCTCGCCGGCGCGCACGCCGAGCACGCTGGCGCCCTTCATCAGGATCAAATTGGTGCGTGCGAGCCCGATGCCGCCGGTGAAGCCGATCACCAGCAGCCGCGCGCCCCAGGCGATGCAGCGGACGCTGTGCTCGAACACCTCGCCGCCCACCGGGTCGAACACGACGTCGACGCCCCGCCCATCCGTGATGCGCTTGACGGCGTCGCGGAACGGCTCGCGCGCATACAGCACGAGATGATCGGCGCCACGCGCGCGTGCCACCGCGAGTTTCTCCTCCGAGGACGCTGCTGCAATGACCGTCGCGCCCAAGAGCTTGCCGATCTCGACGGCGGCGAGGCCGACGCCGCCACCGGCGCCGTGCACCAGCAGAGTCTCGCCGGGCTTGAGCTGGCCGCGATCGACCAGCGCGTGATGGGCGGTGCCATGGCCGGCGAGATAGGTCGCGCCTTCCGCGTAGTCGAAGGTCGACGGTAGCGGCGTGAGCTGGCTCCCCGCCACCACCGCCTCCTCGGCGTAAGCACCGAAGCGCATGCGGGCGATGACCTTGTCGCCGACGGCATGGCCGGTCACGGCCGCGCCGGTGGCGATGACATCGCCGGCCGCCTCCACGCCGGGCGTGAACGGCAGCTCCGGCTTGAGCTGATACTCACCCGCCGCCATCAGGATGTCCGGGAAATTGATGCCGGCCGCGCGGATCTTCACCCGCACCTCGCCGTCAGCCAATACACGAGACGGCAGGCTTTCGAGCCTCAGCTTCTCCGGCGGGCCGAGCTCGCGGCAAACGATCGCCCGCGGCATCAGCTGGCGCGCCCCTTCGCCCTTGCCAGCGCTTCGCGGATCAGCGGCAGCCGGTCGTTGCCGAAATACATGTCGGTGGCATTGACGAAGATGGTCGGCGAGCCGAAGCCGCCGCGCTTGACGACCTCCTCGGTGTTGATGCGCAGCTGGTCCTTGATGCCCTGCTGCGGGATCCCATCGAAGAACGCCTTCGGGTCGATGCCGACACGCCGGCACACCTCCGTCAGCACCGCATCCTGCGAGATGTCCTGGTCCTCCCCCCAATAGATCTCGAACACGGTCCGCGCGAACGGCACCATGTCCTGCCCCAGCCAGATGCAGCCGCGCATCGCCTTGACGCTGTTCACCGGAAACACCGTCGGCGGCATCTTGATCCTGAGCCCGGCCGAGCGCGCCCAGTCGCCGAGGTCCTTCAGCATGTAGGCCGCTTTGGCCGGCACCGGCTTCTCGCGTTGCGCATAGACGCTGGGATTGACGGTGTTGAAGATACCGCCGACCAGGATCGGCCGCCAGACGATGTCGACGCCGAACTCGCGCGCGAGCGGCTGGATATTGTGGAAGGCGAGATAGGTCCAGGGGCTGGAGCAGTCGAAGAAGAATTCGATCATGTGTGTTTCCTCAAGGTCTTGATGCGTTCGTCATCGAGAGCGCCACGGAGTCATTGAGACCATTAGTGTCGCCCCTGGATTGCTTCGCTGCGCTCGCAATGACGGCGGAGGCAGTTGGCGCACATCACTCTCTCCGTCATTGCGAGAAGCGTAGCGACGAAGCAATCCAGGGGCTGCAACATACGGTCTGGATGGCTTATCCCCGCTTATCCCCATGCTCCTCGCGATGCCGCGGAGCTCGCTCACGATCTCCCCATCATCTCCTTCGCGCGCGCGCCGAACATCACATGACGCGACTTCTCGTTGAACGGCTCCTTGACGAACTTGCCGATCGCAAGCCCGGCCTGCAGCTTGGGCCGCCCGCGCAAGTCCGCGTACCAGCGCTTGATGTCGGGATAGTCGTCGAGCGTGAACCCCTGGGCCTTGTGCGTCATCATCCAGGGAAAGCAGGCGATGTCGGCGATCGAATAGTCGTCGCCGGCGACGTAGGCGCCGGTCTTGCCGAGCTGCACGTCGAGCACGTGGAACAGCCGCGCGACCTCATCACGGTAACGCTGGATCGCATAAGGGATCGTCTCAGCCGCATAGAGCGCGAAATGGCCGTGCTGCCCCATCATCGGCCCGAGTCCGGCCATCTGCCACATCACCCATTGGATGACACGCGAGCGCGCCCGCGTCTCCTGCGGCAGGAAACGGCCGGTCTTGTCGGCCAGATAGATCAGGATGGCACCGGTCTCGAACACCGGGAACGGCGGGCCGCCATCGGCCGGCGCATGATCGACGATCGCCGGAATCCGGTTGTTCGGGCTGATCGCCAGGAACTCCGGCTTGAACTGGTCGCCGGCGCGGATGTCGACGGGAATGACGGTATAGGGCAGCCCGAGTTCCTCGAGCATGATCGAGATCTTCCAGCCGTTCGGCGTCGGCGCGTAATGGAGATCGATCATCCTTCCCCGATTCCTTCCCCGGACCATTATGCCGCGCCGCGGAACACGCGAGGCGGCTTCGTTCTTCTGTACCTGAAGGGTAAGCCATGGCAGACAGGCGCTCAAGCCTGACCGCCCCTATGCTGGAGAGTTCGACCATGCTGTTTCCATCGACCATCGCAGGCTCGCTGCCGAAGCCGGAATGGCTGGCCGAGCCGAACGTGCTGTGGGCCCCGTGGAAGTCGAAGGGCGATGAGCTTGCGCGCGCCAAGCGCGACGCGACCATTCTCGCGCTGAAGCTGCAGGAGGATTCCGGCATCGACATCCTCACCGAGGGCGAGCAGTCGCGCCAGCATTTCGTGCACGGCTTCCTCGAGCGGGTCGAGGGCATCGACTTCGCGCACAAGGTCGAGATGGGCATCCGCAAGGACCGCTACAAGGCGATGGTGCCGCAGGTCGTGGCGCCGTTGTCGCTGAAGGGCCGCGTCCATGGTGACGAGGCGCGGATCGCGCGCACGCACACCACGCGCGCCGTGAAGTTCACCCTGCCGGGGCCGATGACGATCATCGACACCATCGCCGACAACTACTATGGCGACCGCGTCAAGATGGCGTTCGCCTTTGCCGAGTTGCTGAACCAGGAGGCCAAGGCGCTGCACGACGACGGCATCGACATGATCCAGTTCGACGAGCCCGCCTTCAACGTCTACATGGACGAGGTGCGCGACTGGGGCATCAAGGCGCTGGAGCGCGCCGCCGAGGGGCTGACCTGCCCGACGGCCGTGCACATCTGCTACGGCTACGGCATCAAGGCCAACACCGACTGGAAGGAGACGCTCGGCGGCGAGTGGCGGCAGTATGAGGAGACGTTCCCGGTCATCGACGCCAGCACCATCCAGCAGGTCGCGGTCGAATGCCGCAATTCGAAGGTGCCGATCGAGCTGCTCGGCCTGCTCAAGAACAAGATCGTGCAGGCCGGCGTCATCGACGTCGCCAGCGACGCGATCGAGACCGCCGAGGACGTCTGCAAGACCCTCGAGGACGTCATGAAGGTGGTGCCGAAGCAGAACATCATCGCCACGACCAATTGCGGCATGGCGCCGATGCGGCGCGAGATCGCCGAGGCCAAGCTGATGGCGCTCGGCACCGGAGCCAAGCTGGCACGGCAGCGGTTCGCTTGAGCGGCCACGATTGACGGCGCACGCCGACCGATGCTGGCGCCCATCGCCACTCACGCGGTGCCTCCGGAGCATCACAGGTCACCGTCTGTCTCCCGGTCGGCTCCTCTCGCACGCTGACGAGCGCTCGCGCGAGCGCACCGGCCGGTAAGACTCCGGATGAATCAGCAGCAGCGTTGCGCCCGCTGCGCGCAGCGCTCATGTGCACCTTACTGTTAGTTTGGGGCTGCTCTCGGCCGACGGGACGACATCTCGTCGTGATCAACTTCGGCAACCGTGGTAGCGAAATACCCAGCAACATCGTTGGCAGAGCACTGTGTCTTTCGCGTTCTTGACAATGTGTGTACGAGCATTTCATTTCGTTACTACCTGTTAACGCGGTGAGCTTCCGCCGCCTGCATCAGTTTCAAATCTGACGTTTGCCTTCATTGCTGGGGATGGGGATGACTTGCATTGCGAGAACGATTACTGCTGCGCCGAAATCAAAGCCGCGGCGATGGCTGGCCCTCTCCATCCTCTGTGCCAGCACGTTCCTGAGCACCCAGGCCCTGGCGATCGACGTCGCCAACCAGACCGACTGGAATACGGCGGTGGCAGCGGTCGCGGCCGCCGGCGCCAACTCGACCGTGACGATCAACATCACCAGCGGCTTCACGCTGTCGAGCTCGCTTGCACAACTGCAGGCCGCCAACAGCAACGTCACGGTGAACATCACCGGCAACGGCCAGACGATCAACGGCGCCTCCTCGTTTCAGGGCATCGTCGTCAACGGCGCCAACGCGCCGACCGTGAACATCTCCAGCCTGGCGATCACCAACACGGCCGCGATCGGCGGCAACGGCCAGAACGGCCAGAACGGCTATTATAGCGGCGGCCTGGCCTATGGCTCCGGCGGCGGCGGCGGCGGCGGTCTCGGAGCCGGCGGCGGCCTGCTGGTCGGCAGCGGCGCCAACGTCACGATCGCCGCGGTGACCTTCACCAGCAACAGCGCCACCGGCGGCAGTGGCGGCAACGGCGGCAGCGCACAGAACGCGGCAGCCGACCCGGTGAACGGCGGCAATGGCGGCGCGGGCGGTGCCGCGAACAACGGCGGCGCCAGCGGCGGCGGCGGTGCGGGCGGCACCGGCGGACATACCGGCACGCAAGGCACGACCGGCACCGCGGGCGCCGCGCTCGGTGACGGCGGTGGTGGTGGCGGCGGCTCCGGCACCACCAACAGCAACACCTACACCAACAACAATGGCGGCGGCACCGGCAACGCCAATGGCGGCAACGGCGGCACCGGCGGCGACGGCGCTACGAATGCCAGCGGCTCGGGCGGGCCTGGGCCCGGCTCCGACGGCGGCGCCGGCGGCAATGGCGGCGCAGCCAATGGTGGTGCCATCTATGTCGCCACCGGCGGCACGCTGACGATTCTCGACTCGCCGATTTCCGGCAACACCGTCACCGGTGGCACCGCCGGCACCCCCGGCATCGGGATCGGGCCAAGCGCGATCAACGGATTTTCAGCGGCGGCCGGCGCAGCGCAGGGCGCCGGCATCTTCCTGAGCGGCGTGATGGCCAATATCAGCGTGTCCGGCGGGACCGTGACCTATGGCGACTCGATCGGCGGCACCGGCCTGACGACCGGAGGCGTCAACACGGCACTCAACAAGACCGGTGCAGGGACGCTGGTGCTGTCGGCGACCAATACGTTCACCGGCAACGTCAACATCAGCGCCGGCACGCTCTCGGTCGGCGCCACCGCCAATCTCGGCAACGTCGCCAACGACGTGATCATTTCCAACGGCGGCACATTGGCGGTCACCGGCACGACGACGTTCGCCAACGGCCGCGACTTCAAGATTGCCGGGCTGTCGACGCTCGACATTGCCAGCGCGACCACGACCACGTTGCAAGGCATCGTCGGCGACGGCGCCTCCGCCGGCACCCTGGTGAAGGCGGGCGGCGGCATCCTGCTGCTCTCGGGCACCAACACCTACACCGGCGCGACCAATGTCGACGCCGGTACGCTGCGCGCGGGCTCGGCCGGCGCGTTCGGCGCCAGCACGGTGTTCAGCGTGCTGTCCGGCGCCACGCTGGATCTCAACGGCTTCAACAAGACGTTCGGCACGCTGAGCGGAGATGGCACCGTCACCGGCGCCAACGCGACGATCTCGGGCACGTTCTCGCCCGGCAATGGCACCCCGGCCTCCTCCATGGCGATCACCGGCAACCTCGCGTTCCAGTCGGGTGCGCAATATCTGGTGCAGGTGAATCCGAGCACGGCGTCGTTCGCGGCCGTGACGGGCACTGCGACGCTCGGTGGCGCCGCCGTCACCGCGACCTTCGCGAACGGCAGCTACATCTCCAAACAATACACCATTCTGACCGCGACCGGCGGCATCAGCGGCACGTTCGGCGGCATTACCAACACCAACCTCCCAGCCGGGTTCACCTCGACGCTGAGCTATGATGGCAACGATGTTTTCCTCAACCTCTCGATGGGCACGCCGGCGGGGAACATCAATCAGCAGAACGTCAGCAACGCGCTCACCAACTACTTCAACACGAATGGCAGCATCCCCGTAGTCTTCACCGGTTTGACACCAACGGGACTGACGCAGATCTCCGGCGAGACCTCGACCGGCTCGCAGCAGACGACGTTCAACGCGATGACGCAGTTCATGGGCGTCATGACCGACCCGTTCGTTGCCGGTCGCGGCGACTCGGGATCTGCGCCCGGCGGAGCAATCGGCTATGCGGAGGAGACGCTCGCTTATGCCAGCAAGCGCAATCCGAACGACGCCCTGGCCGCGATCTACACCAAGGCGCCGGCCGCGCCCGTGGCCAGACCGGGCTGGAGCGTATGGGCGGCCGGCTTTGGCGGCTCGCAGACCACCGACGGCAACACCGCGCTGGGCTCGAACAACACGACCAGCAACCTCTACGGCACGGCCGTCGGCGCCGACTATCGCTTCTCGCCGTTCACCATCGCCGGTTTCTCGATGGCCGGCGGCGGCACCACGTTCAGCGTCGCCAATGGCGGCAGCGGCCGGTCCGACCTGTTCCAGGCCGGCGCCTTCGTCAGGCACAATATCGGCGCAGGCTATATCTCGGGGGCACTGGCGTATGGCTGGCAGAACATCACCACCAACCGCACTGTGACCGTGGCCGGCGTCGACCAGCTGCGCGCCAATTTCGACGCCAACACCTTTGCCGGCCGGCTGGAAGGCGGCTATCGCTTCGTCTCGCCCTGGATGGGATTTGGGATCACGCCCTACGCCGCGGCGCAGTTCACGACGTTCAGCCTGCCGGGCTATGCGGAGAATGCGGTCTCCGGCGCCAATACCTTCGCGCTCCGCTTCGGATCGCAGAACGTCACCGATACGCGGTCGGAGCTGGGCCTGCGCACCGACAAATCCTATGCGGTGTCCGACGGCGTATTCACGCTGCGCAGCCGCTTCGCTTGGGCCTATGACTTCAACCCCAGCCGGTCGGCCGGGGCCACGTTCCAGGCCCTTCCGGGCGCATCCTTCGTCGTCAACGGCGCGCGGCAGGCGCAGAATTCGGCGCTGACGACGGTCTCTGCCGAGATGAAGTGGCGGAACGGCTGGTCGGCCGGCGCGAGCTTCGAGGGTGAGTTCTCGGATGTGACCCGCAGCTACGCCGGCAAGGGCATCGTGCGCTACACGTGGTGACGCGCGGAGCTCCGCGCGGCACATCCGTGCGGCGCCCCGATCACCCGACGGTCAGGTCATCGCGCTCGGATGCAGCACCGGCGCGTAGCCCGCCTTGATCGCGCGCAGCGTCGAGGGCGGGGTCAGCAGCAACGCGTCGGTGATCCCTGCGCGTGGCGCGTCATAGCCCGCCGCCGACCAGGGCAGCGCCCTGCCTTTTCGGATCAGAAAGCTCTCCTCGCCTGCCTGCACCATAGCCCCGTCAGGCAAGGCGGCGAGCGGCGTCGGCAGCGGATGCAGGCGCTTGCGACCGCGATCGAGGCGCTCGCGATGGAGCACGCGATCAATCTCGGAGATGCGCAGAGCCCCGACGCCGTTGCCCTCCTCCCACGCCGCACGAAACCTCTTGGCGTCGTCGCGGCGGCAGTAGAAGCAGGGGCGATGACCGGCGGCGAGCGCGGTCGCCTCGTCAAGGAAGAACAGCTCGGTCCAGCTTTGCGTTGCCATGACCTTGCGGCGCTTGCCGCGAAACTCGCACAGGCAGACCAGCCATGCGGGACTCGACCAGCGCCGGTTCAGCAGCGTCTTCGTCGCGGGGTCGTGGATGATGCCGCGATTTCCGGTGAAGAGGCCGCGATGCGGCGCGGCGACGATATCGCCCATCGGCGTGACGCGGTTCTGCAGCGGCATGGCGAGCCTTCGGCTGGCGAATAGCGAATGGGGAGTAGCGAATAGCGAACGCCTCGCCCACCCGAATTCCCTATTCGCTACTCCCTATTCGCCACTCTCCGGGCTTACGCCGCCCCGTCGCGCAGCGGCGGCGCAAACGACAGCGCGGTGTCCCAGGGGAAGAAGATCCAGGTGTCCTGCGACACCTCGGTGATGAAGGTGTCGACCAGCGGCCGGCCCTTCGGCTTGGCGTAGACGGTGGCGAAATGGGCGTCGGGGAGAATCTCGCGGACCATGCGTCCGGTCTTGCCGGTGTCGACGAGGTCGTCGACGATCAAGAGCCCCTTGCCGGTGCCGCCGCCGAGCTCCGCGGTGTCGTTTGAAATCCCCTTGAGGACCTGAAGCTCGCCCTGCTTGGTGTGGTCATAGCTCGCGATGCAGATCGTATCGATGACCCGCACGCCTAGCTCGCGCGCCACGATCGCCGCCGGCACCAGTCCGCCGCGGGTGATGGCCACCACGGCTTGAAACGGCCCGATCTCGTTCAGCCGCCAGGTCAGCGCCCGGCAATCGCGATGAAACTGGTCCCAGGACACCGGGAAGGCCCGGCCCGCGCGCTCCTCTGCACTCAAAGTCTTGTCTGGCATCTCATCTCGTCCGTGAGTTCTCAAAAGCTGCACCTGCTTTAGCGCGTCACGTTGAGCCCGGCGAGCATCTCCTTCACCGCAGCCATCGCGGCCGACAGCTTGTCCTGGTCGCGCGAGCGCACCACCAGATGCGTATTCGGCTTCTGGTCCTCGTCGATGAAGGGATAGCTGCCGATGATGGTGTCCGGGTGCGCCTTGGCGATCTCGCGCAAGGGACCGCCGATGTCGCCCTCGCGCGCATTGGCGCGCACCGTCTCGGACAGCATCCGCACGCCCGATTTCAGCTTCGGCGCCACGATGTCCATCATCGCCTGCATGATCGAGGGCACGCCGGCCATGACGATGACGTTGCCGAGCTTGAAGCCCGGCGCCAGAATGGTCGCGCTCTGGATCAGTTCGGCGCCGTCGGGGATGCGCGCCATGCGCAGCCGCGCCTCGTTGAGCTCCTGCTCGCTCCAGCGCTCTCGGAAGCGCGCCACCACCTCGGGATGGTGGTCGATGCCGACGCCGAACGCCTTCGCGATCGCATCCGCGGTGATATCGTCATGGGTCGGACCGATGCCGCCGGTGGTGAACACATAGGTGTAGCGATGCCGCAGCGCGTCGAGCGCCGCGATGATGTCCGGCTCGTCGTCCGAGACCACCCGGACTTCCTTGAGGTCGATGCCGAGATTGGTGAGGTATTCGGCGATGAAGCCGATGTTCTTGTCCTTGGTCCGGCCGGACAGGATCTCGTCGCCGATGACCAGCAACCCCGCGGTGACGATCTCGCTCATGGTTTCTCCTCGCATCTGCCGTCTCTTTTGGCCCGCCACGGCGCCAATGTCATCCGGAACGTCGCAGTCTATGCCGCGGATTTGAGCACGACGCAGCCGGTTTTTCGGGCATGGCTTCAGCAACCCCCACGAAATGCCGCAGGAGAATGCATATCGCGCTGGCCCGGCCCTTGCTACCGTCATGCAGAGTCATGCAGTGTATGGCGAGGCTGGGACACACGGGCATCTATGGCAGTTGCGTTCGACGAAATGAACGAGCCGGGCGGCGAGGTCCGTCAGGCTTATCAGGAGCTGTCGCGGTGGCTGAAGGAAACGCCGCCGGAGGCGCTGGAGTATCGCCGCCACGAGGCGGAGCTGCTGTTCCGGCGAATCGGCATCACCTTCGCGGTCTATGGCGAGGCGGAGGCGCAGGAGCGGCTGATCCCGTTCGACGTCATTCCGCGCATCCTGTCGGGCAAGGAATGGGCGCTACTGGAAAAGGGGCTGAAGCAGCGCGTCAAGGCGCTGAACATGTTCCTGCGCGACATCTATCACGGCCGGGACATCCTGCGCGCCAACGTCGTGCCGGATGACCTGATCTTTCAGAATCCCGTGTTCCGCCCGGAGATGAACGGGCAGGACGTGCCGCACGACGTCTACGTCCACATCGCCGGCATCGACATCGTCCGCGTCGACGCCAACGACTTCATCGTGCTCGAGGACAACGCGCGCACGCCGTCCGGCGTGTCCTACATGCTGGAAAACCGCGAGATCATGATGCGGCTGTTTCCGGACCTGTTCGCGCGCCACCGTGTCGCGCCGGTCGAGCGCTATCCGGACGAGTTGCTGTCGGCGCTGCGCTCGGTCGCGCCGCTCAGCGCCTCGGCCGAGCCGACGGTGGCGCTGATGACGCCCGGCATCTACAACTCCGCTTATTACGAGCACTCCTTTCTCGCCGACAAGCTCGGCATCGAGCTAGTCGAGGGCCGTGACCTCATCGTCAAGAACGATGAGGTGTTCATGCGCACCACCGAGGGGCTGAAGCGGGTCGACGTGATCTACCGCCGCGTCGACGACGACTTCCTCGACCCCCTCACCTTCCGCCCCGACTCGGCGCTCGGCGTGCCCGGCCTGATGTCGGCCTACGTCGCCGGCAACGTCACGCTCGCCAACGCGGTCGGCACCGGCATCGCCGACGACAAGGCGATCTACTCCTACATGCCGGACGTCGTGAAGTTCTATCTGGGCGAGGAGCCGATCCTGAAGAACGTGCAGACCTGGCGCTGCCGCGAGCCGCAGGATCTGTCCTACGTGCTCGACCATCTCGGCGAACTCGTGGTCAAGGAGGTGCACGGCTCGGGTGGCTACGGCATGCTGATCGGCCCGGCCGCCACCAAGGCGACCATCGAGGCGTTCCGCGACAAGCTGAAGCGTGAGCCGGAGGGCTTCATCGCCCAGCCGACCTTGGCGCTGTCGACCTGCCCGACCTGCGTCACGTCAGGGCTGGCGCCGCGCCATGTCGACCTGCGCCCGTTCGTGCTCACCGGACGCGACCACACCACCATCGTGCCGGGCGGCCTCACCCGCGTGGCACTGAAGGAGGGCTCGCTGGTGGTCAATTCCAGCCAGGGCGGCGGCACCAAGGACACATGGGTGCTGGATGAGTAAGCCTCGCCTCACAAACCTTCGATCCATACTTGCCTTTCCCGCCACCGAGGCGGGATCACTCCGCAGCTTGTAGATTGCCCATGCTGTCGCGCACCGCCGAAAACCTGTACTGGCTGGCTCGCTACGTCGAGCGCGCCGAGTATCTCGCCCGCACCATCGACGCCACCTTGCGCGTCACCGCCCTTCCCGCGGCCTATATCGGCAAGACCAACGAGTGGGAGTCGGCGCTGATGACCGCCGGCGTCAATGTCAGCTTCTACGAGCACTACTCCGAGGCCAACGAGCAGAACGTCGTCGAATATCTCTCGTTCAATCCGTCGAACCCGTCCTCGATCAAGAACTGCATCGAGGCCGCCCGTCTCAATGCCCGCTCGGTCCGCACGGCGCTGACCTCGGAGATGTGGGACACGCTCAACGGTTCCTGGATCGAGCTGCAGGAAGTCTGGAGCAAGGGCACCAAGACCCGCGAGGATCTCGCGCGCTTCCTGCGCTTCGTGCAGGAGACCTCGCTGCGCTTCGACGGCTCGGCCTACCGGACGATGCTGCGCAACGACGCGTACTGGTTCTCGCGGCTCGGCCTGCATCTGGAGCGCGCCGACAACACCGCGCGTATTCTCGACGTCAAATATCACGTGCTGCTGCCCGAGGACGAGCATGTCGGCGGCCCGCTGGACTATTATCAATGGACCTCGATCCTGCGTTCGGTGTCGGCGCTCACGGCCTATCACTGGGTCTATCGCGAGACGCTGAAGCCCTGGCTGATCGCGGACCTCCTGATCCTCAACGACACGCTGCCGCGCTCGCTGGCGAGCTGCTACGGCAACCTCGTCCGCAATCTCGACCAGATTGGCGTCGCCTATGGCCGCCAGGGGGCGGCGCAGCGCCATGCCCGCGGCGTCCGCAACCGGCTCGACCACTCCAACATGGACGACATCTTCCAGCGCGGCGTGCACGAGTTCATCCAGGAGTTCATCGCCGACAATTCGCGACTTGGAGAGATCATCACCAAGCAGTATCTGATCTGAGCGCCGGAGCGCAGCGGAAACAGCGATGGGCGGCCGTCGGACTGTGTCTGCGAGACCACGTCCGGCGCCGGGCGCCCTCCCCTTCGCCCGAGGGGTCCTCCTTCCCCCTTTCAGGGGGAGGTGAAACGAGCTACCGCGGACAGCACATCTGACGAAGACTGGTCGACCGCCATGCGCCTGCGTATCTCTCATTCCACCACCTACCGCTACGAGCCGGCGGCGACCGGCGCCATCCAGATCATCCGCATGACGCCCGGCAGCAATGACGGCCAATATGTGGCGGAGTGGCAGATCGACGTGTCGACCGATGCCCGCCTCGACATGCATGAAGACGCATTCGGCAACGTCACCCATGTGATCACCCATGGCGCACTCGAGGACCTCACGATCACGGCCGAAGGCCTGGTCGAGACGCACGACACCGGCGGCGTGTTGAAGGGAGCGGACGAGCGCTTCCCGCCCAGCTTCTTCCTCCGGCAGACACCCCTCACGGCTGCCAATGCCGCCATGGCCGCCGTCGTGCGCGATCTGCGCGCGGAATCGGACAGCGACGTGCTCGGTCTTCTGCACACCCTGATGGTGCAGGTCTACGAGCACATGACCTTCGACGAGGATCCGACCCACAGCGGCACCTCGGCGGCGGAAGCCTTCGTGCTGAAGCGCGGCGTCTGCCAGGACTATGCGCACATCTTCATCGCCTGTGCGCGCGCCGCCGGCATCCCCGCGCGTTTCGTGTCCGGCCACTTCCTGCGCTCCGATGGTGCAGTGCACCAGGAAGCCGGCCATGCCTGGGCGGAAGCCTATGTGCCGAATCTCGGCTGGGTCGGTTTCGACGCCGCCAACTGCATCTGCACCACCGACGCCCATGTCCGGGTCGCCATCGGGCTCGATTATCTCGGCGCAGCCCCGGTGCGCGGCACCCGCTATGGCGGCGGGACCGAGACGCTCACCGTGAAGGTGAAGGTCGAGCAGGTCGGCCGCGGCGGTCCGTCGCAATCGCAGTCGCAGCGGCAGTCCTGAATTCTGGAACCGCCGGCCTTCCCGTAGCCCATATGAGCGACTTGTCCGCCGAAGCCCGCAAGGGCGAAGGCGGAAGCGACATCCGGGTTCACCGAGACAGCGCGTGAGATCCCGGATGTCGCTCCGCTCATCCGGGCTACGGAAGTGCGGGGTTGGACGAAGGGGCGATTTTCGCTAGTAATTCGCGCAATGGCTCGAGGGGACTGAGATGACCTATTGCTGCGGAATTCTGGTGCGTGACGGCCTCGTCATGATCGCGGACACCCGAACCAATGCCGGTCTCGACAACGTCTCGACCTTCCGCAAGCTGCACATCTTCTCCAATCCGGGCGAGCGCATCGTGGCGGTCGCCAGCGCCGGCAATCTCGCCGTCAGCCAGTCCGTGCTCTCGACCTTGACCGAAGGGATGGAGGACCCCGAGACCGGCGAGGTCGAGACCCTGATGAACGCGCCGACGATGTTTCAGGCTGCACAGCGCATCGGCAAGGCGATCCGCATGGTGCATGCCACCGAAGGCCCGGCGCTGAAGGCCGAAGACATCTCGTTCGACGTCTCCTTCCTGTTCGGCGGCCAGATCAAGGGCTCGCGGATGCGGCTGTTCATGGTCTACACCGCCGGCAACTTCATCGAATGCACCACCGACACGCCCTATCTGCAGATCGGCGAGCACAAATACGGCAAGCCGGTGCTGGACCGCGCCATGCATTACGACGTCGAGCTCTACGAGGCGCTGAAGACGGGCCTGATCTCGATGGACTCGACGATGCGCTCCAATCTCGGCGTCGGCCTTCCGATCGACGTGCTGGTGGTGCGCGCGGAGGCCTGCGAGGCCGACCTCAACCACCGCATCGAGGCCGGCGAGCCCTATTTCCACGATCTCCGCTCGCGCTGGTCGGCGGCCCTGCGCGCGGCGCACAACAACATTCCAAGGCCGCCCTACAAGACTCAGAGCGAGTCGAAACACTGAAACTGCAGAACGCTGCAAGACACGTGAACTGAAGGTGAGGAAACATGGCTGAAGCGGCAAAGAAGATCGCCCTGGTGACGGGCGCAGGCACGGGGGTCGGCCGCGCCGCATCGCTGGCGCTGATGAAGGGCGGCTTCACCGTGGTGCTGGTCGGCCGCCGCAAGGAGATGCTGGAGGAGACCGCGAAGCTCGGCGAGCCGGGCATGAGCCTGCCCGTCCCCGCCGACATGACCGATCCCGCCTCGATCGCGGCACTGTTCGACACCGTGAAGTCGACCTACGGCCGACTCGACGTGCTGTTCAACAACGCCGGCATGGGTGCGCCGCCGGTGCCGTTCGAGGACCTCACTTTGCAGCAGTGGCAGTCGGTGGTGGCGACCAACCTCACCGCGCCGTTCCTGTGCACGCAGCACGCCTTCCGCATCATGAAGGATCAGTCGCCGCGCGGCGGCCGCATCATCAACAACGGCTCGATCTCGGCGCATGCACCGCGGCCGTTCTCCTCGCCCTACACCTCGACCAAGCACGCGATCACGGGTCTGACGAAAGCGTCGAATCTCGACGGCCGCGCCTATGACATCGCGGTCGGCCAGATCGACATCGGCAACGCCGAGACGCCGATGACCGAGCGCATGGTCGGCGGCGTACTGCAGCCCGACGGCCGCATGATGCCGGAGCCGCGCATGGACGTGAAGGCCGTCGGCGACGCCGTCGCCTACATGGCCTCGCTGCCGCTCGACGCCAACGTCCTGTTCATCACCGTGATGGCGACCAAGATGCCGTTCGTGGGGCGGGGCTAGCTGTGGTCTTCCAGGAGGTTGTCCATCCGGTCTGAACCGAGGAAGCTGAGGTTGCGAAGCTTCAGTGTTCCAAG